>CAYTRQ010000018.1:18796-26436 GCA_964440025.1 uncultured Polyangiaceae bacterium | reverse complement strand
GAAGGAGCTACTCTCGACTTGGACTGCACCGGCTCGAAGCCGAGAGGCTTCCACGTGGGTTCCGGCGCCGTCCACGCGGATCAGTAAATTTTCCAGCACCAAGGAATCGACGCGGACCGTGAGCTCCCCGCGGCGTAGATGCAGCGAGGGGATCTCTAATTTGGCGGCCGCAATCGTTCCCAGGAAACCAGGCTCGTCTTTAGCACTCTGGCGAGGGATCCGAGCGTTCACTTCCGCGTCCTGCAGGAGGGACTCACCTTCGGAGCTGATGCGGCCGGCGGAAAGCCCCCACGAGAGCTCCGTGATGTGAAATTGTCGTGCCTTGATGGGCTCGAGCGCGATGGCCTCGGGATCCTGCGCGTAGGTTCCAGAGATGCCGTCCGACGCTCCGAGAACCAGTCGGTTGGCCGCTGCGTCAGGCCCGTCTGTTTCGAATCGGAGTCCGTCCGTTGCCAGGTTCTGTGCTTCGAGCCGCATACGGGAAAATGTATCACTGGCTGCGGCATGTCTCCACGGGCCGCAAATCGACGCGACGAGAGAAGCGATCAACGCGGGCTCATTGCCGCAAGGGCCCCAAGATGCGCTCGAGCAGAGCCATGAGCTGGTTGGCCGCAGAGGAAGTGCTGCCTCCGAAGCTGGTTGGCCGCAGAGGAAGTGCTGCCTCCGACCCCCGAAGGGCACGAGTTGTCCTCGAAGAGCACGAGCTGTCGTTTAGAAGCATCGAGCGTCGTCTACGGGCACTTCTTGCAAAATGTGCCAAATCTTGCGGAATGCGCCAAAAATGCACCGTACCGAGCGCGAGGAGACGTTTTCAATGACGCGAGCGTGACCCTCGAACAGGGGTTTCGCCCCTGAGAGCCCGTCTCATCCAGGTTCTCTGCGAACTTGAACGAATGAGAGGCTGTATCGATGGATCGATCGTGATAGGGAAGCGGAATGCGCATCAAGGTGTGGCGGTCGGTCTTGGCGGCAGGTGTGACGCTGGTTCTCGGGCTTTGTTTGGTTGTCGGGTGCGCTGGCCCTCGACAAGACGACGTTTCTCGAGGGCAGGGCACCCAGGCTTCGAGTCCGTCTTCTTCAGCGACTTCCGTGAGGCAGACGACCTCGGCGCTCCGGGCCGAGGGAACGATGGTTTCGGAAAGCCCCGTTGCCGACGGGTTCGAACTGTTCGCCGACGGCCAAGCGGCTCCTTTGTTCGTCTCCGAACAGGACTACGCGGGAGTGGTGCGCGCTGCCCAGGACTTGAAGATGGACATCGGAAAGGTGAGCGGTACGGAGCCGGTCTTGAATCAAGCCGATACAGCGACGGGTTCCACGGCGGTACTTATTGGCACTTTGGGGCAGAGTCCGCTCATCGACGAATTGGTCGCGCAGGACAAAATCGATCTCTCCTCGCTTCAAGGCGCGTGGGAAATGTTCGTGGTCGAGGCAATCGATCAGCCATTTCCCGGAGTCGACCGGGGGCTTGTCATCGCTGGAAGTGACAAGCGAGGGACGATCTATGGGATCTACGAGCTTTCCGAGGAGATGGGGGTTTCGCCTTGGTATTACTGGGCAGATGTCCCCCCTCGCTCACGCTCGCGGCTCGATGTGCTGCCCGGGAGACACAGCCTGGGGGAGCCCGCGGTCAAGTATCGCGGACTCTTCATCAACGACGAGGCACCGGCGCTCACTGATTGGTACTCGGCAACATTCGGCTCGGGAGGGCCCGGCTTCAACTCCGAGTTCTACGCGCGTGTTTTCGAGCTGATCCTCAGGCTCAAAGGTAACTATCTGTGGCCAGCGATGTGGGGCAAATCGTTCAATACCGATGATGTTGCCAATCCGGAATTGGCTCACGAATACGGTATCGTGATGGGAACCTCTCACCATGAGCCAATGACTCGTGCCGAACAGGAATGGTACGACGCAGGGCACACGGAGGAAGATTGGTCGTATTCGACGAACGCTGCGACGCTTCGGGAGTTCTGGCGAGGCGGCATCGAGAGGATGGGGGACCGTGAAAACATCGTGACGGTGGGCATGCGTGGCAGTGGTGACAAGCCGAACCCAGACCAAGGGATTCCGCTCATGGAGAGTATCGTGAGCGATCAGCGGCAGATCATCCAAGAAGTCACCGGCCAAGCCCCTGCCGAGATCCCTCAGGTGTGGACGCTCTACAAAGAGGTTCAAGGTTACTACGACGATGGGATGCAAGTGCCCGACGACATCACCCTGATGTTCGCGGACGACAATTGGGGTAACATCCGCCGTCTTCCCTCGCCATCCGACGCCTCACGAAGTGGAGGATACGGAGTCTACTACCACTATGACTACGTCGGAGGGCCTCGTAGCTACAAGTGGCTCAATACCAATCCTATCCCGCGCGTTTGGGAGCAGATGCGACGGGCTTACAGTTTGGGCGCCGACCGCATTTGGATCGTCAACGTGGGGGACATCAAGCCGATGGAGTATCCTCTCCACTTCTTTCTCGATTTAGCGTGGGACCCGGAGGCGTGGACCGCGGCACGTCTGGCCGACTACTCCCGGCGCTGGGCCGAGGCGCAATTTGGCGACACTCATGCCAAGGCCATTGGCCGACTGATCTCTCGCTATTCTAAGTTTAACGGTCGTCGTAAACCCGAGCTTCTCAGTGCCGAAACTTATAGCTTGGAGAACTTCCGCGAGGCAGACACGGTCGTGTCCGAGTACAACGAGTTGGTAGCGGATGCGGAGACGATCGAAACCGATCTGCCGGAGGAAATGCGCGACGCATACTATCAACTCGTTTTGCATCCGATTTTGGCCTGCGCCAATCTCAACGAAATGTACGTCGCCCAGGCGAAGAATGCTCGCTACGCCAATCAGGGGCGTGCGTCGACCAACGCGATGGCAAACCGGGTCGATGAGCTGTTCGACAACGACTCGGCGATCACCGAGCGGTACCACAGCATTGCCGATGGCAAGTGGAACCATATGATGAAGCAGACGCACATCGGCTACACGAGTTGGGACGATCCGGACACTCAGGTGCGCCCGAGCACACAGACGATCGACGTGGGAGAAGCGGCGTTGGGTGTGGCTATCGAGGGTTCTTCGCAGGCTTTGACTCCTCAAAGCGGTCCGGGAACGCTGCCCGAGCTGAGCGTCTATTACCCAGAGGAGGTCCGGACCATCGAGGTGTTCAATCGGGGTTCGGGGACCCTCGATTTCAGTGCCGAGAGCGACGCCAACTATGTCTCCGTGACTCCGAGTAGCGGAACCCTCGGTGATGACACTACGATCTCCCTTGGCGTTGATTGGACTCAAGTGCCGCTCGGAGGTTCGGAAGCGACGATCACTCTTTCCAGTGGTGGCGAAGAGATCTCCGTGCAGCTTCCTTTGAGCAATCCAACCTCGCCGCGTCCCGAGGACGTCGTTGGCTTCGTGGAAACCAACGGATATATCTCTCTCGACGCCTCCCATTTTACAGATAAAGTGGAACAAGGGGACGTAGGTTGGGCCATCGTTCCCGATTTGGGACGAACTGGCTCTGCTGTCCACATCACGCCGCAGAATGCAGACTCTGTCACCCCTGGCGGGGCGACACCGCAGCTTCACTACAAGATGCACTTTTTGGAGGCAGGAGAGGTCGAAGTTCGCGTGTACCTGTCTCCGTCTTTGCCGGTGCACGGTTCACACTATCGGTATGCTGTCTCCTTCGACGATGCGCAGCCAGAGCAGGTGGACGTGCATGAGGGCCTTCCCAGCGATTTCAACGACTCGGCACCGATTTGGGAGGATTGGGTTCGTGACAACATCATCGTGAAGACCACGAATCATACCGTGCAAGAAGGGGAGCACACTCTCAAACTGTGGATGGTTGATTCCGGCGTTGTGGTTCAGAAGATTGTTGTCAGTCGCGGAGGAGTACCTGAGTCGTATTTGGGGCCTCCCTCCCGTCTCCCGCTGAACGTGGAAGTTCAGGACGTCCCTCCCGACACGGGAATGGACGAGCCCGACGGCAGCGGCGGGGCGATGAATAGCACCGGGGGGACCACCAACGCCGGAGGAACGACGAACTCGGGCGACGGAGCGACGACGGGCAGCGGAGCGACCGGTACGGACGGTACGGGGGGCTCCGCGAGTTCCATGGATGGCAGTGGCGGAGGAGTTTCGCCAGGTGATGGCTCGAGTGGGGGCACGTCCAATTCGCCAGCGTCTGGTCAGGGAGCTCAGGGGTGTGCGTGTTCCAGCGTGCCGGGGGAAACGAGGCGTCCTTGGGGCTTTTGGGGCGTGATGGTTCTGTTGGTGGTGGCTGGCTTGCGGCGAGCGACCAACCGAGAGCGCCTGTTGGGGGCCAAGGTGGCCTCCGCGTTCAACCGTCAGGGGCTCGGCTCACCGCGGAGCTGATGAATATCGATGGGTTTCGCGGGACGGTATTCTTTGCCAGGGGGGCCCAGAAGCTCGGTGAGCACATTGAACAGCCGTTCGTCCATGAGAATTTCCTGAACACCAGGTAGAGGCTCTCCCGTCTCGCGCGACCAACGGACGGAAAATGGATCTCGTGCGTTGATCCGTAGAGCATGGGTTCCCACTGGATGAGCGATGAACGATCTCTCGGGGGAAACGATTAGGCGTAGCGCGGCGTCCCAGGGCGGAGAGGTAGCTGAAAACGAACTTTGCAGTTTCCCATTTTTCAGGCTGCTTTTGACGCGGCTGAGTTGTTCTGCGGTGGCCACCGCCCGGACTGCTTGGGTTTCCGGGTCGAGCACCTCCAGCTTTTCGATGTCGCTCGCGGAGGCGAGCAAAGCTTCAGCAGTCAGCGCCAGCGGCGGTTCGTCTTTTTCGACCGACTTGGCTGATTGGTTGGTTTCGTCGGGACGAGCGGTTTGGGGGTCTGTTGAGTCCGTCGAGGAGGATTCGGCGGCCTGTCGATGACAGCCCACCAAGCATCCGAATGCGAAGCCGACGAAACAACCGAGGGCGAGTTTCACGAGCCAAGAAGAGGGAGGTCGGAGCACTTCAGCTTTCCTATCGGTGATGTCTGGAGGATGCTCCTGGGAGGTCGCGCCGGACGGGCGGCACCTCCGGCAGCCGCCGGCTACGACTGCGGAGACCGATGATGTGGGATTACGGTTCGAATGGGAAGTAGCCACTTTCATCGGGCTCCAGACCCAGGGCGTCTTTGAACCATTGGTATTCGAGTCGGTAGTCGGATTGACTGACGAACATATAGTTCCGCCGACCGACATTTCGTAGGTTGGCTCCCATGCCTGGAGGGGCGCCATAAACGGTGATCCCCGTGGCGTCTGCCATTTTTGCCATATAGGTTTCTTTCAAGATCCTATCTTTGAAGTAGGTTTCTACCCGTTGGCCTGTGACCTCGAGCACTCTCCCGTCGCTCAAGGTCACCTCGAACTTGGTCGTTTTGTCGGGTGCTTTGGCCGCTCCGCGAACCAGGCGGCGGTAGTCCGTCGTGGCAAAACAACCCCAGATTTTGGCGACGGCGTCGGAGGCAAAGGCCTGTTTGAACTCCGAAAGGCGCGGTAGATTGGTGCGGCTAAAGTCCTTGGTTCGTCCGTCTTTGTCACCGGGATCGCGCTCCAGCTCACGAGCGCCACCGGGGCTGAACTCGGCCTCTTGGTTCGTGTTGACCAAAATGGGGCCCCCAGCCCAGGCGTGAGAAAACATGTCCACGGATAGCAAACAGCCCGCCGCCGCCTTGCCGAGGTCGGCAATGTAGTCGTAGACATGCAAGATGGAAATCGAATCGTCGTCGTGTCTCTTCTTTTTGTTGGCTTTGGATTTGTAGTTAGCGGTATGGGTGGGCACGCTTCCCTGGAGCTCTGAGTCCATTTCGTGCCAATCGCGGCGCCCCTTGATCCAACGAATTCGGTTGCCTGACTTGAAGTCGAAGAGCGTGACCACTGTGTGATCGCTGATCGAGCGAGACAGGGGAGTGGACGTGCCGGTCACATAGGTTTCTTGGGCGTAGAGGTCGTCGCGCCAGGTTTTTGCATAGAGCGTGTTGTCTGCTCCACCGCTGTAGTCCCATCCGGCGACGAGAACGATCTCTTCGTGGTTCTCTTTGAGCTTGAGGGACAAAGCGTGCAGGGTGCGGCTTGACGAGCTGCCTGTGGTCACCCGTTGTGTGGTGAGTGTGCAGCACGCGGGGGAATGCCCTCGAAAGAATGCCACCTTGCCGGATTTTCGGTCCTTCACTCCCATCGACAGGACGAGCGGGGGACGGTCGGGGAGCTCGATTTCCAGCTGGTAGTCACCCGCGGAGACTGAACTGAGCTGGAGCGAAAGGCCTTGACCGGACACGTCGTTGAAGGAGTGACTCGTGGAGTCGTCTCGCAAGGTGACGTTGGAAGGCGTCATCTCACTCCCACTTTCGTCGCTGACCTGGATGACGAGCCAATTGCTCATGCCGTAGCAACCCCCGCTGCTGCTGGCAGGTCATCGACGCCGGCGAGCAGCTCTTCTTCCTCGGTTTGGGGGCCAAGAACGCGCTCGGAACCGGTCTCTTGGCTTGGACTTTCGGCGGGCGGACCGTTGACGCTGACGGGCGCAAGCGGCTCGTCCGGATTTTGAAGATTGTCGATAAACGCATCGAGACTCGCATCTTCGAACAATACTGTCCTTTCGCCCCTGATCTGCGATGCCAGGGTATAGGAAAGTCCTTTCCGAATACCCGGAAAATGGAAAGCAAGCATGCCGTCACCGAGATCTTCCGCGTCGCCGAAATCGACGGCTTTGTAGTACTCCGAGGAAGTGAGTTGCAGGTAGCCGCCTTGCTCTTGTTCTTTCTCTTCCTCTCCGCTCGAGTCCACGTCGAAAATGAATTCGAAGCTGGGTAACACGACGAACTTATGGGGAAGGCCGCTGCGTAGAGCGATGCCGCCGTTGAGTTCTTGCCAACTGGTGGTTTGTGATTGCTGCTCGGACACGGGGTTTCGTCTGTCGGTGAGTGGTAGTTTGTGGTTCGAAGTGGCGTTGCGGCGTGCGTCCGTCAATCAACGAGCGTGGCTGTCGCTCCGTCTTCGTCGTGCCTTGTTCAATTCATCGTCCTGGTTCATCGTTGCCTGTTGACTCGCCCACTTCATCTTGGGCATCGGACGTGCCGCGGTGGAATCTACCCTTTTTATGACCGAACGTCACGAGGACGCCGGCACATCCCCCCAGAAGCTCCCGTGCCGGCGCTGCCGGCACAAACAACGGGGCGCAAATGAAGCGACCCGTGGAAGGGGCTTTCGCCGACGCTCGCGGCGGAGAGAAGCTTGGTAAAACCGGAAGCTCTATCAAGCGAGTCAAAAAAAAGAGCGCTTGCCCCACGTCGGGGGAGCGCTCTTTTCATCCTCGCATCCCTTGCGGGAATGCGGAATGGCCGAATGAGGAACAGCGGAGTGCGGAACACCCGCTCGGGCAACGACTTACTGCGTTGCGCCGCCCGCGCCGCCCATTCCGGTATCGGCAACGAGAGAGACGTCGCTGACACAGAAGTCGAACGGAACGTCTCCGTCGGCATTCGTGGGAATATGCCATTGGATATCCGTGATCGCGGAAGTATCCAAAGTTCCGGGATCATCGACCCAGTCACCCTGAGCGAGGTCGGAAAAGGCGATCGTGTTAGCGCCATCGGAAATGTCCGTGGTGAAGTAGCTGTTCTCGTCGCC
>CAYTRQ010000018.1:0-18786 GCA_964440025.1 uncultured Polyangiaceae bacterium | reverse complement strand
GGCGCCACCTATGCCGAGGCCTTCGACGTCCTGCGCTGGGTGCGCCGCTGATGGTGAAGGAAAAGCCTTCGTATTCGCTCGCGTCGAAGGTGCCGGTCTCAGCCAGCTGGATGCCCAGGCCCGCTCCCCAAATGGTGTCCCACATGTTGTCCACCACCTGGGCCCCGGTGCCGGAGACGCAGGCTTCGCCGCCCTCGGCGGAGTCCATCATGATGCAGCTTCCGCCCATATCGCCGTAGATGTAAACGCCGTAGCCAACGTCGAAGCCTGCGTCCTCGGAAGTCGAGAAATCGTCGTTGGGACAAGAACCGCCGCCTCCACCCGTAGCCATCCCGCCGGTCGATGTTCCACCGGTCGATGTTCCACCGGTCGATGTTCCACCGGTCGATGTTCCGCCGGTCGATGTTCCACCGGTCGATGTTCCTCCAGTGCCTCCCGTCCCGTCTTCTTCTCCGTTGTCGGAGCAGGCGGTGAAGAGCGCCGCAGAGCCAATCAGAGTAACCGATAATGTCGTGAAGAATCGCATGAGCGTGGGGTATCACGGTTCAAGGCAGGAGGGGAGGAAATGATCGCCTCGAAGTAGCTATTTTGGAGGAGATCAAGGGTTCAGAATCCGATTTCACTGGAAATTCTGTCGGCCATCTGGCCAAATTCCAGCTCCACGGTCCAATGACGCTTCTAGAGGCTTACCTCGTAGCACCACAGCGCACCTTGGAGCTCATCACCTTGTGGCGCCCGAGCGGACCCGGGGGCTGAGTCGCCTGTCCCGGTTTGGGGCCGGAGAGCTCATTGGACAGTGGCTGGGCGTCACGAAAAGTGAATCCTATGACCGGCTGATGGGGACGACGAAGGGTGGATCGGTTGTTCTTTCGAGCCGAATTTTTGTGATCGATTGGTTGCTCGTGGGCATATGCCAGTATGAGCTCCTGTGTTTCTGTTTCGGCTTTCAGACTTCTCGTTGCGGTCGCTTTGCCGATGAGAAAGCGCTCCGTCCGGCTATCGTGAGGTCCATTTAACGTGAGCGATTCAAAGAGGAATGGAAAAATTGGCTTGCGCTTCAAGGCGCCGCTCCTCTTGAACTCTTCTCTATTGTCGATGTGTGTGCGCAGGGACGCTCTGTCCTCGATGCGTAGAAAAGGTTTTGAGATCTTGGGGATGCTGCTTCTGAGCGGGGCAGTTTCTGGTTGCGGCGGGGGATCACCTGCTGATTGCGTGTCTGGTGACTGTGGATCGGGCACGGGAAGTCGTGGCAATGGGGCTGGGACTTCCACCGGTTCCGTGGCGGGCATGGATGGGGGGACGTCGGCTTCTGGAGGCGGAGCTCCCGGAGGTGGTGTTTCTGGGAATGGCGCTCGGGCCGGGCAGGGCACGGGCGCGACTTTTGCCGGAACCGGGGCGATGACGAGCGCCGGAGGGATCGTCGGTGGCGGGGGAGCCGGGGGCGGTTCTGGGGTTGGTGACGGTGCGGGGGGCTCGCTGCCCGAGAGTTGCCAGATGGGAACCACGGAGACCGCATGGGCGACCGAATGTGCGGCGACTCCGCAGTCCTGCACAGCGGGATCTTGGACAGCGCCCAGCGAGGGAAGCGATGGGCACCCCTTGCGTGCGGAGTCGGAACACTTTGCGATTTATTGGTACGAGACTTCGGACGCACCTCCTTCTCCTCTCCAGGGGGTCGCTTCGGTGCCGAGTAGCACGACGGTGCAAAACGCTCTGCAGACTTTGGAGGACCTTTGGGATGCCTATTTCGGCGCCCCCATTCTGTTTCCAGAACCCTATTGTCAGTCCGGCACCAAATGGAAGGCTGCCGTCCACATCGACGACGACTATCCCCTGTGGGGAGGCGGTTGGGGAGGGGACAAAATGGGCCTCTGGGTGGGGCCCGAAGCTCTCGAGGACACATGGGGGTTGGCGCACGAGTTCATGCATGGAGTTCAGGCGACAACTCAGGGGTTTCCGGATTGTGGGGGCACTGGCTGTTGGATCTACGAGAGTCACGCGAACTGGATGCCCCATCAGGTTGAGCGAGATGACGTGCACTGTTCAGAGATGCTCGTCAATGCGCCGCACCTCTACTACGGCTCGACGCGCGATCGCTACTGCAACTGGCAGTTCTTCGAGTTTCTCAAAGACAAGCATTGCTACTCGGCGGTGCACGAGATGTGGACCTATGAGGCTCCCGCGGGACAGGGCGATCCTTGGCAGAAGCTGATGCTGAGCCAGGGTTGGGACATCGACCAGCTCAACGACTTGTTCGGCGAATGGGCTATGCACAATGTCACGTGGGACTATCAAAACCCAGACGGCTCCGATCAGGGCGAGATCTACCGCCAGAACTATGGGAGGCTCGATGAAGATCCTGGGGCTCGCACGGCTCGGCGTTTGCGCCTGACCCGTCTCGAGGCTCTTGGGGAGGATTGGGGAGCTACCCACCGGTTCGTCTCGCCCTACTACTGGGCGCCTCAGCGCTGGGGCTACAATGTCATCGAGCTGCACCCAGAGCAGTCCGCCAGTGAAGTGACCCTCCGATTCCGGGGCGTCCTTCAGGAAGGAGCCCACACCGGCTTTCGCTATGGTCTGGTAGCGACCGATGAGCAACTGACCAACGCCCGCTACTCATCCCTTGGATCGGGCACGGAGGGCTCCTTGCGATTTTGCATCGATCCGGGGGAGAAGCTTTTCGTGGTCGTCGTTGCCACCCCGACCGAGTACCAAAAGATCGTCTGGGAGCAGCCATCGGACGGTCCACCTTATCCTTCCATTTACCGTTACCCCTACATGATCGAGGTGCATGGGGCGTGGCCCAACGGTTTTTCGGGAGGGACCGTGGATGATTGTCCGGATGGCACCGTTCGACACGAAAATGGCGGTGGTTGCGCTCCCCCAGGGACACCTGAATCGGTCTATGTCGGAACGCATGCACGCATCCTGGGCGGAAATGTCTCCGGAGAGGCTCGCATCGAAGACCAGGCTACGGTTGTTAGCGGGGCCGTGAGCGGAGGGATTGTTGGTGGGTTGAGCCTGATCGGTGTCGAGAGCCATCCAGGTCATGGCCCAGCCAGCTTTTCGGTGAGCGACGCAGCTCAGGTCCGTGCTACCTTCTATCCACTCGGTTGGTTTGGGAACAATCAGTCCGTCAGTGGGACGGCCCAGCTCCTCGGTGATCTCGAATACGTTTCGAGTAGCAAGTCGTCGGGCGGCTACTACGGTTTGGTGTCGGATGATTGGGCGGGGGTCGAGGATCTCACCGAAGTCACTTTGGCCCCTCCCTACGAATGGCGTCCCTGATCAGCCTTGCCGCGCTGCGCAGTGCTTTCCGCGAAATCTATCCTCTCAGCAAAAGGATCTGCCATGAACTCATCGACCTGCCTCCTGACACGAGAAGTTCCGAAGAGCTGGCTCCCTGGATTTTTGTTGGCAGGTGGAGTTCTTCTTTTGTCGGCTTGTGCTGATAGTGCCAGTCAGGCATGTGGCGAGTGTTCCGGAAGCACCGGTGGTACCTCGTCGGGGGAAACGACGACGGGAGGAACTACCGCGAGTTCCGGCGCTGACATGTGTGATCCGTGCGAGCCGGGGACTACTGCCGGTGGGGGCATATCTTCCGGCGCAGCCTCTTCAAGCGGAGGAGCTGCGACAGGTGGGGGAACGGGTGCGATGAACGACCGTGGTGGGACGCCAGGGACCAGTTCGACCACGGGCTCCGGAGCTATGTCTGGAGGCGGTTCGGATCAAGGGAGTGGCGGGGGATCTGCCTCCCGGGGCGCGTGCGCTTCGCCGGAACTTCGCGTCACTGAGGTCAATCTTGGTGAGGTCTACGAACAAAGCGAAAGCGAAGTGAGCTTGAAGCCGCTCGCATTGTCTCCCATTCCGTCTGGTGGATCGAGGCTTGCTTACATGGGGGATGACGGCGCGGTGCACGTGGCCGAGCTTGATGGGAGCGATCAATTGGTTGGGACGCCGGTGTCCTTTCCAGCCTGGGATTTCGCGGATATCGCGGCGACCGACAGTGGAGGAGTGCTGCTTCTCACCCGGGAAGCGGAAGGTGGCGGGACGCTGAACTGTGGTGACCCGAGCAACCTGTGCGGAGAGCCTCCCGATCCACCGGTGCCTTGTTACGACATGTACATGGTAGGTTTCGACGGAGAGAGCGAAACGTGGGCGACCAAGTTGACCGATTCGAGCGCAAACTTGCCTCCCTATTCGACGGGGCCCACCGGTCCGACTGTGACCATGATCTGGTGGTACGCTCACCACGGTCGCCTTGCGACAGACGGGACCAATACCGCCGGCTACTTCGGAGCGGCCATCAGCGTGTCCGAAGATGGTTGCATCAATATTCACCAGGGTGATCGAATGAAAGTAGTGGGCTCGGACGGAGAGCTTCTCGATCACCAGGATGGCTTTGATTGGGGTTGCAGTCACAGCGGCTATGAACACGTCCTCTACGATGATCGGGCCGCTGAGTTCGTCTCTGTGTGCAAGACCGACAACCAAAACCGCATCGCGATCGCCCCCACATACGACACGGTACGCCCGGTGGATTTGGCGTATAGTAACCTGAGCGATCATATCCGCGCACAGAACGGGGGTTATTGGGTGCTCACGAGCGACGCACAATCGGGGCAGCCAGAGTTGCAGGACGGTTTGGCCGAGGTGCATTTGCTTCATTTTACCGATGGAATGGCGGATCAAGATGTCGTGGTGGCCGGAAGTGCCGAGCTCAACGCACGGGCCCCCCATTTGGCCGAGTATGGGACGGACCATATGCTGGCTGCTTGGGAGACATCGACAGCGCTCGGGGATCTTCAGCAAAGCGATCCAGAGCGCCGCTTTTATGTGCAGGTTCGTGATCGCGGAACCGGCCAGTCGGTGACCGAACCGATCGAGGTCGATATCGTCGGCAACCGGTATCAGGCAATGCGCGGCTATCCCGATGGCAGCGTTGCCTACGCTGCTCCCGGTGATTCCAATACGCTCGTGGAGATTTTCCGTGCGCTCCCGTGCGAGTAGGGGGCGTGTCCGCTCGAGCCCCTCTCCCGCTCTTGCCAAGCTCCGCCGCCGCGCACCTGAGAGGGTGAGCGGCAGGGCCCATCTCCCGGGCATTGTTCGATGCGTCCGTGTTTCCGAATGGAACGGATCTCGGGAGTCCTTTGGGGGCGAACCTTAGTGGTCGAATACGTGGGACAAGATCAGGTCGCGTACGTGCGTGGCGTCGACTTGTCCTTCGGGGAGCAGCTCCGGGGTGTCGCTGATGATCAGGGGACCGTCCTCCTCTCGATCGGTCACTCTTCCATGGGAGCCTCGGACAATGCTGTCGTCGAGGCCAATGACATCCATGAGATTGCGCATGCCGAGCTTTTTGCCGAGCACGCGGCGCGCGGCGCGCAGCTTGGGGAACGGCAGCTTCGGATCAAAGAATAATTCTACCGGATCGTAGCCGGGCTTTCTGTGAATATCGACGGTCCGAGCGTAGTCGGGAGCGCGGTCCTCGTCTTCCCAAAAATAGTAGCTGAACCAGCGATCGCCCTGAGAAATCGCGACGAGTTCCCCGCTTCGCTCGTGAGCCAGTCCAATTGTCTTCTGCTGTTGTCGGTCATAAACTGCCTCCACACCGTTGGTTGCTTCCACGATGGACCGCACGTGAGAGATATTGGAAGGATCTTTCACATAGATGTGAGCTATCTGATGATCCGAGACCGCAAAAGCTCCACAAGCGCCGCAATCGAGGAGGTCATGTCCCCTTTCCGTCCGCAGTGCTATGTATCCTGCTTTTCTTAGCGCGCGGTTGAGATGCACGGGGCCTGTCACGGGAACGATGCCGTATTCACTGAGCACCATGACGCGACGATGCTGGCTTTTTGCCTGATCGATGAGCTCGCCACAGAGTGCATCCACTTGGCGAAGATCGGATTTGATTGTCGGATGGTTAGGCCCTAAGCGCTGCAAATTATAGTCGAGGTGCGGCAAATAGACGAGGGACAAAGTTGGCCGCTCTCGGTCGATCAGACGCAGAGCGGCATCCTTGATCCACCGGCTCGAGCGGATGTCCGCCAAGGGACCCCAGAAATGAAACAAGGGGAATTGCCCGAGTTCCCGATTCATTTCGTCCCGGAGCTCTGGGGGAGAGCTATAGGTGTCCGGGAGCTTTCGGCCATCGGCCGGATACATGGGGCGTGGAGTCATCGACCAATCTGCCGACGAGTACATGTTGTACCACCAAAACAGTTTGGCGCAGGAGAAGGACGGATCCCGGTCTCGCGCGACTTCCCACAGCTTGGGCGCTTGAACGAGATGATTGGACTGGCGCCAGAACCAGGTTTCGGCAAGATCGCGAAAGTACCAGCCGTTGGCCACGATCCCGTGCTCGGTGGGGAGCTGACCGGTGACGAATGTGGCCTGGGCCGAACAGGTGACGGCAGGAGTGACCGCCTTGAGGGGACGGAGCCCCCCTCCTTGGGTTAGCTGTTGAAGATGGGGCGTATCCGGACCGATGTGATGGGGGGAGAGCCCAACTACAAGGATGACTAGTGTGTCTTTCATCATATCCTGGAGGCAGAGGCTATTCCGAGGCGTCGACGCGTGGGGTCTGACCTCGCAACACGGAATTTCCCTGGAATAGCTCCGTTTGGTCGACTGCAATTTCGGCGTCTGGAGCCTTCATCCGCCCGCTCTGGGAGAAAAAGTACTGGGGGTTGTCCCAGCAAATTTGGCTAATTGCCTTTGATGAGATCCCTGCCTCGGCAAGGGCCTGAGCCGTCTTAGGGACCTTGAGAGGGTCGCTCTGACCCCAGTCGGCGGCGGAATTGACCAGGATGCGTTCGGCTCCGTATTCCTTGACCAGTTCCACCATCCGCCCCTCGTCCATTTTGCTGTTCGGATAAATGGAGTGGCCTGCCCAACATCCAGTGTCCAGGACCAGGGGCAAGGTGATCTCGTTGTTGTGATCGATGAGAGCCATGTCTTCTGGGAAACCGACCTCCTTGATCAGCGCGAGACTTCGTTCGGTGCCGCGCTTTTTGTCGCGGTGAGGTGTATGAACGAGGGCCGGCAATTCCATTTCCTTGGCCAACTCGAGTTGGCGGGCAAAGATCTCTTCTTCTCGCTTGGTGATGTCGTCGTAACCGATCTCCCCAACGGCAACGACTCCTTCCTTTTCGAGATAGAGAGGCAGAAGCTCCATGACTCCTTCGGCCACCACGTCCGTATTGGCTTCCTTGGGATTGAGGCCCATTGTGCAGTAGTGGGTAATGCCGTATTGGCTGGCGCGGAAGCGTTCCCAACCCAACAAGGACAAAAAATAGTCTTCGAAACTCCCGACGTGAGTGCGTGGTTGGCCGAGCCAGAACGCAGGTTCGATGACGCAGGCAATGCCCGAAGCGGCCATCCTTTCGTAGTCGTCGGTAGTGCGACTCGTCATATGAATATGGGGATCGAATAGCTTCATAGTTTGATTCTCTTTTCGCGCTTGCCGATTCAGCTGGCGTGGTTTGCTTCGTGAAGACGAGCAATGCGCTCGATGTCTGGTGGAACGGAGCGATGGGCAGCCAGACGCTCCTGTTCATAATCGCGCAGCATGCGCACGAGCTCGCCGTTGATCCGTTTCTCGAGTCCCGTGAGACGGTCCGTGCCGACTCCAAGAAAGAGCGATTTGAGAACGACCTGGAACAGGGCGTCGTCCGGGAGTGCCAACGCGGGAAATGGATTGTCGTGGCAAATCGCCGCGAAGACGTCGACATCGTTGGTTCGGGCTGCTTCACGGACGAGTGGAACGAAATGACCGGCAGATCCGAGCCACGGTATGGCGCGCATGATGCTGAGCTGTTCTCGGGAGGATCCGGTGCGATACAGGGTGGTCACTTGTTGTCCCAGAGCCTCTTGGCCGAGTGCAGAGCTCACCCGGCAGAGAAGACCAATTCGAGCAACGATATCGGCAGTCGAGTATCCTGGAGCGAGGAGCGAAGCTCGGAGAGTTTCGGGCTCTGCGTTGTTAAGTGCTTCGTTCTGAGGGGGAGAGATCCGTGGGATAGAAAGGAGCTGCGCTAGCTGATCTGAGTCGAGGTGAAGGGGCGTGGGGTTGGTGAGCCGTCCCAGCTTGGCAAATGCGAGGCGCGTTTTCATTTCCGAAGGGGCGGTTGTCGGAGAGCGGGGGCCGGATCGGTTGGTGTCGGCTTGGTTGCTCGAACCGCGCTCTGGGCCGGAACGATGGGTGTCGGAAAATCCGCTCGAATGGTCCTCCTGTTTTGTTGTTGTTCTACTCATTTCACCGGACTGCTCCGGGATCAAATTGTTGGCAATTTCTAGCAACCGATGACCAGACTTTGGATCGCCACCTGCAGAAAGAACGGCCGCCCAAGATTCCGTGCAGCCTTGCGGGTGAAGACTCTCTGGCGTACTGAATGCCATTTGGTGCAGCGTATCATCGTCGTCGCTCACGGACGACAGCCCTCGCGTCGTCGTTGGCCCGGTTGGATCCAAAGGGGGAGTCTGAACGGACTCCCCCTTTTCGTCGCGCCCGTGTTGTCGGGGAAGTGCGGCAACGGCCGACTCGGGAAGCGTATTCACTCGTTTTGAGTGTTTCCCTCGCGAAAGGCAATCGCGGTGCACGGGAATCCAACAGTCACATTGCATTCGATGGGAAGACGATCTCGCGCTCTTTCGTCGTCTTCGATCGCGTGCATTCGTCCATGCGGCGTGTACCCTTCCGCCGGTGTCCTGGCTTTCGAATCCGCCGTCTGATTCGGTGCATGAAGAGCGCATCTGCCTTGAGCTCGACTATCCAGTGGTGTTTGAACGGGAGATCCTCCACCCGCACAGTCAGGCGCTTTTGTGGGCAATAGCTCGGCGGGAACCCGAAAAGGTTCACCGTGTGTTCGTTGTGGCCGACTCTGGATTCCTCGATGTCCAGCCCGAGTTCGAGGAGAAACTGTACCAGTACTTTTCCTCTCATGAAAAACATTTGATTCTGGTTGCATCGGTGTTTCGTCTGCCGGGCGGGGAGGCGGCAAAAACAGATCCCAAAATCATTGAAGAACTTCACGGTCGGCTGCTCGCTGCGAAGATGGATCGTCATTCGGTCGTGCTGGCCTGCGGCGGGGGAGCCGTCCTCGACGCTGCTGGCTATGCGGCGGCGATCTTCCATCGTGGCCTGCGGCTAGTGCGAGTGCCGACCACCGTATTGGGACAGAACGACGCTGGCATTGGTGTCAAAAACGGTGTGAATGCACTTGGCGTCAAGAACCTGCTGGGCACTTTTGCTCCTCCCTTTGCCGTGCTCAACGATGCGACCTTGCTGCGCAGCCTCGGCGCTCGGGATGTTCGGTCCGGCCTCGCGGAGGCCGTCAAGGTGGCGCTCATCCGCGACGCGGATTTCTTTTTCTGGTTGTGCAGCCAGGTGGGTCCTTTGGGCGCACGGGAGGAGGACGCTCTGCAACGTGCCGTTCGCTGGGCGGCTCTTCTGCATCTTCAGCACATCAGTGAAGGGGGAGACCCCTTCGAGACGGGCAGTGCTCGACCGCTCGATTTCGGACATTGGTCGGCGCACCGCCTGGAGATACAAAGCGGTCATGCCTTGCGTCACGGCGAGGCGGTTGCTGTCGGTATGGCCATTGACGTGGTGTATTCGAAAATGGTTGGCCTGCTCCCGCAGGATCGGGCCGATGCCATCGTTCGACTCCTGCTCGATTTGGGATTCGATCTGTCTCCGGCGTGTTTGCTGAGCCGAACTCAGGGGGCCTTGGATGTGCTGAAGGGTCTTCGGGAATTCCAAGAACATATTGGAGGGCAACTGACCATTACTCTTCTCGCCGACATTGGTCGGGGCATCGACGTGCATGAGATCGACGAGGACAAGATGAGCGAAGCCATTCTTTTTGTGGGAAAGTTGGGCGATAGCAAGGCGATGAGTCGATGAGCGAACCGCTTCATCTGAGTTACTGCACGAATATTCATCCGGGACAAACCTGGGAGGAAGTGGACAATGCGCTGCGATCTCACGTCCCTGCGATCAAGTCCAAGCTGAGTCCGAGAGAGCCTTTTGGTTTGGGACTCCGGCTTTCGGCCCAAGCCGCTTGTGAGCTCGAATCGGAGGAAAGTTTTCAACGACTTCTCTCGCTGCTCGAGGAGTTGGACTGCTATGTTTTTACCGTTAACGGTTTCCCCTTTGGAGCTTTTCATCACACACGGGTCAAGGAGAACGTCTACCTTCCCGATTGGCAAAGTGAAGAGCGTTTGACATACACGAGCCGGCTGGCGCGACTCCTGGCGCGCTTAGCGCCCCGGATGAAGAGGTCGCCCAAACGATTGAGTATCAGTACTGTGCCCGGCTGCTTTCGGACAGCGCTCCACGAAGGCGGCGTGGCGCTCATTGCGCGGCAATTGGTAAGGCAGGCGTCCTTTCTTTCGCGACTCCATCGAGAGACGGGAACACGCGTTGTCCTCGGACTGGAGCCAGAGCCGGGGTGTCTGTTGGAAACCACCGACGAGCTGGTGAGCTTCTTTCAGGAGGAGCTTTTTTCCCAGAGGAGGAGAGGAGATCACGCACGCTGTCTCGATGTCGAGTCGGCGCGAGTCGAAGCGCTGCTGCGGGACCACTTGGGCATCTGCTTCGATACCTGCCACGCTGCCGTACAGTTCGAGGATCCCGACGAGGCATGGAACCTACTGCAGGCCAGTGGAATCGAGGTGGCCAAGATCCAAGCGACTTCCGCGCTCGAAGTGGAGCGGCTGACGCAAGAGGGGCGCAAACGATTGGCTGCCTTTGACGACGGCGTCTACCTTCACCAGGGGAGCGCCAAGGGCGATGGAGATCCCGTTCGATTCATCGATTTGCCTCGAATGCTTCGCACAGAGGGGTGTCTCGGACAGCATGTCCGGGTGCATTTCCATGTTCCCGTTTTTCGTCGTGACTACGGGTTGCTGTCGAGCACTCAGGATTTCCTGGCCCGGGTTTTGAAACGACAGGTTGAAAGTCCTCTGACCGATCACGTGGAGGTGGAGACTTATACTTTTGGGGTGTTGCCCGACGAATTTCGTCCGGCCTCGGTGAGTGAGGCGATCGCGCGAGAGGTGTTGTGGACTCGTGAGCACCTTGATTGGGGTGCTCCGTCAGGGAGACGAAAATGAAGCTGCGAACCTTGTTGGAGCTGGGACGGATCTCGAATCTACCAACGGTCTGGAGCAACTGCCTGGCCGGCATGGTCCTGGCGTCGGGCACGGTACCGCTCTCGGTACTTCCGCCTGCCCTGCTCGCCCTTTCTTTCATGTATACGGGCGGAATGTTCCTCAATGATGCTTTTGATCGAAACTTCGATCGAGAGCATCAGCCGGAGCGGCCGATCCCCGCAGGCCGTGTGCGAGCCTCCACGGTGTTCGCGGTCGGTTTTGGACAGCTCGTACTAGCGCTCGCTATCGTTGCAAGCACGTCACTTGCCGTGGGCGGTGGTCTCATCAGTCCTGCGGTAGTTGCTGCACTCGTCTTGGCAGGATTCATTGTCCTCTATGACCTGTTTCACAAGCAGAATCCCTTTTCTCCTCTGCTGATGGGGATGTGTCGTGTGGGCGTGTATGCTACCTCTGGTTTTCTCGCTCTACCTCAAGCAACGGGGCTGAGCGGCGGTGCTCCCATCACAATCAGCCATCTGATGGAGGAGCGAAGTTGGGGCTGGCCAGGACTCAGTGCCTTGGGGGTAGGGGCCATCGTTCTGCTGGCCTATTTGATGGTTCTGACTTGGATCGCCAAGCGGGAAGGCCGGGGCAAGCGGGCGCCGGTGCCGGTGCATGTGCTGATCGCCGGGATCAGCTTGGTGGATGGGCTGTTGCTCGTGGTCTTCGGAGCGTGGGCGGCGGCTGTGGGATCGGTCCTGGCCTTCGCGCTGACTTTGCGTCTGCAGCGCTGGGTTCGGGGAACTTGAAATCCCGCCTCAGCCGCCTTGCTCTCCCCACCGCCATGCACCTCACCGCCCCTGGGGAAGAGTTGGCGGGGCCTTTTGAAGGACCCATGCCGGTGCAGTCGTAGGGAGCCGATCCATCTTGCTCCTTGCGCCCGTTGGCTCCCCGACACAACATCGCTGTCGGCTTATGATCCGACCTGGGCAGTACATCCGCGATCTTCTCCAAGAGGCCCCTGGCACGTCCGTCGTCGCACGCGGCTGGGTCAAAACGAGGCGCGACAGCAAGGGAATTTACTTCGTGCAGTTGAGCGACGGGAGCAGTTTTCGTGATCTGCAAGTGGTCATTGACCGTGGAAGTGTTGACTCGCAGACCATGCTTCGGGTCACGACGGGAGCGAGCATTTGCGTTGAAGGGGAGTTGGTGGAGAGCCCGGCAAAAGGGCAATCGGTGGAGCTGCAAGCCAAGTCTCTTTTCGTCTACGGAGATGCCGACCCGCTCGAATATCCATTGCAAAAGAAAGGGCACACCCTGGAATTTTTGCGAGAGATCGCCCATTTGCGACCTCGCAGCAATACCTTTGGGGCCGTCTTCCGCGTACGCAACGTGCTCACGCGAGCTGTTCACGATTTTTTTCAACAGCGCGGCTTCATTCATGTTGCCACTCCGATCGTCACCGCTTCGGATTGCGAGGGGGCGGGCGAGCTCTTTTCCGTCAGCACTCTCGATATGGAAAATGTCCCTAAGAATGAGCGGGGGCAGGTCGACTACGCTCGGGATTTCTTTGGGGAGCCAACGTTTCTCACGGTAAGCGGTCAGCTCGAAGGTGAAACCTTCGCCCAGGCGATGACCAACGTCTACACGTTCGGTCCTACGTTTCGTGCCGAGAACTCCAACACTCCGCGTCACCTGGCCGAGTTTTGGATGGTCGAGCCAGAAATGGCCTTTTGTGATCTGGACGACGACATGGAGCTTGCCGAGGAGTTTCTCAAGTACCTTATCGGGACGGTCCTTGGCGAGTGCGGAGACGATCTCCGGTTCTTCAACCAGCGCATTGACAAGACTGTGCTTGCCACACTCGAGCACGTTGTCGAGTCCGACTTTGCCCACGTGACATACACAGACGCGGTCGAGATGATCGAAAAGGCCAACCGCAACTGGGAGTTTCCAGTAGGTTGGGGATGTGATCTCCAAAGTGAGCACGAGCGCTATCTCACGGAAGAGTGTTTTCAGCGTCCGGTCGTCGTCACCGACTATCCCCGATCGATCAAGCCTTTCTATATGCGTGCGAATGAAGATGGACGTACCGTGCGCGCCATGGATGTATTGGCGCCTCGCATTGGTGAAATCATCGGAGGGAGCCAACGAGAGGAGCGGCTCGATGTGCTGCGTGATCGAATGCAGCAGCAGCAACTGTCAGAAGAGGTGTACTATTGGTACCTCGATCTGCGACGCTTCGGCTCGGTCCCTCATTCCGGCTTCGGCCTCGGGCTGGAGCGCATGCTGTCTTATGTCACCGGGATGAAGAACATTCGTGATGTCATTCCGTTTCCACGGACCCCCGGCCACGCGAAATTTTGAGCGCAGATTCAGGCGCCCTGTCTCGAAGGGCCCCGCGCGGCTCGTTTCGGCAAGTAACCGGTTGCATCGAATCATTCGGGGAAGGGGCTCGCCTTTGCCTCACTCGCGCCCGGTGAGCGGCAGCGGAGCTTCTTCCGGCGCTTGGTTCGATATGCCATGTTTCTTCTTGGAGCGTAGCTCGGAAGCGCCTTCGGGGTTATGAAATCCGTTCTATGCGGAGCCGGTGCCGACTGTCGAAAAGCCGGCGGACCGCAAGGAGAACTATGTAAGTTGTGCCAATGGCCGTTGCCGAGGCAATGAGAAACATGATGATAATTTGATAACGGGCGGCCAGAGCTGGCGGGGTGCCACCGAGGAGCTGTCCCGTCATCATGCCGGGAATGGTGACGAGTCCCACGACACTCATGCTGTTTGTAATAGGAATCATGCCCGTCCGGAGCGCATCGCGAACCAGCTCCTGGGATGCCTCCTTCCGCGCGGCACCCAAGGCCAGCAAAGCCTCGATCGTGCGGCGCTGTTCGCGCATTTGTGTCAGGCAGCGATCGAGACCCAGGGAAATCCCGGTGAGAGCGTTCCCCAGAATCATTCCCACCAGAGGGATCAGGTATCTGGGTTGCCACCAAGGATCGACTTGAACGACGAGATGGCTTCCTACCCAGGCTGGCAAGAGAGCTGCGCAAAAAAGAGCGACGAAGCTGTCGATGCGGGCCCCCCGGTAGCCAAGACTCACTCGGCGCAGGCCCTCGATGGACGCAATCCCGATCATCAAGAGCACGAGCGCCAAAGTCAGCGCGAGGTGATTCATCTCGAAGATGGGGACCAACACGTAACCCAGAATCGAAAGCTGAACCGTCGTGCGCACGGCGGCGACGAGTAGACGGCGTCCCAGCCCAAGGGACATCCATAGGGACACCCCAGCGTTGACGAGCAACAGAGTCGCTGCCAGCGCCAAAGACCAAAGGGACAAGGGCTGAGGGCCGGTCATGATCCTAGCTCCACGCAGCCGTCCGCGATCCGCTGGGCCTGGCCTATGTCGTGAGTCACCCAAAGGCAGGTGCGACCTCGAAGTAACTCCTCAACCTGCGATTTGGCGTGGTCATCCAATGCGCTCGTGGGCTCGTCCAAAAGGAGGACCTGGGGCTTCGTCGCTAGTACCAAACTGAGGTAGAGTCTCTGCCTTTCGCCACCGGAAAGGTGAGCGAACGGGGAGTCGAGAAGCTCGCGCGCCGCCCCCAGCTCGGCCATATAGCGTGCCGTCTCCTGGCTGAGAGTGTCGGTGGTGCCGCGGGAACGCTGGACCGCTAGATTGGCAACACGCTCGACGAAGTCGGAGAAGCTTCCGGTGAGAAAGGGGGGGTCTTGAGGGACGAGCGAGACCTCTGCTCTCCATTGGTGGATCCCGAGTGCTTCAGCGTCTTGTTCTTCGAGTTCCACGCGGCCTTCCCGTATCGGGACGAGGCCGGAGAGGGCACGCAGAAGGGTCGACTTTCCGCTGCCGCTTGGCCCAGTCACCGCCAGCGTCTGACCAAAAGAGAGGGAGAACGTCAGGGATCGGATCATCGATCTGCCCTTGAGGTCGACCGTGAGTCCTTTTACTTTGAACACTGCCTGAAGCTACTCAGGGAACCTTCCAGCGCCAAGGGCGTTGTCGAGGGTCCGCGAAGTGTCCTTCCGAAGTCTCAGGAGGAGCATAGTTCTGTCAGTCCATCGACTGTATCGGGTTGTTCGATGCTCAACATCGGTGATGCCCACTTTGACTCCGAAGTCTTCCTCCAGGAAGCAGACGATCGCGTTCTCAGTATATCGCTTTTTTGAGTGCGTGTGAGGAGCTTGTGCCGGGAGCGCCGGCGGCCGAGAACTTTGGACGGGAACTCGCTCGGGTGACCCGTCGCTTGCGCTCTTTTGTCCAATGCCTGGAGCGCCGCTGCGGAGTGCCTGATTGAAGTCTTGGTTCAGAAAAGGACTTCGTCGTTTGTGCCAGACATCTATGGTGCGTTGTTCCAGGCTTCCTGGAGGTGAACTGCGAGCTCCCTATTCTCGGCGCAGATCGTTGGCTTCCGATCCGTGGAAAGGCCTTGAGGATCTTCGCCCTGCCAATCTTGTCCGCCCATTGTCACGACTCCTCCAGCCTCGAGGCTCAGAAAGAGGGCGATGGCACGACGACGGTCGGCGCGACCTTCTGCCACGGAGGCCCGGGCTGTTCTTAGAGGGAGACACGCTCCGTCGAACGCGGAACAGCGGCACACGGAGGTTTTGTATCTCTGTTCCAGGCCACGCCGCTTGGCTTCTGAGACGCCGGGGCTCAGCAAAATAGGAGGAGTGGTGCGCTTCCCTTCTGCTCGTGTTTCGACCTTCACTGCTTCGGGTTTTTGAGCATCACTCTGTACGAAGCAACCTCCGTGGCGAGTGGCCCAGTAGGTTTGGTTCCGGGTTGGGTAGCGTATCAGTGCCGCCTGGAACACGCCTTCGATGATCAATCCTGCCATCACGGCGTACTGTGGGGAGCCCTGGGTGTAATTGTAGGTTCCGTCGACTGGATCGAGGACGATGAGGGGGCGCCTTCCGTCTTCTGGAGCGAACTGCTTCAAAAGTTGGGTTTGTTCTTCGGCGTCGACCGCCACATCGGGACAATCGGTGAGTAGTTGGTGGAGAATCAGGTCCTGAGTGGCCAAGTCGACGGCAGTCAGCGCTTGGCCTTCGCAGGACGACTCCTCTGGTTTGGCCTCGATCTCGACCTTGCCTTGCAGATGGATCGCCACCGCGCCGGCTTGGCGAGTGGAGAGGTCGAGTTGTTCGAGAAACCGCTTCCTTTCATCCATGGTCAACGGACTTGTTTTGGATGAAGTGACTCCAGTGTTCAATGTGGCTGCGAAAAAATGGGTGTTCTGCCGTCGTCGTGACACAAGTGTGCTCTTGCAGCGTGATGGACTTGGTCTTGCTCGCGATCTGACTACACTGCTCGCCACTCAAAAGGGATGGCAAACCAACAAGCAAGAAAACATTCAACGGCCCAGGCGGTTGAAAACGGCCTTATCCGCAGCTTTTGCCAGTGAACGAGCGCCGGTGTCACTCTTTTTTGGAGCATGTTGATTCGCATCTTTTGGAAATGCGAACTACGCTAAGCTCGCGAAGGAGGCCTTGCTTGTTGGGAAAGCTCCCTCCTAAATCAGAATTGGAAATCGTAGCTTGAGAAAGATAGCTTGAGGAGGAGCTCAATGGATTCAAAGAAGTTCAGAAAACTAGGGTACTTTGGGGCTGCAGTGCCTCTCATTATGTTCACCGCGAACGCTTGCGGTGGTACTTCTGACGACGACGGCACTGGCGGTGCTGCAGGAACTGGTGCGACCAGCACTGGTGGAGAAGCAACGGGCGGAGCAGCGACGGGCGGCACAGGTGGTACTGGCGGTTCGACCGGTGGTGCCACTGGCGGCACCGCAGGTACCGGCGGTTCGACCGGTGGTGCCACGGGCGGCACCGCAGGTACCGGTGGTGCCACGGGCGGTACCGGCGGCATGGGCGGCATGGGCGGTGCTACAGGTGGTAGCACCGGAGGAAGTGTGGGCGGCTACGGGTACGGAGGTTACTAGAACGCCAGCGCATCACCTCTAAGGGGCCGCCGCCGTCCTTACGGAAGCGGTGGGGAGCCCCTTGCACCTGCCTTTCTGGTGCGCGGACGTGATTCGCCGAGCGCCGGTACGGGAGTCCTTTCCGGGGGCTCCTGCGCCGGCGTTTTTCGATCGAGAAAGTAGATTCTGCCCGTCACCAACCTGTGATATTTCATTGCCATGAAGGCGGGTATTTCGAGAAATGGAATAGCACGGCGCCCGAGCGCGCAGCGCGGGGCTTTGTGGGGAGTTGCGCTCTCACTGGTCGCCTGTGGTCACAGTGAAGAGGAGTGGCAAGCCCAGTTGGACAGGTATGGCAGGCTAGCCAGTGAGCACCAAGCGACTGAAGACGAGCTCGCTGAGGCCAAGGAGCGTGCTGCCCAGCTTGAAAAAGAAATTGAGGCCATGGGCTTCAAGTTGAGCGAAAAAGGAGAGGAAAAGGACAGGCTGATCAGCGCTCTCGAGGAATACAAGGCGCGCGCCGCGGCTCTCGAACGGATCAAGGCGCGGTTCGAGACGCTGCGCAAGAAGCTCGAAGAGCTCACCAAGCTGGGATTGAAGATCGAGATTCGTAAAAACCGAATGATCATTTCCTTGCCGGGAGATGTGCTTTTTGCGAGTGGAAAGGCGGAGCTCCAAGACAAGGGTAAGGAGATCCTGGAGGAGGTGGCTCGAGTCATTCGAGAAGATGAAGATCTCTCCCAACGCACCTACCAAGTCGCTGGCCACACGGACAACGAAAAGATCCAATCAGCCTATGCCAAGAAGGAGTTCAAGGACAATTGGGGGCTTTCTCTTATGCGGGCGCGTACGGTGCTCCTCTATCTGATTGCGCCCACTGACGATGAAGAGAACCCGGGAGGAGGTCTCGATCCAAGTCGCTGGAGCGCTTCTGGCTATGGCGCGACGGACCCAGTGGCGAGCAATGCTGGTAAGTACGGACGCCAGAAGAATCGTCGTGTGGAATTGGTGATGATGCCCAACGTCGAGGAGATGCTTGATTTGAAGTCCCTGGTTGAAGAACCCGTCGTGGAGGAGTCTCCCGAGCCGAAGGCTGGGGACGCGGCAGAAGCAAAGGGCGCCGAGGCCGGCTAGAACGCCGGTGCCCCGCAGGGGCTTCGGAGATCCGTTTCAACCAAAAAGATGGCCCGCCGGACAAAGCGCTGGAAAAAGGCTCTGCTGCCGGCCTCACCCACCCGCTCGGAAGCGTTGGCGAGGCTCTATTGATGCTCGCCTCACCCGCATCGGGTGGAGTAGCGCGGGGCTTTCATAGGCTCGCGTTCTTAGAATGCAAATGCCACCTTGGCGGGGCCCGCCCTGTTGCCGCGTCGCGCCCCGCCTGGCCCGCGGGGGTGAGGCTGGTATGTTGCCGGGACGACTCTCCAACTACTGTGTGGATCGGCTGTTGATTTTCTCCAGCTCGTCGCTCAGGATATTCTTTGCCCCTTGTCGGCGAAGCCAAGCAAAGGCCTCCTTGATGTCCGAGAAGACCTGGACCGTCACGCCTAGCTCGGCGTAGGACTCCGACAGGCGCATCATGTTCTTCTCTCCAAGGGCTCCTTCAGGAGGAAGAAGGGCCCAGTATTTCCAGCCTGCTTCTGCTGCTTGTGGTCCCCAGACCTTGTCGCCCCATTCATGATGTGACTTGGGGAGTGCCCCTCCCTTCCTATCGTCGGAAAGCCACTTGCCGCCATGCTGATGCAGCGGATCATCG
>CAYTRQ010000017.1:0-27195 GCA_964440025.1 uncultured Polyangiaceae bacterium | reverse complement strand
CTTCTGGGAGGGCTTCGAAACCGCTCGAAACGTGAGTTGCCGAGGCACTAGAACGAGCAGCACTACGGTAGCGGCCAAAATGGATGAGCCAACGTCCATACGTGGAGTGGAGGAGATGAGCGAAAAATTCGAGGTGTCGGGGTAGTATGCCACGGTTCGGCGCCACTTCAATTCGGTGGTTGCCTGTTGGTTGTGGGTCGCTCGTGCGATGTCTTCTTGAAGCGGTTTTTCTTGATTCGACTTTTCTTTGCTTGGCTGGTTGTTACCGCCCTCATGTGAGAATTGGTTGGTGGTCGTTGATTGGGTGGCGCTGGCTCGCGCCTTGTTTTCTTTGTCGTTGTCATTGCTTCGCGACCGGGTGCAGTCCCCATGTCACGAGAGCGGGTACGGGGTTGTCTCGCAGTCGGACGCGGCCCCCATGTGGGGGATCCTGTGGGGGCGCCCCGGAACTCGCTTCCGACTTCGGCCCCCCAGCTAACGCCCGCCGCGAGATCTCGAACAACAGCGTGTCGCCATCGATCACCGGACCCCCCAAGTCCCGGCGCACGATCGCCTGCAACTCCCGAAACAGAGCCATCGTTTCGGCGAGCACCTCGAAGTTGAGTTGATGCTGCACCTGGCTCGGATCCCCCTGGACCTTTGGCGTATCGCCCGTCCGGCGCTCGGCGACAGGGCCGCTATGTCACTTGAGCGCTGCCCACGCCCCCACTCGAGCCAGGTCGCTTCGGATTGTCCTCGCAAAAAATGCGAGGCGGTGCTTAGTGTGGATCGCCGTAGCTCGACCGCCCTCATAGAATGCAGCGCCGGACACTGATGATAACGCCGGCTCTCGCGGGAGCCAACGCTGCGCCTGGTCCTCTCCGAGGTTGTTTGCCAGACACCCAGGGCCGTGCGCTCGCGAGGGCCCCGCGCCTCGCCCTCGCCGAAACCGCCTCGCGTGAGTAAGGATCCCACGAAGCTGATTGGGGCGACTTGGGCTTCTCGGGCTCCGGAATGATTGAAACGTATGTCTCGGAACGTTTGAAATCATCTCGAGCGCTCGAAGCTTGAGCGCTCAGCATAGTCAAAATTGGCTGAATGAACTGCTCGGAGGCGGATGGAACCGTCAACTCGTTGAAAACGAATATGGAAGCAGCTGACCGACAAGTCGGCTGGCCGGTCTTCCTCTGCTTCGGTCGCCGGCTCCATTGGTTTACCTCAGTAGCGGCGGGTCACGGTGGGGCTCTGGTGGGGCCAATGTCATTTGACTGTTGAAATTGCATTGGGTGCGCAGTAGGACGAGGCTAACAATGGCGGAACAATGACTCGGATAACAAAGAGGGGGGAGGGTGCATGGAGAAATCACTCACCATGCCGAGGGAGCCACGCAGTACGGGTTGCTTGGGTGATGTTTGTTGGGGTTTGCCTAGCGACGTCCAGTGCCCTGGCACAAGAAGGGGGCTCTTTGCCTCGTGGGAAATCTACCGCGAAACCGAATGTCAATTGCGCAGCTGATCGGCCTGATAGCGAATCCGCGGGGATTGGCTACCGCGCAGACGGCGAACCGGCCCCCACCGCGGCTCCCCGCCGAAGCGGCTCGGAGCGCGCAGGCAGCGAATCGGCTCCCCCCGCGGCCAGCACAGACAAAGGCTCGGAGGAACGAGCAAACGGCGAACCGGCCCCCACCGCGGCTCCCCGCCGAAGCGGCTCGGAGCGCGCAGGCAGCGAACCGGCTCCCCCCGCGGCTCCGCGCCAAAGCGGCGACATCGAAACAAGAAGGGATCCAAGTCCGCCCGTTGCCGGAGTGAAAATGGGCTTGGTCGATCCGGAGGGCGCAGTTTTGGCTCGAGCGCGCCAGCTTTTCGAAGAGGGAGAAGCTCTGATGGCCCAAGAGGAGTGGGAGGCAGCGGCCGCGGTGTTCGGCCAAGTCCTGTCGATCCACGCTACGCCTGGTGTGCACTACCATGTGGGTTATGCCCTGGAGAAGGCGGGAAAGTTGCTTGAAGCGCGCCGGAGTTATTTGGAAGCAGGGCGATTGGTGCTGAGCGATCCGACGCCGGGGGTGGAGCGGAGGTTACCTCGGTCGCTGGCGCGCGTGGAGTCCCTTCTGGCCCGTCTCTTCGTGGGAGGGACGCCGGACAGTGCTCGGATCCAGGTTGATGGACATGTGCGACCCATGAGCTCTTCGACCTGGCTCAGGCCAGGTACATACACGGTAACGGTTTCCGCCCCGGCTTACGAAACTCGCAAGATCGAGGTCTTCTTGAATGTAGGAGAGACCAAGCAGATTGAGATCGATCTCGATCGGGCCGGTCAGTCGGCCTTTCAGGAAATGCGTAGCCTTCCTCGAAATTGGCCTCAGCAGGTGTCCGGTTGGGACTCCAAGCTGGACCGAGAAGCCTCGCCGGGAGAACAAATGGAGCCCTACCAGGGGGAAACGAGCGGGCGACGTTCAAGAGCCGGAAACGTGCTTTTTTGGACTGCACTCTCGGTTTCGGTTGCAGGATTGGGAGTTGGGACGACGGGCGGCGCTATCTTGAGTCAAGCGAGTTCCCGATATCAAGACACGAGGAGCCGTATCGAGAGATCTTATGGAGAAGATGCCAGGTGTAAGGAGGCAAACGGAGAGCTGGGGCAGCTTTGCTCGGATCTCGAGGAAGCTACGTCGCACCGTATCACTGGTGTTGGTCTCGTGGTGGGTGGTGCTTCGGCCGGAGTCGTGGCGCTGACAGGCGCGCTGCTGTCCCGGTTCCTGCGCAAGAAGACCTCTCGCTCTGGAGTAGCCCGCTCCTCGCTCGTTCCCCAGTGGGCCTCGCCGACGCCTCATTGGGCCTCACTGGTTCCCCAGTGGGCTCCGGGGAGAGGGATGCTTTCCTTTCGCAGCCGTTTTTGAAATTTTTGATGGATTGCACTTGAACCTGCCCCTCGGCTGCGCCCGCTCCTCGGGCTGGGTCAGGTGATGTCAGGGGTTGTGGGCTCGGGGCATGAACACGTCTCCCCGTCTCGAGCCTGCTCCCTTTTCCGCGCTCCTCCGGCTCGGTCAGGTGTGCCCTCGGGCTGGGTCAGGTGATGTCAGGGGTCGCGGGAGGGGCCCTTGGCGCCCCTCCGAGCGCGCGCTAGCAAGCGACGGAAAATGTTCCTGTACCGCTCCAACGACATGAGCGAGCTCGCCGATCGTCTGGCGCGGGTCCTGGCAGAGCCCGGCCCAGCGATACTGGAGCCCGAGGTGATCCTCATCCAGAGCGCCGGCATGCAGCGTTGGCTTTCCCGGGAGCTGGCCGTCCGTCACGGAGTCGTGGCCAATGTGAGCTATCCGTATCCGCGCTCGTTTTTGCTCGATACGCTCGACGCGGCTCTGGGCGAGCAGCCCCTTTCTCTGCGCTATGAAAGGGAGGCTTTGTCGTGGGAGATCTTTTCTCTGCTTCGGGACCTGCCCCCGGACGAGATCTACGAGCCCGTGCGTCGCAACCTAGCGGAAGACAGCGATGGAACACGGCGTCTCCTCCTCGCCGAGCGCCTCGCTCGCCTTTATGACCAATATCTGACCTACCGGCCCCGCATGATCTTGCAGTGGGATGCTGGACGAGGGATTGACGACTTTCAGGCCGATCTGTGGCAACGGATCACGAGCCGCTTGGGTCCTCATCATCTGGCGGCTCGGTTGGCCCACTTCCTTCGTGAATCGAGTGACGACACGATTGCCCGAGCCGTCCCGCACCGTTTGAGCTTGGTGGGCGGACCGGGCTTACCTCCTGTGTATTTGCAGGTTCTTTCTCGGATCTCGCGGGTCATTCCCGTGCACGTTTTCAGCTTTTCGGTGTCCCGTGAGTACTTTGCCGATCTTCATCCAGTTGATGATCCGTTGGCAGAGCTTGGTGAGGGAGCGCACCCCCTTTTGGTGAGTCTCGGAAAAGTGGGGGCAGACTACCAGTTCCTGATAGAGCAGAATACTCAGTATACCGATGGGCCGGCGGAATTTCGCATTCCTCAGCCGCAGTCCCTGCTAACGGCTCTGCAATCGGATATCGTTCAGGGTGAGCGATGCCCCCCGGAGGCCCGAGTGCCAAGCAGCTTTGCCAATGATGGAAGCATGACTCTGGAGAGTTGCCATAGTCGTTTGCGGGAGGTGGAAGTCCTTGCCGATCGGCTCCTTCGTTGGTTCGCCGAAGACCCAACATTGCATCCTGAGGATGTGGTTGTCCTTACGCCGGATATCGAGGCCTATTCGCCCCTCGTAGCGGCGGTGTTTGGTGCGCGAGCCGGAGAGAATCCTCCGATCCCCTACAAGATCGCCGATCGGAGCGAAGGGGCCACCAATGCCGCGGCGCGGTCTCTTCTGCTTGGCCTTCGTCTCCTTCCCGGTCGGCTCAAGGCCAGTGCAGTGCTCGACTTTTTCCAAACCGAACCCGTCCTCCACCGCTTTGGCGTCCGGGCTGCGGACTTGGAGCGAATTTTCGAATGGGTGAAAAGCTCGGGGATCCGCTGGGGGGCCGATGGACGCCATGTGGCGAGTTATGGGCTGCAGGAGCGGGAGGAGAACACTTGGTCTTGGGGGCTTCGGCGTCTTCTCCTCGGTTACGCCTGTGCCGATGAAGGTTTAGGATTAGCCTGTGGTGTGGTTCCGGTGGACGATGTCGCCGCTTCGGACGCCGATTTGCTGGGGCGCTTTGCGGATTTCGTGGAGAATCTTTTGGAGTCGCGAGCTCGATTGCAGGGGGGAGGACTGACGCCGGACGAATGGGAATCGTTTTTGACGAGCTTTTGCACGACCTTTCTGGGGCAAGGCTCGGAGGTGGCTTGGGACGTCGGCGTCGTTCAGAACGCGATCCGGGGCGTTTTTCATCATGCGCGCAACGCGGGAGTGAACGAGCCGCTCGGTCTAGCGGCGGTGCTTCATCTGCTTGAACAAGCGTTTGATGCCGAGAAGCCGAGCACCGACTTTCTCTCCGGTGGTGTGACGTTTTGTGCCTTGTTGCCTCTGCGGACCATCCCCTTCCGTCGTGTGTGTGTGCTTGGCCTGGATCAGGCCCAATTTCCTCGCACCGATCTGCCCTCCGCTCTCGACAAGATCGCTGACGCACCGAAACGGGGCGACCGAACGTTGCGCGCGGATGACCGGTTCCTTTTTCTCGAGATCTTGCTTTCGGCCCGACAACGGTTGGCTCTCAGCTATGTTGGGCGCAGTGTGCAGGACAATAGCGAGTGTCCACCCTCCGTGGTGGTCAGTGAGCTGAAACAGACCCTGGAAGACATGGTCGGTGGCGAGGACGGGACCGAGGCTTGCCGTGCGAAGGGCGCGCTCGAGGTGGTCGAGCATCCCCTGCAGCCCTTCAGTCCTCGGTACTTCGTGCAGGGGAGTCATCTCTCGAGCTTTGATGAGCAGGCTCGGCGAGGCGCCCTGTGCCTGACTTCACCTGATCCCCGGACTCGGCAGCCGTTTGTTCAGGGGCGGCTTTTCCCCATTGCTTTCTATGAGCCAGTCAAGACCTCCCTGGATGATCTGGTTCGCTTCTGGAAGAACCCAGCCGCTGCCTTTCTGGCTCAGCTCGATGTCGTCATCGATGACGAGATCGAGCAGTTCGAGGATCGAGAACCCGTCTCGACCGACGCTCTATCGCGATGGATTCTAGGAGATGCCTTGCTTCATCGGCAGCGTCTCGAGCTCCCGCTTGCCACGAGCGTCGAACTAGGGCGCGGAGCGTTGCCTGTGGGCAGCGCCGGCGATCTGTTGCTGTCCGAGGTATCTCGTACAGCATCGAAGATCGGCTCCACGGCCTTCGAGATTGTATCCCGGGAGGAGATGCGGAGAGTGGAGATCGCTCATCGGTTTCACGCCTCGCTTCCCAATGCGCAAGGACAGCAGATAGATGTGGAGCTGGAGCTTCACGGAGCGGAATGGTTGGGGCCCGGTACCTTCGTTGCGATGGACTACGGGGAGCCTGACGCCAAGCGTCAGTTAGCCCTCTGGCTCAGACACCTCGCTCTTTGCGCGGCTGGTTACGCGATCAAAAGCAAGTTGGTGGGACGAGCCGCCAAGCGATCGTCATCTTCCCCTTCTGGCGAAGTTGCTCTGATCTCCTTTTCTCCCGTCGAGCCAGCACGGGCGTACGAGCTTCTGGCTCGCGCCTGTGTGGACTATCTGCGAGGTCACTGCGAACCATTGCGCTTTTTCCCCAAGGCCTCGTTGACCTATGTGGAGACGCTCCACGACGCGCTCAAGAAGAGCAGTGAGGAAGACGCCGAGCAGAAAGCCATGAATCGAGCTCACCGAGCTTTGTATCAGCCGGGGTCGGATCGGCTCCTCGATTCACGGGTGGCCCAGGTTTTTCGTGATGAGCCGCCGCTGATGTCTTGGTCGAACTCGCAGCGGTTGCAGTTCGCTCAATTGAGTCAGGATATCTATGAGCCACTCATTGCCGCTCGGGAAAAGGAGGAGCTATGAACCGTGCACCGCTCGATCCGCTCCGCATTCCCCTCAGTGGCATTCATCTCATCGAAGCGAGTGCTGGAACAGGTAAAACCTATACGATCACTTCGCTCTTTTTGCGTTTGATCGCCGAGGGAGCGGCGTCCATTGACGAGATCGTCGCGGTGACCTTCACCAATGCAGCGACCGCGGAGCTGAAGGATCGGGTGCAGCAGCGACTTGTCCGCGCCACCGAGGGGCTTCGTGCGCAAACTTCTGTCCCCGGAGACACCCTCATTGAGCATCTGCGTCAATTGCCGGATCAGCCAACCGTGTTGCGACGGATGGAAGCGGCTTTGCGCGGGGCTGATCGGGCAGCAATCATGACCATCCATGGCTTCGCTGCGAGAATGCTCGCTCAGCACGCGTTCGAAAGTGGGGTTCGGGAGGATACGGAGTTGATCGGTGACGATCGAGGAATTCTCTACGATATCGTCACCGATTTTTGGTCGAGCCACGTGGCGCCGCTGCCACGAGAGCAATTCGCGCTGATTCAAGGAGTGGTCACACATCGCAGCTTAGCGAGTGTGGCTCGCACTGTTGCTGGTGCGTTTGAAGTTCCGCTTGCGACTCCACTCGAAAAACCCGATTTAGCCGGTGCCATCGAGCGCTGGCGGTCGATCCGGGCTGCCACGCAGATTGCCTACCAAGAGATGAGCTCGGAGCTTTTGGAGCTGTTGCTTTCCTCGGTGGCTTTGAACCGGAACAAATACCGCATCGCGAGCATCGAGAAGGATGCTGTCTCGTTGAACGGCTACTTCTCCTCACCCGGGTCGGTGGCCGTGGACTATCCGGATTTGGACAAGGGGCGTTGGACGAGCTCTGGGGTCAAAGCTGCAACCAAAAAGGGGCATCAGACTCCCTCGCATGCACTTTTGGATGTCCTCGAAGACTTTCGCACCGCCTGCGAGGAACTCGCTGCCAAGGCCAGCGAGTTTGCCGCCTATTTGCGAGGAAAGCTTGCTTTGGAGGTCGAGCAGCGATTGACCGAGGAACACGAGGAGCTGGGTACTCAGTCGTTTGATGGGCTCTTGGTCTCTTTGTGTCGAGCTTTGCGCAGAACGGGAAGTGGGCCGAGGCTGGCTCGGGCTATCCGTCGGCGTTTTTCCGTTGCGCTCATCGACGAGTTCCAAGACACGGATAAGACGCAGTACGAGATTTTCCGACGCGTCTACCAACCGGCGCCAGATTCATCAGCCCTCTATTTGATCGGCGATCCCAAGCAATCCATCTATCGCTTTCGGGGGGCAGATGTACACACATACCTCGCGGCGGGGGAGGATGCGGCCTCGGCCGTTTGGACCCTAAATACGAGTTATCGGAGCAGCCCGTCTCTGATCCAGGCTCAGAATGTCCTTTGGGGGCGACTTCGTCGGCCTTTTGCCATGCCGCAGATCGCCTATGAGCCGATTCAACCGCGGCCGGGGGCGGAGGACCGGCTCCGTGATTCGTCGGGCAACTGCCCACCGGCGTTGCGCATCTTGCTCTGTGAAAACGGGGATCCCTTGCGGCTGAGCGCTTGTGAGGTCGCTCGGTTGCTCGATTCCAAGCTGTCGATCGATGGGGCGCCAGTCACGCCAAAAAATATCGCGGTCCTGACGCGTACGAACAAGCAGGCTAGTCAGGTCCAGGAGTTGCTTCGTGAGCTGGAAGTGCCGGCCGTGATGCATGGGGACCGCAGTGTTTTCGAGGCACCGGAGGCTCTCGAGTTGCGGCGTATTTTGCGAGCCCTCGCCGAGCCCAGCCAGCGTCATCTGTGTCGCGCAGCGCTTGCTACGCGCGCCATGGGTGTCTTGTCCGATGAGCTCGGGCAGATGCAAGAGGATGCCGAGCTGCTCGAGTTGTGGACCGGCCGTCTAAGAGCGTTTGGGGATCTGTGGCGGAGTCGCGGGGTGGCCCACGCACTCGAGGCCCTTGCAGAAATGCTCGATCTCACTGCACGGACGTTGCGCGATGTAGACGGTGAGCGAAAGATGACGAACTTTCGTCATCTGCTCGAATTGCTGAATGAAGCGGAGGTCAGTGAACACTTGGGAACCGTGGGGTTGCTTCGGTTTCTCGATAGTGCCATCGCCTCTCCGACCGGCCACGCCATGGCCGCTGAAGCCAGACAGGTGCGCTTGGAGTCAGACGAGGATGCCGTGACTCTCACCACGGCCCACAAGAGCAAGGGGCTCGAATACGACATCGTGGTGTTGCCGAGCGTGGGGGCGGACGAAAAGGAGTTTCCGATGTCTGCCGCGCGCTATCATGATCCAGACTGCGACAGTGCCGAGCGCATCGAGGTCCGCTCTCCAAGAGCCTCGGAGGAAGCTTCCCTTCACGTGGCCTGGGCGCGTCAGGAGGAGCTGGAGGAAGCCCTCCGTGTCGGATACGTTGCGCTGACCCGTTCGCGCCATCAGGTCATTGCTGTTCATCAAGGAGGGAGTCAGTTTTCCCCCCTGGGATGGTTTCTTCATGAGCCTTCGTTACCCGAAGAAATACAACGGGCCGTGCGTCAGGGATTCAAGGAGCTTTCGAACGCCCAGAGAGAAAACGATCTGGAGCGGCTGGTGACCGATTCGGAGGGCGTTATCGAGGTCAGCCGGGGGGATTCGCACGATGACCTAGCCTGTGCGCCGCGCTACGCGCGTCCGGGTTTGACCGGGGTTTCCATCTCCCCGCCGAAAACCCTCCCTTATATTCCCCAGGGGCTGAGGACGAGTAGTTTTTCGGCTATGACGCGCACCTCGGGATCTCTGAGTCGACAGGCTCGAGAAGGTCGTGATGTCGACGAAGTCGACCAGGAGCTCGATCTTTCCGGACAAGCCGGGGAGGGGGGCACCGGACAGCTTGGGGCCGAGCGGGTGGTTTTGGCGGATTTTCCCCGGGGAGCCCGTTCGGGAGATGCTCTTCATGCCATTTTGGAACGTGTGCCGATGAAGGAGGGAACCGTGGACCAGAGACGGTCCATCGTTGTCGATGAGCTCCAGAAGCGTGGATTCGACGCTGACCATGAGTCCGCCGTGAGCGAGGCCATCGAGGATCTTCTTTCGTCACTTCGTTTGCTCGATCTCGATCGGGAGAATCGTATTCCAGAGATGGAGTTCAATCTCCGAATCGGCGAGGCGAATACTCTTCTTTCTGGTGGCATGTTGCGGCGCGCTCTGATGGGAACCGAAGCGGATCCGTATCTTTCTCCCGGGTACCTGACTCGCGTGCGGGATTTGGGATTCGGTGCCTTTCACGGCTTTCTCCGTGGTTTTATCGATTTGGTGTTTCTTGCTGATCAAAGGCTCTACGTTGTCGACTACAAGTCCAATTTTTTGGGCGAAACCTACGCCGACTACGCTCCGCGATATTTGCAGTATGCTATGGAGGATCACCACTATCTACTTCAGGGATTGCTTTATGCGGTAGCGGTGCATCGCTATGGGCAGCAGCGGATTTCCGGCTATCGGTACGATGCTCATTTCGGAGGAGTGATCTACGCGTTTCTTCGAGGTGTGCCTCCCCGGTGCCAGGCTCCTCTCGACACGCGAGAGACGCCTGGGATTTATCGCTTTTTTCCGAGCGAGGCGTTGCTGGAAAGTCTGTCCAAGACCCTTTCGGGAGGCGCCAAGTGAGCAGTGGGCCGGAGCTCGGCGAGCTACAGGAGGTCGGCTGGCTCGAGTCGGTGGACGTGCACTTTGCCAAGGCGGTAGCCTCTGCGGAAGAGCCCGTGTTGAGACTCGCCGCGGCTTCGGCGAGTCGTTTCTTGCGAGAAGGACATGTTTGCGTCCCTCTCGCGGAGCTTTCTGCACTCACCATCTCGGGAGAGGCTCACACGCTCTCGCCATTTCCCACGACCGAGGAGTTTTCGGCAGCTCTCGCTCGGTGGTCGACCGATCGGTTGCCCGCAGGGGGACTGCCGGAATTGGATGAGCTCGAGCCAGCAGATTTGCCACTGGAGCTTCCGCCACTGGTGCTCGACGAGACGGGACGTCTTTACCTGCATCGTTATTATGAGCACGAAATCCGGCTGGCGCGGGCCCTTGCGCGACTTTTGGCGGCTCGGCGCCCTCGAGCCGATATTTCGATTGAGACGCTCTTTCCCTCAGGTGAATGCGATCCTCACCAACGCGCAGCAGCTCTTTCGGTCCTCGATGGTGGCTTGACGGTCATCAGCGGCGGGCCGGGAACCGGCAAGACATCGACGGTCGTGAAGCTGCTCTCTCTTCTCGTCCAGCAGAGTGGAAAGAACGGGGAGCGTCCGCCCCGCGTTTTGCTTCTTGCGCCGACTGGAAAGGCGGCGGCTCGTCTTTCCGAATCGATTCATGGCGCTAAGGCTCGTCTTTCCCTTCCCCAGGAGGTGGCAGCGCACATTCCCGAGCAGGCAGTCACCATTCACCGGGCGCTCGGGGTCCGCCCTGACTCCCGAACCCGCTTTCGGCGCAATGAGTCCAACCCGCTCGACTGTGACGTTGTTTTGGTCGATGAGGCTTCGATGGTCGATCTTTCTCTCATGCGTCATCTCATCGAGGCCACACCACCGGGAGCTCAGTTGATTCTGCTGGGGGACCGCGACCAATTAGCTTCTGTTGAGGCAGGGAGCGTTCTTTCCGAACTCTGTCACGTTCTCGGTGAGAACGCTCCGGGGCGAGGAGGGGACGCTGCAGGCGGCGCCTTCGTTCAGCTCATGACGAGCTATCGTTTCTCCTCAGACAGTGGCATTTTTCGGGTCTCACGTGCCGTTCGGGAGGGCGACGTAGCCGCGGTCTGGGAGGTGCTTAATGAGCGTGGGCAAAAGTCGACCGCTCAAGAACGAGCAACCGCGGCAGACGACTCCAGTGAGCTGGACGAGTCGAAGAACGGCTCGACCATCGCGCCCGGTCACTTGGAGTCATCACGCGGGGATGTGCAGTTGACCGCTTCCGGCAGTCCCGCTGATGATCCTCGGTTCCAACGGCTCGTGGTGGACGGATTTCGACCAGCCCTGGAGCGCTCGGAGCCCGAGGAGGTGCTCTGTGCGTTGGACGATTTCCGTGTTCTTTGCGCTCATCGCACGGGGCTTGCTGGGGTCAGGATGCTCAACGAAAGAATTCGGAGCTGGTTGACGCGGGCAGGTCTCGTTTCAGGCAGCCAGGAGATGTATCGGGGGCGGCTTGTCATGGTGACCCGCAACGATGTCGGAACGGGCCTGGCCAATGGCGATGTAGGACTCGTCTGGCCCGATCGGGCGGGCAAAATGAGCGTCCATTTTTCGCGCGTCGGCGGTCCTGCTCGGATCCTTTCCCCGGCCCAATTACCGAATCACGAAACCGCTTTTGCCATGACCGTCCATAAGAGCCAGGGTTCGGAGTACGGGCACGTTTGCGTCGTTCTTCCTCCAGCGACCTCGCAGCTCCTCTCCCGTGAGCTCCTCTATACCGCGCTGACTCGTGCCCGGCATCGGGTGACGCTATGGGGGCCCCAGGAATCCGTCGACGTCTCTGTCACCCGAAGCGTGATGCGTTTTTCTGGTCTTGGTGAGGCGCTCTCGCGAGCTTCGGAGAACCTCGAAGTGAAGGACACAGGTGAAGGACAGAGCCAGTGAGCCGCGGAGGCCTCCTGGGCTTTTGGCCGTGGCTGTTTTAGCTGCGGGGGCCTGTCTCTACCTTGCGGCAAAGCCGGTGGTCACCTTTCCCATGGCCCTTTTTGCTGGCACTTGCTTTGCTTTGTATTGGGTGCCGCCTCGTGAAGGGATGCACAAGCGGCACTATCTGCTGCTGGTTGTGTTGCTCGTGGTGTCGATCCTGGTGACGTGGCTTTGGCAACGAGCTTGGAGTGGTTGACCGATGCGATGACCTGGATTGATGAGGGCCGTTTGTTGGCGGAGAGTGAACGATCTTCAAGACAGGCGAGCGAGAACGCGACCGGCGATCTCTTCGCCGATGGCTAGCGAGGCCGTTGCGGCCGGGGATGGCGCGTTGAGCACGTGGCTGACGAAGGGGCCTTGTTCGAAATGGAAGTCGTCCAGGAGCTGGCCCGTCTCGTCGACGGCTTGGGCTCGGATCCCTGCCGGTGCTCGGCGGAGGTGCTCGCGCCGAAGCTGCGGAACGAGCCGCTGGGCAGCGTTGAGAAAGGCGCTTGGCGAGAGCGACCGGTGCAGTTCCATGAGTCCGGCTCGCCCATGACGGAGCGCGAGCCTGAGGAAACCAGGAAAAAGCAGCGTTTCGGTCAGATCGCCGGGTTCGAGACTCCATTTGTCGTAGGTTTCCCTTCCCAGGTTCAAGATCGCGTTGGGACCACACTCCACCTCTCCCGAAATCCCACGGGTGAAATGGATCCCCAAGAAGGGAAATGTTGGATCGGGGACCGGGTAAATCAGAGCTTTCACCAAAAAGGAGGCGTCGTCGGTGAGCGAGTAATACTCTCCGCGGAAGGGGACGATTTGAATGTGCCGGGCAGGTGGCTTTGCGCAGCTCATTCGAAAAACCCGGTCTGATTGAAGCCCAGCGGCATTGATGAAATGTTTCGCTTTGAGTGGCCCCTGGCTCGTCTCGACCACGACGCCATCTCGGCCATCCCGCAAAGACATGACCTCTGTCTCGAGAAAAAGTTTCGCACCCTGCTCCACGAGACGGAGTGCTAGCCGTTGGGAGACGGCTCGGTAGTCGACGACCCCTGCCTCGGGGACATACAGGGCGCGAAGTCCTCGGACGTGTGGTTCGCGCCTACCGAGTTCTTGAGACGAGAGAGATTCGGTGGTGATGCTGTTTTTCTCGGCACGCTTTCGAAGACGTTCGAGTCCCGGTAGCTCTGTCTCGTCCGTCGCTACGACGACCTTCCCGCAAAGATCATGGGCGATGCCTTCCACCTCGCAGAAGTCGACCATCAGGCGGCGTCCGCGGGTACAAGTGTGCGCTTTTCGAGATCCTGGACGATAGTAGAGTCCGGTATGCAACACTCCGGAGTTGTGGCCCGTTTGGTGTGCTGCCAAATGGGGCTCCTTGTCGAGCAGAAGGAGAGAAAGGTGAGGTTCCTTGTCGAGCAAGGCTCTCGCGGTGGCCAGGCCCACGATTCCAGCGCCACAGATGGCGACGTCAGTTTCCAGCACGTGCGATTTCTAGAACACATCTCAGCCTCTGGATAGCTCGCCTCCGTTCCTAGCAGGCAGGTAGCGGGCAACGGTTCGACACATGGAGAGGTTCGCTCCTACATTGAGCGACTTGGAAGACAAGGTGTGACTCTATTGTTCGTAGTTGGCTCGCTTCGAAGGTGGAAAGTTACCGATCCGCTTACCGAAAGCGGAATGGGAAACGGAAAGAGTCGAAATAGAAAGGTTGAACTGGAAGACGATCGGGAGAAGCCTCTGCTACCATCTGCTCGCTCCGAGTCGGGCCCGTCCCCGCGCTCTTTGCTTTGCTATGGCCGAGCGACAGCAGATCCAATCCATCCTTCCGCTCGCGTTGGTGCATGTTCCGTCTTCGATTCCTTCGGAACCGAGCTCCGCAGTGAGGGTCCGTGGTCACATCCTCCCGCCAGGACTGGGGCCGGTGCTGATTCAGACACTGCCTGTTCCGGTTCTCGTGGTCGACGAAGACTTTCATCTTGCACTGGTCAATGATGCGTTTCGTCGTCTGGTTTCGGAATCGACCGTGGGTGACGACGTTGCTCGCTGGCTTTCGAGGCAACTGCTCGAAGAACAGCGGATCTTGTTGAGAAACGGCGAAGAGCCTCGGACTCACATCGATTGTCTGCGCCTGGGCGAGCGGTCACGCACTGTACGGGTGCATACGGAACTACTCCAGATCGAGGAACGAGAACTCCTTTGTTTGGTGCTTCAAGAGGAAGGGCCCTCGGAGTCGACGACAGAGCTGACCACAGAGTCCAAAACCGAGCCTGTCGAAGCCCCTTGGGGAGCTTGGTTGGGAGCAGCTGTGCAGGAGCGACTGAGGGTGGTTTATCGGAGGAAGACCCTGGGTCAGCTGGCAAACAGCCTCGCTCACGAATTCAACAATATGCTCAGCGTGATCATGGCGAGCTTGGAATTGTCGAAGCGGGCTTTCGACAAACAGTTGGATCCTTCACGAGATCTCGAGCGGGCGCTCCGCGCAGCGGAGAGGAGTGCCGAGGCGATTGGCGACATTCTCAGGTTTTCGCGACACAGCACGAATCAGCAAGTGATGATTGCGCCCAGCGAGATGCTTCTTCAGTTGCGGGGCTCTCTCGAACGATGCCTTGGGCGCCATGCTGAGCTCGTTGTCGAAGTTCTCCCCACTGGCTTGCTGCAGACCGCTCGCTCGCTCTTTGAGACGGCTCTGCTCAACTTGGTGCTCAATGCTCGAGATGCCATGGATGGGCCTGGGACGGTCTGGCTCGTGTGCGAGGAGCGCACCCTGGGCGCGGCGGAGGCGGCCGTGGCGTCGGTCAGGGAAGGACGCTACGTTTCGCTCCGGGTTTCTGACAACGGTGCCGGGGTGGCGCCGTCGCTCCACAATCGCATCTTCGAACCATTTTTCACGACAAAGAGCTCTGAGCAGAACTCGGGACTGGGCCTTTCCACTGTTCGTGACTTGGTGCAAAGTAGTGGCGGCGCGCTAATTTTTCAGTCCGAAGAAGGACGCGGAACGACCGTCGAGCTGCTCCTGCCGGTGGTGAGTGACGGACTGTGAAGGTGCTCGTGCCGGCTCGTTGCCCGCCTGGGGAAATGCTGGAGAGGACCGAAAATCCGAGTCAATTCGCCGGGAAAACGTTCCGCTGCTGGCACACTGTTGTGAGTATTTAGCAAGGGTCGAGAACCCAGCGAGAGCTCGGTCAGGCTTTTCGTGCTTGAGACGGAGACTGCAGCTCCTGTGCGATGGATTCGCTGTGACTCGTCCCGATTCGAGACGCGCCGAGGCGAAGAAAGCGCCGGACATCGGCTAGTGTGCGGATCCCCCCCGAGGCCTTGACCTGCACCGAGGAAGGGCAAGTGTGCCGGAGCAGTTGGACATCTTCCTCGGTCGCGCCGCTGGGCCGGTTCTGAACTTGGCCGAAGCCGGTGGAGGTTTTCACCCAATCGACCCCCGCCGCAGAACAGATCTGGCACAATGCCACTATGCTGTGCCGGTCGAGATAGCAAGTCTCGAAGATGACTTTGATTTTTGCGCCGTGCTCGTGACACACGTGGGTTAATTGGCCGATCTCGTCTTCTATGGCTGTGAGCTCGGAAGAGAGGAGACGGGAGATGTTGGCTACGACGTCCAACTCGACGGCCCCCGCCCGAAGGGCCTCCTGTGCCTCGGCGACTTTTGCCTTCGTGTCCGTGGCTCCATGGGGAAAGGCCACGACGGTGCTCACCAAGACCTTGCTTTCGGAAAGCAGCTGGGCGGCTTCACTGACGAAGTAGGGCAGAAGGCAGACGGAAGCGACATCGAGCCTGTCGGCAACCTGGCACAGCTCTTTGAGCTGACTTTTCGTAACATTGGGTTTGAGTAGTGAGTGGTCGAGCCGTGAAAGGACGTCTGTGGGGGCGTCAGGCAACTCATCTTTGTCCATGTGTGCTTTGTACATGAGCCAAATCGCGGTAACCACTCCAGGGAAATGGCTACGATTCACGACTCCACCAGCGCCGTCGGTTCGCGGGCGTCCGTTGCAGATGGGGGGCCGCGTGCCGAGATTGGCTCCTCGGCGGCCTCGGTGACGACGATCGAGGATGAAGTTCATCGTCTCGAGCAGGCGCTTCTCGATCTCGACTATTGTCGGACGACGAGCGTAGCCTTGACTCATTGCCCTTCCGCAAGGCGTGAAAAGGATCTAGCGCGACAGTTGGCGCAGGCGGCTCGTGGGCGAGGTTTTGTGACCGCACATCTGTCGATGGCCGAAACGCCGCTCGACACGCTGCAAGAGCTCGTTTCGTTGTTGATCGATGCCCTGGTACCGCCAGGAGACTCCAAGGCCCGTGGACTGCTTTATCTTCTGGACGTCTATTTCGAGCGATACGGAAATCGCAGCCACGATCGCTGGGTCGAGGCGGTCGAGGAGGAGGGAGCATGGGGTGATTTGGCAGCTTTTTGTGCAGCCTATGTCTCGGCAACCGATGATGCCAGGCGAGAAGTTCAGGCCCTAACGCTTTGGGCGGCGGGGCAAGAGTTGAGGCGTCAGCAACTCATTCCAGGGGTGCGCAGCACGCTCAATGCGCACACGGCCCAGCGAGTCTTTGGTGATCTGACCCGCATTCTTCGTGCATTGGGCTACAGAGGACTGTTCGTTCTGCTCTCGGAGGGTCACGAGATGGCACGCCGTACGGATCGCCAGCGTGAAAAAGGCTACACCGTGTTGCGGGAGCTCGTGGACAACTTCGATTCCTGCCGGGGGGCGGTTTCCGCGCGCATTCATCTCACTGGAGGAGATGCGCTGTTCGTGGGACCACGCTCGCTCAGAACCTTGTCCCCACTCTTGATGCGTTTGGAACTCCCTTCGGAAGCCGAGCCGCCACCCCCTCATCGAACGTGGACGAGCCTCATTCGTGAACCCTATGAGTATGTTCACCGGCGGGTGCGCTCACCGGAAGGTGTCAAACCTGCAGCTCTTCGTTCGTTCATCCGCGTTGCTCAAGGACTTCCTCCCACGGAAGGGCTGGCCTCGATGAGTGTAGGGCACGAGCGGATCGACCGTCAGATCAGCCAACTGTTTCACCATGCCGAGAATGCCGGAAGTGTTTTTCAGGTGCTCTCGGGCGAATACGGAAGTGGCAAAACCCACCTGCTTTTACACTTGGCCGATCGAGCGCTCCACCAAGGACACCCCGTTTTTTGGCTCAATCTTGAACGGATGAATCTCGATTTGGGCAACCCTGCGCGCCACCTGGCTCGCGTGCTTCAGCAGTCCGTCATGCCGCGCCGGGGGCGGCCGAGCGCGCAGGATCGGGCCGTCGCTTGGACCCGTTCTCGGGCGAGGCTCGGTGCTTTGCGCCGTGCTTTGGAAGACATCGCGGAGGCGGGTGCGGAGGAGGCAGGGGCTGCCAAAAAGGCTCTGTCCGCAATGGCTCAGGCGGAAGAAGGAGCTGGCCAGGCCCTGGAGGCTTTTCTTGCCGCACGAGATCTCACGCGCAAATCGAGTGGCGCCAACTATCGGCAAGATGCCTATCGGCGGTTTCTCCTTTGGGCAGAGCTGCTGCGTCGTATGGACGGTGCCAAGGGACCCGTCCTTTTGATCGACGAGGCGGAAAACCTCTATACCTCCGGCGTGCCTCGCCCCGGGCGTCGCTCGGCGCTGAGGACGCTTGCGTTCTATTGCGGAGGGACGGTTCCGGAAGCGTGTGTGGTGCTTGCGATGACCCCCGTTGCATTCAAGGAGATGCGCAAGGAAAGTGGGGGGCTTTTGCGCGAGCAATCGGAAGTGGAGTCTACGTTGCCTTTGGAGGACGTTCTTTTGTTTCGGCGCCGCTTAGCCAAGCTCGTGCCCGCGCAGGTTCCTGCATTTTCTCGTCCAATGCGCAATCTTCTTGCTGATCGGGTTCGGGCGACGCACCAGGCGGTGCGTGGTCCGGTGGAAATCGAGGATTGGGAGGAGATCGTTCGATCCGCAGTGGCCGAAGGAGGACCTCCTCGGACGTTGGTGAGGAACCTCTCCGATCAGCTCGAAGCGGCATGGTGGGCAGGCTACTGACGCTCCCGTCCCATCGAACGCAGGTCCTGGAGCAGGACTGCACGCAGCGCCCGCGGATCGCAAGCGAATGTCTCGATCCGACCGAACGCGAGTCGGTCCATCGGTTGAACCCAGCGCTTCTTCCCTGCTTTGAGTGGTACTTCATTGAGGCGGGTGCCGTTTTTGCTTCCGAGATCGCGGATCTGCACGCTGGATTCTCCCAATGAAATGCAAGCGTGTTGGGCGGAGACCGACGGATGCTCGAGCCGGAGATCCGCAGAGGCGGCTCGTCCTATGGAAAGCTCCTCGAGCCCTCGCTGCGGCAGCAGCGGGAGGATGCCGTGAGGGGCGCTTCCCAATTCCGCGATGAGTTCGACGACGTCCACTTCCATGGCCGGCGGCGTCTGAGCTCCGAGCGCCGGGAAATCCGCCGTGGGTAGTGTGAGCGTGCTTTCACTCCTCGAGCTCGGGCCCAGCGAGCTGGGGGTGCTGAGCTGCTCGACGAATCGCCCCGCGTGCTCGTCAGCCGGGATCTTGACCAGCAGAAGGAGCGGACCAAGAGGCTGCCGCTCCAACTGCTGAGGGGTGAGCGCCAGAAGACGTTCGACCACCTGGGCCGGCACGAGCTGACCAGAGGTGACGAGCGCCACCGGTCTCCCTCAGACAACCCCCAGAAGGAGGCTGCTTAGGACTCCAAGTAGGAGCGGAGTGCCCTCGATCGGCGAGAGCTTTTTAGTTTCTGAAGAGCTTTTGCCTCGATCTGGCGGATACGTTCCCGTGTGACGTTGAACTCCTTACCGATCTCCTCGAGAGTGTGTTCGCTCTTTTCGCCGATTCCGAAGCGCTTCTGGAGGACGCGCTGCTCGCGGACACTGAGGGAGTTGAGAAGTTCACGCGTCTGCTTGTTGAGATCGGACGACATGAGGCTGTCCGAGGGGCTGGGAGCCTTCTGGTCTTCCACGAAGTCGCCCAGTGTGCAGTCCCCATCCTCCCCGCGGGGTGTCTCGAGGCTCAGGGGTTCTTTGACGATGCGTAGTAAGCTTCGCACCTTGGCGACCGGAATGTCGAGTCGGATGGCCAGCTCTTCGGGCGTCGGCTCGCGCCCCAACTCCTGAACCAGATCATGAGCCGTGCGGTGCATCTTGTTCATGGTCTCTACCATGTGCACCGGAATTCGGATGGTTCGTGCCTGGTCGGCAATGGCTCGAGTGATGGCCTGGCGAATCCACCAGGTCGCGTAGGTACTGAACTTGTAGCCGCGGCGGTACTCGAACTTGTCGGCCGCGATCATGACACCGATGTTGCCCTCTTGAATAAGATCGAGCAGCTGGAGGCCGCGGTTGGTGTAGCGCTTGGCGATAGAAACGACCAAGCGCAGATTCGCTTCGACGAGCTGAGCCTTCGCGCGCTGAGCGCGTCGCTCCCCAGCCCGGATGGTCCTAGCGTGGGCACGGAGTTCTTTGTGTTCCTCCGGAGTAATGCCACTGTCCTCCGAGGGCATGATCAGGGACTTGGCTTTGAGCGCCTGAGCCATCCGGTCGATGGCGCGCTTGTTGAAGTTGAGGGCGAGCAAGAGCTTGTAGACGTCGGAAGACAGCTTCTTCAGCGACTTCTCTGCCCGACTCCTCTTGGCCTCCTCGGTGGACTGGGCCTCCTTGAGTAGGGGGCCACGTCGCCGGGCGGTCCGCTTGATCTTCTCGATCTGTTCGACGAGTTGAGCACTCGCGGTCTCCTCATCGAAGGTGTCGTCATCCGCTTCGACGTTGAGCAATTCTCGAGCTCGGATACGATTCTCTGCGAGGCGCTCTTGCAGGGAAGTGAGCTCGTCGATCACCACGGGGCTATCAAAAAGCGCATCGCGGACGGCGTTGGTCCCCTCCTCGATGCGTTTTGCAAGCTCGACCTCCCCCTCGCGAGTGAGAAGGGGCACGGTGCCCATCTTGCGGAGGTAGACGCGAAGAGGATCGTTGGAGTTCGGTTCGACGGACGAAGGAGCGATCGAATCGGTTGCAGCCATTTTCTACTTGTTATCGGTGAAGAGGGAACCAGCCATGGAATCGAGGACCCTGAAAATGAACCCAATCCCCCCGGCTCCTTCGCGAAGAAGGGAGTCCGGTTGGTGGCTGGGGCCTCGGCGAGGCCTTTTCACGAGGATCGTTCTCGGTGGCGTGTTTGTTCTTTCAGGGAACCTCGCTGTCAAGAAGCGAACGCGACCGTAGCATGCCTTTTGTCCTTGTGATCACAATCTCGCATTCTGGCGAAAACTTCCTTAAGTGCTTGAATATTCTCAGCTTTTATCCAAATTCGAAGTGCCGGCTCAAAAAAACTGGCTCAGAAAACTTTTTTCCGTTGTTTGGGCGAAAAGGATACGCTGCGGCCGTGGAAGGGCTCGACTCCCCCTGCAAGCTCAGGAATCACCCGCAGCGTCTGGCGATCCGGTCTCTTATTCGTGCACGTTTTGCGCTAGCTGGCATCCCTTGGGGCAAGGGTTGGAAAGTCATCGGGGCTCCCATGATTCAGCGCCACAGAGGTAGCACAATTGTGTTGGGGGACCGCATGGAATTGTGTTCGAGTCCGAGCAGCAACCCGTTGACGCCCCATCAACCGGTCGTTTTCGCTGCGAGAAGCTCCAGCGCGGTCCTGGAGCTGGGTAACGACCGTGGTCTCACAGGGTCCGCGCTCGTTGCCGAAGAGAGAGTCCAATTGGGTGATCGGGGTCTCCTCGGTGCCAATGTGGTGATCTGTGACACCGATTTTCGCCCGATTGCCCCTTGGAAGCGCCGCCTTGCACTGCTCAAGGGAGTCGATCGACCTGCCCTCGTCGAGGGCGATGTCTTCATGGCGCCGCAGGCTCTCATCCTCAAGGGCGTGCGGATCGGTCAAGGGGCAGCGGTGGGGGCTCGAGCGGTTGTGACGAGGGACGTGCGGCCGGGCGATATCGTCGCGGGCAATCCGGCGCGCCCGGTGGGCCGGGCAAGAACCGATGGTCGTCTGTCCTGACGGAAACGAATCATGCGTGTTTCTCTCATCACGGTGTCCAAAAACAGTGAAAGGACTATCGAACAGGCTCTCGCCTCTGTCAGGAGCCAGGTCCACCCGGATGTCGAGCATATTGCTGTCGACGGAGGCTCGAGGGATCGAACCGTGGAGATCCTGACGGCCCATCGTGAACATTTGGCTCACCTCGTCGTCGAACCAGATCGGGGGATATACGATGCGATGAACAAGGGCTGGCGGCTAGCTACCGGGGAGATCGTTGGATTTCTCAACTCGGATGACGCTCTCGTTGACCCCCAAGTGATCGCGCAAGTCGTCGCCGCTTTTGACCAGACGCATGCCGACGCGGTTTACGGCGATCTCGATCTCGTGAGTTCTGGTCGAGTCTTTCGGCGCTGGCGTAGCGGAAGTTTTTCTCGCTTGAAGTACCACCTAGGCTGGATGACTCCCCATCCTGCCACCTATGTGAAACGAGAACTATTTCTTCGCTACGGGGGATTCCGTGAGGATCTGGCCATTAGTGCTGACTATGAGCTCATGCTGCGGTTCTTCTACGTTCACCAGGCCCAGGTGAGCTACCTGCCGAGGCGACTTGTACGGATGACCGCGGGCGGCGCCAGCAATGGGTCCCTCGTCGAGATCGCAAGAGCCAACTGGGAAGTTTACCAGAGCTGGAGGCTGAACGGCCTGAGAACGTCTCCAACCATTGTGCTGACGAAACCCCTCTCTAAGCTTTTTCAACTGCGCATTTGAGATCTCCGAAACGACTGCTCGAGAGCCCGCGCTCGGTCATCCAGTTGCGCAAAGAAACCACATAGGCCATGTTGAGGCGTGTTTCCTGCCCCGAGAATATGGTCACCTTGGGCCGCTGCGGATCTGGCCCGGGGGCGTGACGAGTCGAGGAAAGGGGGCGCTGTAAGACCCTTCTGGTGCCGGAATGGCGTCGACGTGATGCTGGGTAGCATCGGGAAGGTCCGCTTCGCGAATGCCGCGTTGCGGGATCGGTGTTTCGACAGGTTTCGAGTGGTGTAGAGGGGATCATGGTTGCCTACACCGCCGCCTTTCTCGTTGCCGCGTTTCTGTCCCTCGTGACGACTCCGCTTCTTCGTCTGGTCGCTCTCCGGCTGGGGGCCGTTTCCGCGGTGGGCGGTCGGAATGTCAATCGCGCCGTGATTCCTCGTCTCGGGGGGATTGCCATCGCCTTGTCGGTGATCGTTCCTCTCCTTCTGCTGTTCGTCGTGCGTTCAGAAGTCGCGCGGCTCGTGCGTGAGCAGGAGCTTCGAGTGGTCGGGCTGGGGTTCGGCATGATTGTCATGTGTGTGATCGGCGCCTGGGATGACGTGCGGGGAATGAGTGCTTGGAACAAGTTCTTTTTCCAGCTCTTGTGTGCTTTGGTTGCCTATCTGAGTGGCTTTCGAATCCCATCGATCACCGTGCCGGGGCTCGGTATCCTGGAAATGGGAGAGTTTGCTCTCCCCCTGACCATGCTGTGGATTGTTGGTGTGACCAACGCTGTCAACCTCATCGATGGACTGGACGGTTTAGCCGCAGGCGTTGTGTTTTGCGCTGCAGCAACCAACCTCATTGTTGCCACCATTGGCGGGACCGTACTTGTTGCCGTTGTCATGGCTGCCCTGATGGGTGCTCTTTTTGGTTTTCTTTTCTACAATTTCAATCCTGCCCGTATCTTCATGGGCGATTCGGGGAGCTATTTCGCAGGCTATACTCTGGCCACCGTCAGTTTGGCTGGTCATCAAAAGGCGTCGACCGCGGTTGCCCTTCTCGTACCGGTATTGGCCTTGGGGCTTCCGATTTTCGATACTCTTTTTTCTATTGTTCGCCGCGCGCTCGAACGGCGCCCGCTCTTTTCACCGGATCGCGGCCACATTCATCACAAGCTCCTCGATTGGGGTTTGACTCACAGGCGGGCCGTTCTCAGTTTGTATGGCGTTTCCGTACTCTTCTCCGTTTCTGCTCTGGTCATCTCGCTCGAACGGGATTGGACGACCGGGGCAGCGATCCTGATGGCTGTCGTGCTGTCTCTAGGACTCATTCGGATGAACCTTCGCGTGAGCGCTCACGTGCTCACCGTGAGAAACGAGCTGCGAGATCCACGCACCGGGATGCGTGACAATGTCGGGGAGGGTACGGGCCGGGCGAGAGAGGACCTTGAAAGGGAGGTTGTGCCTTTGGTCGAACCGAGCACGCACCACGGGGTCGAATGGGAGGGGCCGCCTCCGATCGAAACGGAAGTCTTTCGGGATATCGACGCACCAAAAGAGGTACAGACGGCCCCCCCGAAAGTGGAAACGGACACCGTGCCAGAGGAGTCGCGATGACTGTTCGTTCGGAGCGTCCCCGGGTCCTCCTACAGCAAAACACCGTGGCCCATTACCGATCCGCACTTTATTCCGCACTGTCGCGCAACCAACGAATCGATTTTCGTTTTCTGGGCGACACGGAGACGGACACGCCCTGGATGGAAGTGATCAACTTCGAGGAGGCGGATTTTTGTGTGCAGCGTGCACGTGTCTACCAGTTCAAGGTGCCACGCCTGCCAGCCCTCCATTTCCAGCCGAGAGCTCTCTGGGAGCTCCTCTGCGGACGTTACCGGGTGGTGATTGCACTGGGATCGCCGTACTCTCTCACGACGTGGGGGATTCTTCTTCTGGCGCCTCTGTCGAGAACGAAAGTTCTTCTCTGGACGCACGGTCTCATCAGGGACGAGTCGGGGCTTCGATGGTGGATTCGCTCGCTGCAGTATCGTCTTGCCAAAGGGTTGCTTCTTTATGGGGACCGCGCCGTGGAACTTCTCCTCCGGAAGGGCTTTTCCTCATCTGTTCTGCACGTCGTTTACAATAGCCTCGATCCGTCGGCGCAGAAGCGGGAGGCTGAAAAGGTCGCTGGCGTCTCCGTCGAGGAAGTCCGGCGTGATTTGGGACTGGGCAACGCTCAGCGCGTCGTGATCTTTACCGGACGCCTTGAGCCCAGGAAAAGGCTGGACCTTTTCATTCAGGCCGTTGGGGCCCTTCGGCGGAAAGGACGAGGGGTGCACGGGTTGCTGGTTGGCAAAGGGAGTCATGAACGAGCCCTGCGTCACCTGGTTCGAAAGGAGAATATCGAAGACTGCATTCACTTTACCGGGCCGTGCCATGACGAGTCGCGCCTTGCAGTGTACTTTCGGGCGGCCGATCTTTGTGTGATTCCTTCGGGCGCTGGTCTCACCGTCATGCACGCCATCGGTTACGGTACGCCCGTTTTGACTCACGATCGACCCGAAGCGCAATTTCCCGAGGTGGAGGCGGTCATTCCCGGGACGACTGGGCTGCTCTTCAGAAGGGGGGATCTGCATGACCTTGCTGTTCAGATGGAGCAGGCACTCTATCCAATGCCTCTCAAGGAGCGGATGGGCGATGGAGCGGAACGCATCCTCTTTCAGAGATATCATCCCGAGCGGCAGGCCGAACGCATGGCGCGAGCCTGCGAACGGGCGATGGGACGAGCGTAAAGTGGTCCACCGGGCAGCAAGTCATGGAAGCTCGGAGGTGAGTCGTGAGTCAGCGTGATCCCGAGGCTCCCATCACCGCGGTTATCCTGAGCCGACAAAACTCGGCAGAGGTTTCCTCGATCATCCACGTGTTTGGCTATTCCACTTCCTCCAAGCGGCCTGGTATAGGACCCTCGTCGACGTGAATGTTCGTGAGTTCGAAGATGCGGTCGGGAAGTCGTCGAAAGAAGAAAAGCTGGATTTCTTGCGCCAGGGTTGGAATGTTCAGGGGATGCCTTGGGGGGAGAAGAACGCCGCACGGAGTGAGTGTGCACTCGCCTGATCCGGGCAGGGGTGAGCAGCGGGTTTTTCGGAGGAGGTTGTGAAATGCGTTTTCCTCCATGGTCCCTGGCTTCGGAGTTTGTTCGAGAAAAGGCGATGCGTCCCTTTCGTCGCGACTTTCATGCAGCCCTCCCGTGTCTTGGAGGACAGGAGCTTTTTCTGTTTCGGTTGGCTGGAGGGGGGCTGGGGAACATGTTGTTTCCGTGGGCGCGTGCGCATGTTTGGGCAAAGGAACAGGAGGCGGCGGTCCTTTGCCCTACGTGGCCGCAACTCAAACTGGGTCCTGCCTTGCGGCGCGAACGAGATCTGAGGACCTACGCCTTTCAATTTCATCCCGCTCCCGATGAAGTGACAGGCATTGAACGAACCTTGGCGCTCGCCGTATGTGAGCAGGTGAGTGAGCAAGGCGTGTTTATGCGACGGGGGCTTCCCCAAGCGGGGTTGCTTCGTCGATTTTCCGGTCTGCGCGACTATTTTATATCGCTTCGTGGTCATGGTCTTTTTTTGAGAGCGCGGCTGGAACAGGCAATCGAGCAACGGCTTCTTTCTCGGGGCATGCCGGCTGCTTCCATTGCAGTGCACGTTCGATGCGGAGATTTCCGCGTGCCGCCGGAGGAGTGGGCTGAACGTTTGCCGGAGGGGGGACTCCCACCACAGTTTCGACTTCCTCTACGGGCGGTTGTGGAGGCACTCCGGGACGTCTTGTCCGTCGCACCCGGCCCCGTCCGGGTTTATTCGGACGGGACGGACCGAGAGCTCGGGCCCCTCCTCGAAATGCCCGGGGTGGAGCGGTCGAGAGGCCGGTCGGCTGTTGCGGAAATGCTCGAGATGGCGGACGCACGAATTTTGATCGGTACCCCGCACTCGACTTTCAGCCTTTGGAGCGCTTTTCTTGGCCGTCCGCTCTTTGTGGGCTTTCCAGAGGGAGGGGGCAAAAACTACGGATTCGGCCCCTCGATCACGACTTTGGACTCGGCCCGGCGAAAGGAGGAAATGGGACGCCGTTTGAATGACCATCTCGAGTCCGTATCGTATCCCGAAACCGGTTTGTAAGGGTCCGTGCAGGAGGAATAAAGTATCGTGCTGCTCCGCGCCTCGTTGTTCGTTGACGCGTCTCCTTTTGAACGGGAAGCAGGACAGGATTTGCTGGTCGGACAGTCCTGGCCGCAAGACAGGGACGAAATATGCGTGTACTGATCACTGGAAGTAGCGGTCTCATCGGTTCGGAGGCGGTCGTATTCTTCGACTCCATGGGGTTTTCGGTAACGGGTGTGGACAACAATATGCGGGCTGACTTTTTTGGTTCCAAGGGCGATACGACTTGGAATCGAGAGCGTCTCGAGCGAAAATGCAGCAACTTCCGCCACTGTCCTCTTGATATTCGAGATCGTGATGGAGTGATGAACATCATGAGAAGAGGTCGGTTTTCCATGGTCATTCATGCCGCGGCGCAACCGAGCCACGATCTGGCTGCGTCGCGGCCTTTCGTCTATTTTGACATCAACGCAACGGGGACCCTGAACCTGCTGGAGGCCTGCAGGAGGCACTCGCCAGAGGCGCCATTTATCTATGTGAGCACGAATAAGGTCTATGGAGATGGCCCGAATCGTGTTGCCTTGAAGGAGCTCGAGACCCGTTGGGAATTTGCGGAGCCTCGGTTCCAGCAGGGGATCGCCGAGGAATTCTCAATCGATCACACGCTTCACTCGCCATTTGGTGCTTCTAAAGCCGCCGCGGATCTCATGACTCAAGAGTACGGTAAGTACTTCGGATTGAAGACCGGCATCTTTCGAGGCGGTTGTTTGACTGGCCCCAGCCATAGTGGCGTAGAACTTCATGGCTTCCTCAATTATCTGACGCTAGTGGCACTTCAGCAGCGTCCGTATACGGTCTTTGGGTACAAGGGAAAACAGGTCAGAGACCAGATTCACGCCTATGACGTGATCAACGCGTTTTGGCAGTTTGCACAGGATCCGCGACCTGGCGAGGTGTACAATCTAGGTGGCGGGAAGGAAAATGCTGCGAGCCTTCTGGAGTGCCTCTCGATGATTGAGGCACGAACGGGACGGCGGCCTCAAGTGAACTATCATTCCGAGCATCGCGTGGGAGATCATATTTGTTACTATTCGGATCTTCGCAAGTTTCGAAGTCATTATCCCGAATGGGAACTGTCCTATTCGCTCGATCGGATTGTCGATGAAATGATCGAGGGTGTTTCTCGCCAAGAGCGAGGCTGATGAGAATTCTGATCCTCAACCAGTTCTACGTGCCGGATCTGAGTCCAACGGCTCGGCAGGGCGCCGCGATGGAGCCGTGGCGCTCCACGTCATAGGTCTTGCGCACATGGGCGGTA
>CAYTRQ010000016.1:0-27633 GCA_964440025.1 uncultured Polyangiaceae bacterium | reverse complement strand
TATCGCGATCCTGCAAATTGGAGCCCTCGACACGTAGGATCTGCCAGCCAAATTCTCCGAGAAAACTGGGCTTGCCAATGAGTTGAGCTGCCGCAGCGTGAGCTTCGACCCATTCGGTCATGAACACATCGATCTCGTCCTCGTAGGAGGGACCCCATTCCTCGTGAGCCTTGTTCCAGTTGAAAGGCCAAGCGTGGTAGGTGCCAATATCCACTTCCGGGATCTGGAGATTGAGGGTGAAGGAGGTACCTTCTCCCGGTGCGGTGTCCCAACCGTAACCAGTTTTAGGATCGCTGACGTCCGCCGGGCTTTCGGGAAGTCCTGATGCAACCCCTCCCATTCCGCTCGCTCCGACTCCAGCCGCGCCTCCCATGCCATGGCTGGTCTCGTCGTCATAGGCATGGGCCATAGAATACTCAGCTTCTCCTTCGAAAAAGAAGCCCTCCTCGCCAGTGGAAACGAGGTGGTTCTTGTCGATGCTCTTGATGAATTGGGCTCCCTCATGCAAAAAGTCGCGTATCACCGTAGCGGACTCGTCGTGCTGCCAAGGGCCGATACGCGGCTCATTCATGACTTCCCAAATCATAATGGCAGGATCGTTCTTGTACTTGACTCCGGTGATGGTGTTCGTGCGGTTGAGTACCTGATGAACCCAATCGAAATAGACGTCTTGACAAAAAGCACAGTCTTCGAAAAAGCGATAGCGTTCCGCCTTGACGGTTTCTTCGATTTCCGAATAGCAAATGCCGTCGCCATAGGGGCCGCAGGTGGGTTCGATGTTGGGAAACTCGACGCCGTCCCACTCGAGGTATTGTCGGAGACCACCAAATTCATCCCACTCATTGAGCAGCGGAATAACCAGTTTCATGCCGTAGACGTGCGCCAGATAGATGACGTAGTCGAAATTGCGAAATGCTAGCTCATTGTATTCGCGTGGTCGGCTTTGCAGGACGGGGCGCCCCCATCGATCGGTTCCATTGGGGGGAAGGGTTGGCTCACCCTCGCTGTCGAGGGTTGGTTCTTCTCCGTCCCAAAAGCCCCAAAAGCGGATCGCGTTGAGGCCGAGGGACTGGGCCACTTGCATGGTGGCTTCGGCCTCGTCCGGGGAATAGAGCATCGCGTAGCTATTGGCGCCGGAAAAATAGAAGTCGCCGCCGTTGAGCTTGAGCTGATCGCCTTCTACGTAGACAAAACCGCCGTAGTCATCGGGAAGACCTTCCGGACGAAGAGGCGGCTCCGCAGCAGCGCTGCTGGTCAGAAGGGCCATGGCGCTGCTGGTGGCGCAAGCCAAGGTGGCGAAGAGGGAGCGATGCTGGAGGAAAGCCATGATGGATCGAAGGGAACGGAATAGCGCACGTCTCGAATGCGAAAAACGAGGAAAAGCAAACTACTGGGGGAGTTGGCGATTTCGGCGAATGAGGGAAAGTCGCTGCTGAACACAAGCCGAACTGGTGAGGGGATCTACGGGGGTGCCGGTCACATAGTCCAAGAGGATATCGATACTCGTTTCAGCCACATGAAGTCGCGTATCGCTCGAGCCATAATAGATGAGGACGCGACCAGTGGGCTCTGCGATGACTCCATTTGAAAAGAGCACGTTGGAAACATCCCCCACTCGTTCTTGCCCCTGTGGGGCCAGCAAATAGCCCCCCGGGGCGTGGCTCACCTTCCAGGGCCGCTCCTTGTCGCACAGGAACGCGTAGAGGACATATCGCAATCCGGCGGCCGTATTGCGGACGCCGTGGGCGATGTGCAGCCACCCTTTCGGTGTCTCGATGGGGGGAGCTCCGGCCCCGTTCTTTGCCTCTTTGACGGTATGATAAATCCGGGGATCGAGAATGGTCTCGGTTTCGATGCGAGCTTCTTCCATCGTTGCGGAAACACCCCAGGCGATTCCACCTCCGCTGCCGGCGCTAATGAAATCATCCTGAGGGCGTGTGTAGAGAAGGTATTTTCCGTCGACGTACTGAGGATGCAAAACGACGTTGCGCTGCTGCGGACTGGGGGTCAGCAGATCGGGGAGCCTCTCCCAGGTTTTCAGATCAGTGGTTCGTGCGATGCCAGCGCTGGCCACGGCGGCACTCGTGTCCCCTTGGGGTGCAGAAAGAGCTTTGCGTTCCGCGCAAAAGACTGCGTAGATGAAACCATCCTCATGAGCCGTGAGACGAGCATCGTAGACGTTCGTGGCGGGAGTGTCGCCTTCCGGCATCTCGATGGGTTCGTCCCAGAAACGGAAGCCATCGATGCCGTTTTCCGATTCGGCGATCGCGAAGAAGCTCTTTCTGTCCCAACCTTCGACGCGAGCCATGAGCAAATAGCGTCCGCGGTGAAGCAGGGCACCCGCGTTGAAGACGGCATTGATGCCAAGTCGTTCAAGGAAGTAGGGGTTCGTTTTGGGTGAAAAATCGTACCGCCATTCGAGTGGTGTGTGCTCGGCCGTCAGGACTGGGTTCTCGTAGCGGAAGAAGATGCCGTTGCTTGGTTCACGACGGCGGTTCTTGCGGTTGATCAACGCGGCATGTTCCGTGAGGAGGGCCGACTTGCGAGACTGGAACAACTGGGAAGGCATCTGGGACTGTTTTCGAGCGGACTGGTGTGCTTTCGGAGGTTGGGCCGAGCTGGGCTCTCGGAAGGCGGGGGTCGAGGGGTCGCATCCACGGGCGAAAGCCAACCCCTTGCGAGCCCATAGGCGAGCAGAGGCCTTTCGTAGATTCAGTAGGAGAAGGTGTCGAAGCGGACGATAGCTTCGCCGGCTTCGCAGCCTTCCGAGCTGTTGGGGGTGATTTCGATCCCTATCGAGTAGGCATCGGACTCATCGTAGCCCTCGTCCTCGTAGTTGGGGGCGCTGGATTCCATCGTCGCGTCGATCCATAGGCCCTCCTCGAGATCCACGGTGCCGCCGTCGCCCCAGATCCACTCCTCGGTGGTCTTGACGAACACCTTGCCGTTCATCGGGCACGACTCGTCGGTGGGCCCGCCGGAAACGAGCTTGATGTTCACGGAGACCACTGTGTTCGTGAGGTCCATTGGTTCATTGAAAGGGAGAGCGAAGTGCGCCTTCTGGAGATCGTCCGTGCTGCCAGTTCCCACGAAATCGAATGGGATGGTTGCCTCCACGGAGCCGTCTTCCGGTTCGCCATCCTCGCCAGTCCATTCCACCGAGCTCAAAAAGCTCGCACCGGCCATCCCGCCCATTCCCGTGGCGCCCGGGCTCCAGCTCTCCGGACCCTCCCAATCGACAACGAAGCCCTCGAGATCTGAGTCGAACCTGTATGAGACGGAAGGTTCTTCGTTTCCGTTGCCGCCCGTGCCGCCTGCGTTGCTTTCGGTTCCCCCCGTACCGCCCGTGGCGTCCCCTCCGGTCCCGCCGGTATCACCACCGGCTCCATCCATTTCACCACCTGTGCCGCCTGTGCCGCCATCGCCGTCGCCGGTCCCTTCGGAACAGGCAAAGGTGCAGAACAGCGCGGCTACGCCGACCGTGAGGATCCGGGTTCCCAATCGATGCATCATATCGCTCTCCTGCGCGCCAGGCCGCCCAAGGAACGCGGGCGCGGCATTCGCTATGGTTGCTGGGCCGAACACGTGCGAAAGGCGGACCGTTGGCGCGCGGCTTGAATCGCCCCCTCTGGTTTGCTTGCTGCACGAAATCGGCGCTCTCGTTTCTTCGGGTTGTGGCGCCCAGGGAAGCCGGACGTCGCTGTTGGTGTGTCGCTCGAAAGTCGGGTCGAGCGGGCTGGTCGCGGTGTTGGCCCGCGCCGAGCAGACGGAAAGATAAAGCGTTTTAGTCCGCGCGGCAACCGCCGGGCGTTTGGCTCTGCGCCGAACCATGTGCTGCGTGAAGAGCAGACTTGACCCCGCTTCGGTGGTTCAGCCAAGGGTAAGTTCCGTTCTTCGCGGGAACCCGCAGGTCTGCGGTTCAGCCAGAGGTGACCAATTGAACAGTGACGACAGAATAGAACGCCTTCAACGAATGGCAGAGCAGCTCGGTGAGCTTGCGGATGCTTCCCTCCAACCGTGGCTCGACGCGGGCCTCGATCCCGACGGAGGCGCTTATGGATTCCTGGATCGGGAGTTCCGGCCAATTTTTGATGACGAGACCTCCCCTGGTGGTCCTTCGGGCGAGGTCCGCGGGGACCAATCGTTGGTTCAGCAGGCTCGGCATTTATTCTCCTATTCTTTCATGGAGGAGATGCGTCCAGGAGATCCGCGTCTCAGCGAGTTTGCCGATGCCATGTATGAGCATTTGCAAAAGAACTTCTTCAACAAGAAGAAGGGCCTCTACCTCAATCAGATCACTCGCGATAAAAAGCCGCGCAGTGACGCCGTACAGCTCTACGCACAGGCTTTCGTCGTCTATGCGCTCGTGACCTACGGGCAGGCTTTTTTTCGCTCCGAGGTGTCGGATCAGGCCCGCGCGCTCTTCTTGACTCTCGATCAGATGCGTCACGATGAGACCCACGGCGGTTTCGATCAGAAGAAGGAGGAAGATTGGTTCTCCTACGTTGAAGCGCCCAAAGGCGCGGTGAAGTGCACCAACACACATATCCATCTTTTGGAAGCGCTGATTCCGCTTTGTCGAGCCTTCCCTGAAGATGAGCTAATCGTCAGTCGTCTTGCCGAGTTGGCGGAGCTCGTCTCGACAAAGCTGGTGCAGCCAAGTGGTTACCTGCATCCGTTCTTTTCGGCAGACTGGAAGCCCGTCGGGCCTGGAGTTGTCAGCTTTGGCCATGATCTGGAGACCTCTTGGCTTTTGATCGACGCCCTCGATGCGCTGGTTCTCGCCGATGGGGTGAATGAACAGAGCTGTGAACAGATCGAGTCCGCATCGAGTAAAATCGCCCAATACGCTCTCGGTCATGGCTGGGATCCCGCGGGAGGATTTTTCGAAAGCGGTGTTCCAGAAGGCCAGAAGAAGGCCGCTTCTGTGAAAAGCCGGGAAAAGATCTGGTGGGTGCAGGCCGAGGCTCTACCCGGGATCTACAGTCTCTATCGAACCACGCGCCGACCCGAGTTGGTCGATCGTTTGGAGAAAACACTCACATTCCTGCAAGACAAGCTCTGGGATCCCCAGCATGGAGGGTTCTTCTGTGGCGTCGACTCCGAAGGGAAGCTCGGTCCCCGGGGTGACCACAAGGGCGAGATTTGGAAAACTCCCTATCACACGGTGCGAGCGTTTCTCTTGACCTCGGAGTGGATCCAGCAGGACGTGGCGTTTGGCTGATTCGCCGCTCGATGTCACGAAGGCCCGGCGGAAGACGTTTCGTCGACTGGCTCTCGGAGGCACGTTCCTGAGATTTCATCGAATGTCCTCCCGCACCGGCTTTTAGGGGGTCGGGGGAGGAGGCGGTGGCGGCGGGCTGAGCCCTTCGGGAACTTTCGGTTGAGGGGCTTGCTCGCCTTCTTCCTGAGGAGTGGCTCCGTCGTTTTCGGGCGGATTCGAGGTGTCCTCCTCCGAGCCCGTGTCGGGTGCTGGCGAGTTGGGCTCGGTAGCGTCGCTGGGGGGCTCGCCCTGATTTTCCTTGTTGGTCTTCTTCTTGCGGTCACTGTCTTGCGGAGCGGCTCCGTCGGCCTCGTCCTCGGGCCTTTCCTGATCCGCTTCATCCCCCTCTTGGGCCGCCTTTTCTGCAGCTGCAGCATCGATAGCGTCGAGGACTTCGTCCTCCCGTGCAAGCTGTCCTTTTTCTTGTGAGGCGTGGGGGGAGCCGTCCTCTTCTGGAGTGTCGGTTGCGTGAGCCGGGGGAGGGGGATTTTCTGCGGAAGGGTCCGAGTCCTCTCGGTCCGATGGTTTGCCTTGCCGGGGTGCGGAGCCCTCCTGATTGTCGGAACTGCTGGATGAGGAGGGGGCCGGCTTGTCAGCTTGCTGGCTGGCCGTCACCGAATCCCCCGGCCGAAGCGAGCGAACGTCGGATTCGTCTCCGCTGAACCCGCGGACGAACAGAACCGCGGCTGCTCCCAGAAGGATGGCCGAGAGTCCCACCAAAAGAACACTTCCCGAGCCCTTCTTCTCCTCGGCGAGAGCAAACTCGAGCGCGGTCGGAGCTTGGGGGTTATCTTGGTGTGAGGGTTGGTCGTGGGGCACGATTTCCCACTGAGAATCCGGAGCGGCGTCGGCGGCCGGAGGAGGTTCCACGGATTCCTCCCATTTCGCTCCGCCTTGTCCCTCGGTCCGATGAATCTCCCGCTCCCCGAAATCAGGAAGCGGGGACCTCAGGTCCGAGTTTTCTTCGACCGGGGGCAGTTCCGTCGCCGAGGCACGCTGTCTTTCGGACACCGGCGTTTCTCGGGCGCTGAAAGCTGGCTGTCCGGACTCCAGCGAAGCGACTTCGGAGTCTTGGTGACTCTCCGTCGTCGCTTCGGCGGAAGCTGGCCGGACGTGGGGTAGGCTGTCCGATTGGGAAAGCGCCGCTGCTGTGGACCAGGAGGCCTCCGGCACAGGTCCGCTGACGTCCTGGCCCAGTCCCAGAGCAAAGCGCAATGCTTCGCTGAGTTCCCGAGCGGACTGGAAACGAGCAGTCGGATCTCGCTCGGTAGCTCGGGCGAACCACTCATCGAAGCCTTCGGGCACGGTGGCCTGACTGCTGGGTCGCGGAATATCGCGAATGCAGATCTTGAGCACCACCTCTCCCAAGCCATCGCTATAGAAGGGGCGGTGGCCGGTGATGCATTCGAATGCGATGACACCAAGTGCCCAAAGATCGGATCGGTAGTCGACCGCCTTGTTGCCCTGAGCTTGCTCTGGACTCATGTAGTAGGGAGTGCCCAGGAGCGAGCCTGTACGCGTCTGGCTTTCCTCGGCCAGCGCAGTGGCCTCGACTTTGGCGACCCCGAAATCAAGAACTTTGGCAATCTCGTCTTCCTCATTGTGAACGAGGAACACGTTGTCGGGTTTCAAATCGCGATGGATAATCCCAGTCTCATGGGCGCGCGCCACGGCACGGGCGACGTGGCTGATCACCCGGTAGGTCTCTGCTGGAGTGAGCGAACTGAGCCGATCGAGCCGGTCGGCCAAGCTTTCACCCTCGAGCAGCTCCATCACCATGAAGGGGCGTCCTTGTTCGGTTCCGTAGTCCAGGACTTGAACGACGTGCGGACTTCTCAACGAGGCCGCTGCTTGGGCCTCGCGCATGAACCTCGAGAGGGTGACGTCTCCCTCCGAGACCTCACGGTCGATCACCTTGATCGCTACGGGAGCTTGCAGGAGCAAATGGGTGGCTCGATACACCGTACCCATGCCGCCTTCGCCGAGGCGCGATTCCAACCGATACTTCTCGGCGAGCACGGTACCGGGTTCGAACTGCTTCATGGACGGTCAGCACGATAGCCGCGAGACGCTGGGGGCGCGAGGGCTCGAGCCAGGCTGGCCAGACCACTTCGTCCCTGCGGTTCGGGCCTGAGATGAGGAAGCCAGAGTTGCGGCAATTCGAGAGATTCGAGTCGCGGGAGCAGGTCGAGTGCTTGATGTTCCGCACTCGCTCGTCGAGCTGCCAGGGAGATGAATCGTTCGAGGTTGCCGCACGATTCTTGCGCGGGAGAGTCTTCCAACCACCCAGCGAGTTTCCCGCGATCGACCTCGGAAAAAAGGGTTTCGCGTGTCTGATTGATGATCAAGGGCCCGAGGGGCATGCGGAGCTCTTGACGCACGACCTTGACGAGCTCTTCCGTTTCGGTGACCGGCAGTTCCTCGAGAAGGGTGACGGGGAGAACTGCCATTCGTTGAGGGTCATGGAGCATTTCACTGCACAGCTCGGCGTCTCGTCGCAGGCGCCCACGGGGAGCCAGATCTTGAATGATGGTTGGTACCCGCAGGATATCCGTGCTGTCCCCCGTTGCAGGGGCGTCGACGACCACCGTATCGACATTCACCTCTCTCTCCGGTCCCTGGGCGCTAGGCTCGGCGTAAAACCACGCTTTGCCCAGGAAAGCCCAGGCGGACAGGCCGGGGACCCCACTGAGGAAGCCCTTGGCGACTTGATTTTGAAAGAGAGCGCTGGCGACGCGGCGGCTCCGGAGAATCGACTCGGCGTACTCCTGCATCGACAGTTCAGGTTCGATGGCCACCGCCCAAAGATTGGGCAGGACTTCTTGGACGTGGGGACTTTTTTGAACGCCCAAAAGCCGTCCTTGACCCAAGGCTTCTGCCTCATAGGCGAGCAAAACGCGGTTTCCCTGTTGAGCGAGCGCACAGGAGACCGCGGCTGCTACGGTGCTCTTGCCAACTCCCCCCTTGCCGGTGATGTAAAGGAATTTTAAACCCGTGAGCCGCTGCATTTCTCGGTGAGTATGACACCCGAAAACACGTTTTTGCACGGCCGGCAAAAGAGAAAGCGCTCCGTCGCCCGCTCCCTCGGCAAACCTTTGGAGAATCCTTGGAGATTGGAAATGGCACCTATGCTGAAAACCCCTTGCCAGAGCCTTGCGCGTCGAGATCCCATCCCCAAAAGTCCTTGCTCGTTGGCTCACATCCTTTTGGGGGGCGCACTCGTCTTGGCCGCTGGTTGTTCTTGTGAGCGATCGGAGGAGAAAGAGACGTCTGCTCAGGCCGAATCCGTCGAAAGCCAGCAAAAAGACGAGAGTCAGAAAAAAAAGCAGGACAGCGAGTCAGAGGATGCGACTGCGTCAAAAGCTCCCGAGGCGCGGGGTCACAGACGGCCCGTGGGGCCGCGTCTAGTGGTCCAACCAGGAAAAGGGCTGGGCGCCATTTTGTTTGGCGCGACTCGGGAAACCATCGAGCGGCAGATGCAGGCTCCTTGTGACATCCAAACGAAAACCCGCTGTGCATACATCAAGCAAGCCGTCGATTTCACCCTGGAAGATGGTGTTTTGGTTCGAGCCAAGGCGCACCTGCGAGATCGGCCCGTGCCTGGCACGGGCGGGAAGCAACGATTTGGAACCTTCCGCGGTGGAATGCGCCCGCGCATCATGCTGGGGCTGCATCGTCACGTGGTGCTGGAAGAGTATGGTGAGCCGCGGCGGAAAGAGACGATTTCTTTGCCGAAGAGCGAGACGGGAACGGTCGCTCGTCACTTCTACGATGGGCTGATTCTCGAGTACGATAGGATCGAAAACGGGAACATCGTGCTTGCCGCGTTCGAGGTTTTTCCCAGCGAAGGTGAGAAGGAGGGCCAGGGGTCGTGATCCCGAGCTACACGCGTCCCCAAGCACTGGCCCGATCTTGCCGGAGTCGGGACGTCAGGCCTCGAGTTGCCTCTGCGTTGTCGATCAAAGTCCACGTATCGAGGAGCGGATAATTGGCGGCGCGCTCGACGAGGATCGTTGCAGCTACCTCGGGCTCGATGAGATTTTGGGCTCTCCCGGGGAGCTCGACGACGGCTCGGCGGACCTCCTTTTCTGCTAGAAGTCGAAGGATCTGCTCCACGACCGCGGCAAACACCTGGGCGTTGAACTCTGCCGTTTTTCCCATTCCCACGAGAAGCAAGCGATCGAACGGGATTCGAGGGCGCGGCTTGAGAACGTAGCTGTCTCCGACCTGGCCGACGAAGCTCTCGCTCTCGATGAGACGGCTGATGGCTCCAAGTAAACGATAGTCGAGCAGCCCTGCGGTTCCCTGAGGAGGCCTTTCGTCTTGGGCGACCGGAGCCACGATCATTTCTCCTACGAAAAGGTCGAAGCGGCGCAGATCGGGCGGAGTGAACTTGAGATCCACGGTCTAGCCTTTCGTCGGGGTTGGTTCAGCCTCGCGTCCTAGATCGCTAGCGACTCGTTCCAAGACGCCATTGACGAACTTCCCGCTCTCCTCGCTGCCAAAGCGCTTGGCCAGTTCAATGGCTTCGTCGAGGATGACGGCTCGAGGGATGTCGGCTCGCTCGAGCAGCTCGTAGGTTCCAATGCGGAGCACGTTGCGGTCGACTCGGGTCATGCGCTCCACGCGCCAATTCTCGCTTGCTTGGCCGATTCGTTCATCGAAAGCCGCGAGCTCGGAGAAGATGCCGCGCACGACCTTGGAGGCATATTCCCGTCCTTCGGGGTCGCCTGGCGTCTGTCGCCAGAAGTGATGAATGACATGGTCAAGCGGCTCGTCCGCTGATTCCGCCGCGTAGAGGATCTGCAGAGCGGCCTCGCGCGCCGTGCTTCGTGCTCCACCTTTGTTCATCGAGCGCAGGAACATAACGTGTGTTTTCGGTGGAGCAAGGCGCTGCCTCTCGGAGGGGCTTGGAGAACCACGCTCGGCGACTTAGAGCCCGTGGCGATCGAGCTCCCGTCCCAGCTGGACCATTTCCAGCGCGGTCATTGCGGCGTCGTAACCCTTATTGCCGGCCTTGGTTCCGGCGCGCTCGAGAGCTTGTTCGATCGTGTCGGTGGTGAGCACTCCGAAGACAACAGGGAGCTGGCTCTCTTGTGCCGCCAGGGCAGTCCCGCGTGCCGCTTCGCTCGCGACGTAGTCGAAGTGGGGCGTGGAACCTCGGATAACGGCGCCTAAGGCAATGATGGCGTCGAATCGACGGCTCTTGCTGAGGCGCAAGCAGATCGAGGAAAGCTCCCAAGCGCCGGGGACCTTGATCACGGTGATGGCCTCGGCGGGGATGCCAACTTTCCGCAACGCATCTTGCGCCCCCGAGAGCAGCTGGTCCGTCACGAGCTCGTTGAAGCGCGCACAAACCACCGCAAATCGAGCCCCGGAGGGGGCAACCAAGGAGCCTTCGACGATGGAGGGAAGGGGGTCATTCATAGAATGATTGGATGTTAGAGCACATCTTACAACCTCGAAAGCCCCGCCGATCCTCACCCCTGGGTGACTCGGGCGAGCCTCGAGGCGTGGAGGGGGGCCGTCAACCTCTGCCCTCCCACGGCTGTTCTCGAGGAGCTCCAGAGAGGGCGACGCTTTCTACATGGAGCCCGAAGCCCTGGACGCCCGCGATTTTTCTTGGGCTGTTGGTGAGCAGCCGGAGGTTGCGCAGGCCCAGATCCCGAAGCACCTGGGCGCCAAGGCCGTACTCGCGCAGGGTTCCTCCATGGGGGCGATGGGGTTGCCGCTCGTCCGGTGGAGCGGAGTCTTTTCTTTGCCAGGTCGCCAGCTCGCGCACGAGGTTGCCGCGCGGCGGCAGGTAAACGATGACGCCTCGTCCTTCTCGCTCGATGGCGTCGATGGAGAGAAGGAGATTGCGGCGCCCCTCGCTCCGCGTGGAGGAGAAGGTGTCTCCCAGAGTGGAGCCAGCGTGCATGCGGCAGAGGGTCGGTTCCTCGCCGCGGACTTCTCCCTTCACGAGGGCCAAAATTTGGCGATCCTCCACGGAGGACTCGTAGACGATGCTGCGCCACGGAGTGGCCGTTTGATCAAGGATGATCTCCGCTTCTTCGACGATGTGAACGAGTTGCTCGGTCTGCAACCGGTACGAAATGAGGTCGGCGATGGTGACGATGTGGAGATCATGCTCCCGAGCGAATGTCTCCAGATCGGGCATGCGAGCCATCGTGCCATCATCCTTGATGATTTCGCAGATGACCCCCGCCGGATGGAGACCAGCGAGTCGAGTGAGATCCACCGATCCTTCCGTCTGACCAGCGCGCACCAAGACGCCTCCTTTGCGAGCCTGCAAGGGAAAAACATGCCCCGGAACGACGAGGTCCGCTGGCTTCGCGTCCGGGTGGCTCGCAACTTGGATCGTGTGCGCGCGATCCTTGGCGCTAATGCCAGTGGTGACACCTCGTCTGGCCTCGATGCTCACGGTGAACGCCGTGCCGAGCGGTGGGCCACCGCGTCCCGGTGCCGACATCATGGGAAGCTCGAGCTGAGCGATTTGTTTTTCGGTCAGTGTGAGGCAAATTAGACCGCGGCCGTGTCTTGCCATGAAGTTGATGGCTTCGGGCGTCACGCGATCAGCGGCTATACAAAGGTCGCCTTCATTTTCGCGGTCTTCGTCGTCCACGAGGATGACCATCTTGCCCGCCCGGATTTCATCGAGTGCCGTCTGAACGTTTTTCAGATGTTCCGGCGTGATATCCAGGGGCAGAGGTGGGCTCGAATCAGGGCGGGACGACATGGCGTGCATGGATGACTGCCCAAGAGGCAAAGCGCAAGCGATCCGATGGGCTTGCCGGGCTCGTGGCGCGAAGAATCGCGGAGCAGAGGACTCAAGAGCGAGTGGAGAGAAGGCGCTCGACGTAGCGGGCCACCAGATCGACTTCCACATTGACTGGACTGCCCACGGTCAGTTGTCCCAGCGTCGTGACGGAGCGGGTATGGGGAATCAAAAGCAATTCTACCCGGTCGTCACTCACGGAGTTGATGGTCAAGGACACCCCATCGATGGTGATGGAACCCTTTTGGGCCGCGTAGCGCCCGAGCTCACGGCCGATGAAGAGGCCCACTCGAGTCATTTCTCCCTCGGTCGTGATGTGGTCGACCTCACCGACTCCGTCCACATGTCCGGTGACGAGGTGTCCTCCGAGCCGGTCGCCGACGGCCACGGCGCGTTCGAGATTGACCGGATGACCCGTTTGCAGGTGGCCGAGGGTCGTCCGTTGGAGTGTCTCCGAGGAGACGTCGGCGCTGAAGTGCTGTTGCCGAAAGGCCACGACGGTAAGACACGCGCCGCTGACGCTCACGGACTCGCCGAGTTGGAGGGGGCCTAATTCATGAAAGAACTCGAGACGCTGTCCCGTATCGATTGAAGTTCTGGAAACGAGTAGTCCTTTCTGCGCGACGAGCCCCGTAAACATGACAGGGCACTTGGTAGAACGCATCTCATCGGGCCGAAAGGGGCCTCTGTGGCGGTGCTGGGGCAAGCAATGAGAGCGCTCGCAAAGCGGAGGGAAAAGGCTCTGCGGGCGCACCCTTCACCCGCAGTCGCCCCGAAGGGGGCGAGATCCCGTTTCAAAGAGAAACCCGGCACATCGAGCCAAGCGCTGGAAGAGGCCTCGCCCAGGCGAGCCGCGCCCTTTCGCGGGTGAGCCTCGGCCCTTCGAGGTTGTGTGCTGGGCTCGAGAGCGCTGTAGAGCTGCTTTTCGTCCCTCGGCGCAGGGACTGATCTGCGGGCGAAGGGACATTCGAGGAAAGGGGCCCTTGGGGCGCCGGATGAGATGAGAGGTCGCCGGGCGCGCCTGCCGATGGCCTGGGAGTTGACCCATCTGAGCTCGGACGGCTATCGAAGTGCATTCATGAACGGTGATGCAGGCGATGTGACGGAAAAGGGAGGCGCTCCTGGCGATCTTCCTCGCGTCTTTCGCCCGCGGCGCGCCTTGCCCACGGACGTTGTCCGACCCACTCGCGCAGTGGTCGATCTCGGACACCTGCGTCACAATTTGCGCGTGCTCGAGCGGGTTGCCCGGGGTGTTCCCGTTTGGGGTGTTCTCAAGGCCGATGCTTACGGGCATGGCGCCAAGGCGGTGGCGAGAACCTTGGAGCGCGCGGGGATGCCAGGAGTGTGCGTGGCCCTCGTCGAGGAGGGGGTGGAGCTCCGTGAGGCCGGAATCAGCTGCCCTATCCTCGTCATGGGGGGCTACTATGGCCCTGCATTTCGGGAGCTGTCTCACTTTCAGCTCACTCCGGTGTTGGTCGACTCGGGACAGGTCGAGTCTCTGGCGCGCGCCGCTTCCGCTCAAGGAGAACGAATTGGGGTGCATCTCAAGGTGGATACTGGGATGGGCCGACTTGGGGTCCGTCACAAAGAATGGGCTGCGTTTGCCCGGGATGTAGCCGAGAGGTCGGCTCTTCACATGAGCGGATTGATGACCCATTTCGCCTGTGCGGACCATGCGGACCAGGGTGCGCTGATTCAGCCGTTGAAGGCCTTCGAGGAGGCTTCTGCGGTGTTCCGCAAGGCGGGGCTTCCGGTGGCGTGTCGGCACGCTGCCAACAGTGCTGCACTGCTCCGCGGTCCGGAGAGCCATTTTCAACTGACCCGTCCCGGTGTGGCGCTCTACGGCGTAGACCCTCTTGCGGCGGGAGCTCCGCGTGCCTTTGCCCAGGAGGAAGTCGGGCGACTCCGCCCTGTCATGTCGGTGACGAGTCGGATCGTGGCGATGCGGGATTTGGAGCCCGGCGCGGCGGTCGGCTACGGCTCGAGATTCGTCGCCGAACGGCCGACACGGATTGGCACGGTGCCCATGGGCTATGCCGACGGCTTGACTCGTGCGTTGAGTCACCGTGGCTGTCTGTTGGTGCGAGGGCGCCGGGCTCCCATCGCAGGAGTTGTTTCCATGGACATGACGACGATCGATGTCACGGATGTGCCGGGCGCATCGATTGGAGATGAGGTGGTTCTCCTTGGATCGCAGAGCCACGGGGAAGACTCGGACACCATTACGGCCGAGGAGATCGCCACCTGGATGGGGTCCATCGCTTGGGAGGTGCTTACTGCGATTTCCCGGCGTGTTCCTCGATTTTATCGTCAGGCGTGAACGACTCCCCGGGACTCCGACTGGAGTGTTCCGAAAGACCGTTGTCTGGGGCGTCGCCGGCGTGAGCAGCGTCGGCGTGAGCCGCGCGGCTGACGCCAAGTCCCTGAGTGGGGGATGCATGGGGCTGGGAGGGAAGATGGGGTGGCGGCGAGAGCTCGGCTGGGGCAGAGGAAAGATCGACTTCGACATTCGAAGTGAAAGCGCTCGATTTTTCGCCGACCGAAGTTGCTCCTTCGGGTTCGAGCGGTCGTCCGAGAAGCAATCGCTCTTGATCCAGGTGAGGCCAGAGGGCCTCGCTGACGCTGGGATATTCCGCAACGGTCTGCAGCAGATCCCGTGTGGCCTGGAGATACTGCTCCACATCGAGAGCTCCTCGAAGCAGCTCGACGCGAAGAAAGACCGCGGCGGTCTGGACAACGTCGCACAGGCAGTAGTCGCGAACTTCGTCGATACGTCCCTGGTGCACGAGAGGGCCCACGTCCTTGCCATCGACCCCGACCTTTCCCGGCATTCCACAGAGTTTGGCCATCACATCCAAGCGTGCGGGACGGGTGGCGCCGAAATCAGCCAAAAAATCCATGAGATCGAAATGACCGAGATCGCTAAAGCGGTAGCGCATGTCTCGACCACGGTAATAGGCTCGAAACGGAACCCCATGACGAAGGCAGCGTGAGGCGATCACCGGGAGATCAAAGCTCCTCCCGTTGTAACTGACGAGGGTTGGATTGTGGCGTTCGACGAGCTCTGTGAATTCGGTGAGGATTTCCGCTTCCGAAGTACTCTCGCGACCCACAATCCCGAGCCGTCGCGTCTTTCGCTCCGAGCCGGATAAAAGCAGGGCTCCAATGGCCACGACCTGATGATGAGGCGCGGCAGGGAGTTTTTGAGACTCGGGGCCTTCGGCAATGGGAAGATCGGGATCGATCACAGTCTCGATGTCGAAGACCAAGTGGGAACTCACGGGAGACTAGCTTGCTCGGCACTCCACTTGGGGTCAATTGGGTCCAGGAGCGCTGCCGGTGCCTTCCGCGGAAGGGAGTTGACTCTCCTTGTCGCTCATGCTCGGTTTTGCCAGAAGCGTCCCAATCCGCCCCTGGCCGAGCAGTCGGCCAGATCCGCGCTCCGCCGGCACTGGCGCCGAGAGCGCGGAATGAGGCCTCAAAAGACGCGAGAATTTCATGCCCAACTACCGGAGCACCCATCTACCTCGACAACCCAGCAGCATCCGCTGGCGGTCGACGTCGAGCAGCATTTGCTGGCCATCGACGACTCGAGCTACCCGGTCCGTCGCCGGCTCTTCTAGTGCTAGGAGATTCCTGGCGGATGCGGGACCTCAGCAGGCGCGAGGGCTTGCCACCCAGAACGAAGAGAGACGTCGTCTTGGGGGCTCCGGCTTACCCAGTCCCCAGCTTCGTGCTGGGTCGACGGAAAGACTTCCTCCATGTCTCCCAATACTCTCGTCATCAATTGTGATCTGCGAGAGACGCGCGTTGCTCTCATCGAGGACGGCGTCATTGCTGAGCTGCAAATCGAGCGGGCCGCCCAACGCGGCACGGTAGGAAATATCGTTCTTGGTCGCGTCTCTCGGGTGTTGCCGGGGATGCAAGCTGCGTTCATCGACGTCGGGATGGAGCGTGCGGCCTTTCTGCACGTTGAAGACCTGATTCGGCCCGATGATTTCGAGGCCTACCTCGCTGGCGATTTCGGTGAGATCGACAAGTCGGACAGCGGAAAAGATGCTGGCCATGGTGCTCGCCGCAAAGATGAAGCGAGCCGAGCCAAGGACTCCGAGGCCGACAAGGGTGAGGAGGAAGATTCCGATGACGACAATGAGGTCTTGGTCAACGACTCCAGTCCTTACAGGGTGACGTCCTATCTGGATTCCAGCACGGCCTCGCGGTTCGTCGACGAAGATCTGACGTCCGATATCGACGGGTTCGAGGACTCCTCGGGCGGGGAAGACGACGAGCCGGATGGCTACGAGGATGACGAGCCGGACTCTCAGGATTTCGATGACGATGAGGACGTCGATTCCGAAGACTTTGAAGCCGACGATGAAGACCTGAGCGACGAAGACGATGATGGGTTCGGCGACGATTCCGATGAGGAGGACTTCGATGCCGACGAGGATGCTGACGAGTTGTCTTCTGATGAGTTCGCCTCCGACGAGTTCGACGAGGACGAAGACGATTTGGATTCCGGGGCTTCGTCCCGATCCCGGCGGGGGGCTGCGCGCTGGAAAGAAGAGGAGGAGGAAGAAGACCTAGGCAGTGCAGGTGGCGGTCGTCGTCGGCGGCGGCGGCGACGGGGGACTGGGAACAAGGGCCAGGGCTCGAGCGCGTCCGGCTCCAGCGCGTCGGGTCCCGAGGAGAAAAAGGGACGCGGTCGTTCCCGCGGAGCGAGCCGCAATAGCTCAGGTAATGGTCGGGGCCGTTCTCGCAACGGTCGGGGTAACAATCGCCGGGAAGCGAAGAAGAACTCCAGGGTCTCTCGAGATGTTCCCATCACCGATGTCGTCAAGGAAGGCGACCGAGTGATCGTCCAGATCTCCAAAGAGCCAATTGGTACGAAAGGCGCTCGCGTGACGAGCCACGTTTCGCTTCCTGGTCGGTACTGCGTCTTTTTGCCCACTGTGGAACACGTAGGAATTTCCAAGCGCATTGGTTCCGCGGGTGAACGCGGCCGTCTTCGCAAAGTCATCGATGCGATGAAACCCAAGACCGGAGGGATCATCGTGCGCACGGTGGCTCAAGGATTGACCAAGAAGGCTCTCAAAGCGGACTTGGGCTATCTGATGCGCCTTTGGGCAGAGATTAGCAAAAAGGTCGAATCCAGCAGTTCCAAAGAGCCTACCGTGCTGTATGCGGAGCTCGACTTGGTGTTGAAAACGGCGCGGGACTTATTCACCGATGAGATCGACAAGATTGTCGTTGATGACAAGGAACAATATGCTCGGTTGGTTCGTTTCGTTGAAACGTTCCTGCCGGAACGTGCTCGCGATGTCGAGCTGTATCAGGGAGATGAACCCATCTTCGATGCCTATGGGATCGAAGATGAGATTCGCCGTGCGCTCAGTCGCAAAGTGCCGCTGCCCAGCGGCGGCTATCTGATCATCGACCAGGCAGAAGCGCTGACCGCGATCGACGTCAATACGGGCCGGTTCGTCGGAAAAGGCAGCGCCAGTCTGGAGGAAACGGCGCTCAAGACGAACTTGGAGGCGACTCACGAAATTGCCTATCAGCTCCGTTTTCGGAATGTAGGAGGTCTGGTTGTTCTCGATCTGATCGACATGGAGGATCGGCGCAATCGAGAGAAGGTTTATCGGGCGCTCGAGCAGGCGGTTTTGCGCGACAAGGCCAAGACGACCATCAATCGCATCAGCGAACTTGGCCTGATTGAGATGACCCGGAAGCGGACGCGTGAAAGCCTCTCGAGGACGATGCACGAGCCGTGCTTTTACTGTGACGGTACCGGACACATCCAATCGCGGACAACGATTGCTTATGAGATCTTGAGGCAAGTTCGGCGGGAGCGAAATCAGATCCCCGGCTACACGATCGTCGTCAACGCGCATCCAGCCGTCGTCGATCTGTTGCAAGGGGAGGAGCGGGAAACCGTCAAGGACGCAGAAGCCCGTGTCATGAGACGGATTCGGCTGATTCCTCGCAAGGAATACCATATCGAACAGTTCGACTTGCGCGGCGAGTGAATGGTTTCCGAGTCGCTTTCGCGCGTTTGACTCACCTCAAGGGCGCGAAAGCCAGACAAGAAGGCCGAGGACCGATCGCTCTGCATCGAGAGGAGTGAGCAAAGCGTTCGTCAGGCGCGAAAGCCAAGAAGGCCGAGGACCGATCGACCATCGCACTCGGTCATTGACAGGGCTCAAGAGTCTTCCGGAGACAGTAGCGCTCTCTGGGCGAGCCGAGGAGGGGCGGCATCGTCGAGAGCGCGTTGGCAGGGGCCGTCACCGATGGCTTCGAGAATTTTCCTGGTTTCCTCGACGCTTGTCTCGAGGATCCGACGTGTGGCCTCGTCGGGATGAAGGCCTTCCTCAGTCGCTTCCACGATGCTTGCGATCTCGGGGGCTCTCTTTTTGAGGCTGGAGAGGCGCTCGGAGCGCCCGATGGCGTGCACGGAGTATCGAGCCAAAGGCAAAGTCGGGTGCAGATGCTCGAGGAGGCGGCGGTCCCAATCAGAATGCGGCTCGACATAGACCGGGCGCTGCTCGGCAAGTTGGCTCAATGCTCTTTCGCTCGGATGTTGTCCGACGCTCAGGTCCACGATCAGTTGCTTGAGTGCAGGTTCCTGCCGAAGAAAGGAAGAAAGCTTGCTCGCCTGGGGCAAGGCATCGAACGGAACCACGAGGACATCTGGCCGTTCTCCCTGCTTTTGGGCGGCAAGGAGTCGTCGACTGACCGGTGCCGAGTGCGTGAGCACCATCGCGCGGTGAGGGAGCGGATGCAGCGCCGCCTGAGTCCAAGCTCGTGGCCCGGCGACATGAGTTTGCGAGAGGCGGCGACTGGCGTCTTCGATCCCAGCTACCGCGCCAGCAACGGCGAGCAACGTGAGGAGCGCAGCGATTTGTGGAGAGCCGGCTAGCTTTGCGCCTCGGATCAGCCCTGCCAGGCGCCGAAGTCCCCAGGCTCCCAGTGGAGCGACGGTGGCGAGCGCAAGAAGATGGAGAGCGGTTCGGGCCGGCCGGGCCTCCACGGCTTCCATCCACGAGCCGAGAGGGGGGGCAGGCACGAGCCAGTCGAGCCCCACGATGGTTGCCGCGCCGAGGAGGAGCCGTTTGTCCCCTCTGAAAAACAGCGCAAGACTCAACAAACCGAGGGTGAAAAGAAGCCCGACGTGGTGACTCGATTCAATCAGGGAATAGCTCGGCCAGCTTGCCTCGGTGGGCAGAAGGGCGACCGCATCGAGCGCGCTGGGAGGAAGCGAGAGCGCTCGCGGGCCGACCAAGAGGCCTGCACTCAAGAGCGTTGAGCTCACCGTGGCGGGAACGAGCTGCTTTTGGGCGGGCCATGACCATTGAGCGGCAGCAAAAAGGCTGAGGGCCAAAGCGGCCCAGGGGCTCTCGCTGCCAAGAAGGCCGAGCAACACACCGAAGCCCGTTGCAGCTTTGAGGGTGGTTGGCTGAGCCTTTTCTCCTTTCAAGAGCCATCCGAGGAGGAAGATGGCCAGAGCTGCCCCTGGGGCAGCGCCCCCTCCCGCGATCGTCGCCTCGGTGATCCAAGGAAGGGAAAAAACCACCCCCAGCGCCGCTGCCACGCTGAGCCAAGGATCCATGCGAGAAGGCATGCCCTCTCGTGCCAGGAGGTGACGCGTCGTTTTGGTCAGAAGCCATGCGGCCCAGGCACTCGCCATCGAGCCCAGCAGTGTGGTCCGGAGCGTGTGGCTGCCGAGCGGAAGGATCGAAAACGTTTGGGCCAAAAGGGAAGACACGCGCCCCGTCAAGGCGGCGGGATCGCCAGCGGCGAGGAGCGCTGAATCGCTGCGCCAGAGCGGAGCGTCGCTCGCGTGGGCCAACGTCCCCGCGAAGGCGATCAGAAGCGCCAAGGGAGCCAAATCCGGCGGAGGGACCGGGTGCTGGGCGCGAAGAGGATCCCTGGCATTCGACGCACTGGGACGCCGGACATTCGACGCACTGGAAGCTCGGGGGCCTTCCGCGGTGCGACAGGGAGTTTGCTGGGATTCTGCCACGGGAGAGTTGGTTCACATTCCAAAAGGGAAGCGAACCAACTGGTGCCATCTTTGTCGGCGAGCGGGAAAGTTTTGCGGTTGAATCCGAGGAGCGCCTCTGCAACGCGGGGCCCGTAGGGCGGGGTCCCCTTGCTGTGATCGCTGCCCTTGGGCACGATGCAACTCGTGGTCTGAGAGGGCCAACTGCTTCCATGGGCGCCCGCATTCTCGTCGTCGACGACAGCCCCACCATTCGCAAGGTGGTTGCTCGAATTCTCGAGCGGCATCGGTACGAGCCGTTGGCAGCGGGAGATGGCCTAGAGGCGCTCCAGCTCCTCGAAGAGCAAGAAGCCGATCTGATGCTCGTGGACTTCGTGATGCCACGCATGAACGGCTACCAACTCTGTCTGAGCGTGCGGCAGAACGAACGTCTCAAGGAATTGCCCGTGGTGCTCATGAGCGCGAAGGGGGACAAGATCCGGGGCAAGTTCGTCCAGCAAACCGGCGCTCTCGACGCCATTACCAAACCGTTCGACGCGCGAGGTCTCATCGCAGTCGTCGAGAGCGCGCTGGCCAAGGCCAACGGGGGGGCTCGAGACGCCAACGCTTTCGACGATCCACTGTCGAGCCCGGATGCGAGTGGTGATGCGATGGGGGCCCAGGGGGTGCAGGCGGCTCTGCAGTTCGGCGAGCATCTTGCTGATTTGCTCGGCCCGCAGCTCGCCGAATGGGGGCATGCCGAGCCCGATCGAGAGGTGATTGCGAGAGCGTTCGCCTATGTTCTCACTCCCCAGGTTCTAGGGGACTTGGCCTCAGAGATGACTTCGCTCGAGCTCGGTGCACTCACCGGTGAAGTCCTTTCGGGGGATTTCGGCTCGATCTCGATCGCCGAGATCTTGCAGCTTCTTGATCAGCAAAAGAAGACGGGAGCACTGACGCTTCACCACAAGAAGAAACGCGTCACTCTCTACATGCGGCAAGGCGCGCTTGATTTCGCCACATACGCGGGGTTGCCGGAAGAATTTCTGCTCGGCAGATATCTTGCCGATGGTGGGGCGGTGCCGAGGACCGATCTCGATCGTCATCTCGAACAGAGCCGCAAGCAGGGCAACTTGGTTGGCGACTACCTCGTTCAGCAAGGAGTCATTTCTCCTGAGCAGCTCACCGATGCGCTGAAACGCCAAAGCTCCGAGCTTCTCTATGAGGTGGTTCGCTGGCGTCGGGGACGTTTTCGCTTCGTGGAGAAGGAGGAGAGCAAGCTTGCTGCGCGGGCAAGGCTTGGACTGCAGACCGGGAGTTTGGTCATGGAAGGCTTCCGGCGGGTGGACGAGTGGCGGCTCATCGAGGACAGTTTTGACTTTTCCGATGTGCTGTTTCGCGACGATCTCGCGCTGGATCATTTCGGTGCACAAAAAGAGCTCACTCCGGACGAACTTCGCGTTCTTGCTGGTATCGATGGGGAATCGACGGTCGGGGAGATTCTCGACGGATTGGGCGGAGGCTCTTTCGCGAACTGCAAGATTCTCTATCGGCTCGTCAATTCTCGATTGGTTCGGAGAAAGCTGCGATGAGTCCTCCGCTTGCTCAGGGGCAGGATGGGAGCTCGCGCTTGTCGCCATCGGGACAGGCCCCTGCGAGCTCCCTCGTGCGAGTCGCGACCCAGGACGATGTTTTTGCTCTGCGCGAGCTGGCTCGAAAAGAGGGGCTTTCGTTCGATCCTTCGGAGGAAATCGCTCGGACCCATGGAAAAGTGCTCGTCCTCGAGACCGACGAGGGCATCGTCGGGTTCTGTAGTGCCTGGCGGCTCGTCGATGCCACGGAGATCCGCGATTTAGCGGTGGCCCAGTTGGCGCGACGAAAGGGGTATGCTCGCAAGCTCGTTCAACAGATGCTGAGCTTCGCGCGGAGAGAGGGAATGCAGCGGGTGATGCTCGAGGTCAGCAAAAATAATCACGCGGCGCTCTCCCTCTACCAGCAACTGGGCTTCGAAAAAGTGGGGCAGCGGCCCCGGTACTACCCGGATGGCAGCGACGCGTGGCTGATGGATCGCTTCCTGGAGAAGTCGGGGTGAGCTTAGGCGGATGGTTGTTTTCAAGACCTCGGGTCTGTCATGTATTTGGGGGCAAGAGAGTGAGGGACTCCGCCCTTTTGGGGCTCGCAGCATTCGCATTGCTGGGCGTTCTTTCTTGTCAAGACGACGAACCGCCCCCCCCACCGACACCTCCGATCGAGACGGAGAGCCCTAACGCTCGCATCCTTCCTACGCCGCTTCCCCGGAAGGGACAGCGGACGAGCCGTTCCGGGGCCGGGCCCCGCGGCGTCGATGAAACAGCCGCAGCGCGCCGCAAGCCCTTGCCCGTCGTCGGCGCGCTGCCCGCTGAAGCTGCTACGGGAGGCGTGGCGTCAGGGGTCGTGCTGGAAGGCCGCTTCTCCTGGCCCGGGGTAAAAAAGGTGGTTCGTGCCGAGGGAAACGCTTTTTCAGCTTGGCCGCGTCTGCGAGTCGAGCTTCTACCCGCTTTCGAGGAGGCTCCCGCTCGGGCCCGCATCGTCCTCGAAAGTTCGGTGTGGGCTTTGCCGAAAGGCACCGAGCTTCGGGCCCGCTCGGATCGCGAGGGCTTCATCGTCGTGTGGCCTGACGATCGAAGCTATCGTGTTGTCTCACAGGGAGCGCTTCAATCGCTTTTCGAGGAGCGACGCGTCGACCGGATGCCGGTGGTGACGATGAAGAGCGAGGAGGTGGGGGAAGGCAGGCGTTTGGGACGAACGACGAGGAAGGTGCGTCTTGAAAACGCGCTGGGCACCGTCAAGCTCGATCTTGCTCTTGTTCCCGAGTCCGGGATTGAAACGGGACTCATGTGTGACTTTTTGCTCGGGTTGCTGCGTGCCGTGACGCCAGCGGGCGTTTGCGAAGATGGCGTGCTGCCATTTGCTGCACATTTTCTCTGGGAGGAAGGGCGAAGTTTGGAATTTTCCGTGACGCAGATGACCCTGCGCACCGATCTGTCTCGCGACATGTTCCTCTTGCCGCCCAAGCTCTCTATCTACAAGCCCGGAGAACTGCCGCCGGGATCGAGCTCACTCTGGCCGTCGGACGTCCTTGCTGCTGTGTTTCCGAGAGAGCCCAACGGTCCCAAAATTCGGTTCCACAACTACCGGAGCGTGCCCCTGTTTCTCATGATTGATTCGGTTCCAGTCAGTCGAATCGATCCTCATTCGGAAGTCGTCTGGAGTGCCGGGCGAGGCGAGCATCGCCATGTTGCGCGTGACTTTTTGGGCAAAGTGACCGAGTCGGCGGGAGTGGTGCAGGCCCCTGCCGAGGTTGCCTATGGGGAGCCCCCCTCTCCAGAGGACTGAGAACTCTCCAAAAAACGCGAGTGAAACGGCGAGGCGTCGAGTGGGGTTCAGAGAAGCCCGAGGGGCTGAGCGCCGGCGTCATAGTCCCGCGCGTCGTAGGTGATTTCGTCATACCCGCGAGAGCTCGCCTGGGAGCGCACCGCGTCCATGACGATCTCGAGCACGTCGAACCGGGTGCTGAGCGTGTAGTAGTCACGTTCGTCGACGGCGGGCAGCTGATCGAGGCGCGCTTTGACGGCTTCGCGGTCTTCGAAGGCCAATTTAAGCTGGGAACTAGGACCACCATGGTTTGCGTTTCCGCAGGCGGCGTCGTAGCCGACCCCGATGGGGTTGATGGCGACGAAGGCCGCTTCGCCACAAATGAGCCAGTCATTTTTGTTTTGCGAGGGCAGAAGCCAAAATGCGGCGAGGTGGCGTCTCACGACCTCACCAAAATAGGCTCCGATGGTTTGGGCCGTCAGATCAAGCATTTCGGGGCGTTCCGAGAGGGTTTCCCGAACGGTTTTTGCGTAGTGGTCGACCAAAGGAAGCGTATCGGGGGTGAAGTCCGGGCGCAGTTCAATCGCATTGGCAACGAAGTCCGTAAGGCTGTTGCAAAGCTCCACGATTTGCTCGGGGACTCCCTCAAAAGAGTTCAGGGGAGTCTCGAGGGGGGCGCTTGGAGTCCCTTGGGGTGAGGTGAGCTCATTTGGGGAGTGTTGATCGTCGTTTGCCATGGTCGTCGCTTGGAACGGGAAATCGAGGCATGTTGTCGCAGGCGGGCTGCCTCGAAAGCGCGCCTTGGTTCTTTTCACGGGGACCATGCAAGTTCGAGGGGACGATGCAAGGGCCCAACCCGAGCCACGGATCAGGTCTTATCCTGGTCTGACGGGAATGAACGGGCCTCTCCGGCGCAGGATGCGCTTGGGGTTCCTCTTGGTTCTTTCAACAGCGGATTTCTTCTGTTGGTCGGGATGACCTGTTGAACAAAGGGTCAGGCCGAGATGGGGCGAGTTGAAAGCGGGGCCCTGGCCCCGACGGCCTATTTTCCTTGCTGGTCTCATTTTCCTGGCCGGCTGGGGCGAGCGGTCCCGGGCTGCTCGTGGTAGGTTCCTGCGGACTTCGAAGCCCGGGCTTGCTCCTCGCCCCCGGGTTTCGCCATACTCACTGCTCCCTGCCGAGCCCCCAAGGGCCGCCAGAACGAATTCATGCGAATTGCCGTCCTCAGCGACATTCATGCCAATTACGAGGCCCTCAGTGCTGCTCTTCAGGTACTCGATGGGGAATCGATCGAAGCCTACTATTGCCTGGGGGATACGGTCGGCTACGGCGGCTCGCCGAACGAATGTTGCGACATCATTCGCAAGCTGTGCAAGTTTACCATTTTGGGTAATCACGACGCGGCCGTGGCGGGGCGGATGGACTACTCATATTACTATGAGGCGGCGAGAAACGCGCTGGATACTCACGCGCGAATGATTTCCGCCGACAGTATGGAGTGGCTCCGGGGGCTCCCTTACAAGGTCAAGCTCGACGAACTGGGCCTTCATCTGTGTCACGGAAGTCCTGTTCGTCTCGAGGAGTTCGAGTATATCTTTGCGCCGGAGCAGGCTCGTGAGTGCTTGCCGATGTATCCCGACCTCGGTCACATTACTCTCATCGGCCATTCGCATCTGTGCAAAGTATTTGCGCTCACCGAAACCACTGTCGAAGAGCTTCCGCCCGTTGACTTCACCCTGGAAAGCGATCGCAAATACATCGTGAGCATCGGCTCGGTGGGTCAGCCCCGCGACTACGACAATCGCGCAAGTTTCATTATTTTCGACACCGAAACCAAGCACTTCGAGTTTCGCCGCGTCGAGTACGACATCGAGACCTCGGCGGACAAAATTCTCCGGGCGCGTCTCGAACGCAACTTTGCCCATCGCTTGTTCATTGGCGTGTGAGGGGAACAGGCTTGACTGTGGGGGAATTGGGCTGCGGAGGGAATGAGGTTTTCGCCTTCGCTCCTCATCTCCAGAAGGGGCGTTTGTCGTCCTTCCAGAAGATTTTCCGTTCCGGGACTCGATGTGGCGGCGATCTCCAGCCGTTGAGGTCGATTGTCGGTTCAGAATGGCGCTTTTTCGCCCGCCCCTCATGAGATGAGAGCGGTTGACGTCCCTTTGGTGGCGGATGCTGGTTTCCCTCGAGAAGCATGGGTCGAGTGAGAAGAAGGCCCGCCAGGAACCCTCCGATGTGGGCAAAGAACGCCACGCCGGCCGTTGGTGCACCGAGGCTCGTGAGTCCGCCCATCAGATTGCCAAAGAACCAGTAGCCCACGACGAACCAAGCGGGCAGTGCGAGCAGCGGCCCCATGAGCAACCAAAGCGGCGGGACGGGGTTGAGCAAGATGACCGGGGCTCGGGGATGAAGGACCAAGTAGCCGCCCAGCACGCCGGCGATGGCGCCGGAGGCCCCGACCATGGGGATCGGGCTCATGGGCGCTTGGAGATACTGTCCCACGGCGCCGGCCAAGCCCGAAAGGAGATAGAAGAGCAGAAATCGACCGCGACCCAGGAGATCTTCGACGTTGTCGCCGAAGATATGCAAAAAGAGCATATTCCATGCGAGATGAGCCACTCCTGCGTGGAGGAACATCGAGGTGAAGGCTTGAGGGAGTTCGGCGATAAAGGAGCCACTGGCGCGCAGGGGGACGAAGCCCAACACCTGAGTCAGCCCTTGAGTACCGCTGAGCCACTGCAACAAAAAGATGCTCACATTGATGTAGATGAGCCACCTCGTTATGACAGGCGGGCTGCGTGGTGGATTTTGGTCGTAGAGTGGAATCATGGGAGCCGGAGCTCGGTGCGCCCTGGGGTCTCAACGTGGCCCGGGCAGCGCGTCGAGCGACGAGCCCGGGCCCGACAGCCCGAAGGGGGGGCCGGCTCGCGGTTTTAAATGTAATCACGCGCGGCGTGTTGTCACGGAACTGGCCGCGATCGGGGATTCCTGCTCGAGGGAGAAGAAAAATCCCGGCGAGTGGCAGCTCTCTTCTGAAGCGGCCCCGTGATATACGTGAAGGAGTGATTGGCAACTGGGAGCAAGCGCGAGCTCGGTGGAGGACGCTCCGAAATCGACTCCTGAGCTGTCTTTTCTTGGTCTCGGTTCTTGCCGGTTGTCTGGCGCTTTCGGGCTGTGGGGGTCCTCAGCTGAAAGGGCGAGTTTATCGGGGAGACGAGCACGCCTTTCGTTTGGGGCCAGTGCCCCCTACGGCGCGGCTGATCGAGACGGATGAGGCGCTCCTCGCATTCCGCGATGACGAGGCGGGAGCGACGATGGCCATCAACGCTCGCTGTGGAAAAGACGGGGATGACGTCCCCCTCCGGGCTTTGAGGCAACATCTTTTCCTGCGCTTTACCGATCGACGCATCCTGTCTGAAGAGGAGTTCGCCTTGGCAGGCCGGGCCGCGCTACGGACGGAAATGGAGGCCAGCCTCGATGGGGTGCCGTCCTATTTCATCGTGGTCGTGCTCAAAAAGGACGGTTGCGTGTACGACTTCTACCATCTGGATGCTGGAGGCACCGACCCGCGCACGCTCCAAAGCCGAGAGGCGTTCAACGAAATGGTGCGCGGGTTTTCGGTGCTCAAGTCGAACAGCAGGATCTGAGATCCAAGGCGGAGCTTGTGAAGAAGAACATCAAGAACAAGGGGCGCCGCTCTCTAAGACCTCCGGCCCCGGCTGGGCACACGACCTTGCAGGGAGGACAGCTTGTCCGCGTCCGTGATCCAGGTCTTGTGGAGCGGCTGGGGCAGCAGTTTGTGGGGCTTGTCTCTCATTTGGGGCAGGCGTGGTCGATGTTCATGGGCACGCTGCGGGCTGGAGTGCGCCGACCATTCGAATGGAAATCCATCATCGCTCAAATCGAGGCAGTGGGCGTCTCCTCCTTGGGAATCGTGACTGTTTCCAGCGTCTTCATTGGAATGGTGATGGCGGTGCAGTTTGCCTTTGGTCTCCGGAAATTCGGTGGGATGGAATACACTCCTCGTGTCATCACGCTGAGCTTTGCCCGAGAGCTCGCGCCCACGATGACTGCCATCATCGTCGGGGGACGCATCGGTGCTGGCATGGCGGCAGAAGTGGGGAGTATGGCCGTGACCGAGCAGATCGATGCCGTGCGTGCTCTCGGGGCCGATCCACTCAAGAAGCTGGTTTTGCCCCGTCTTGTAGCGACCGTCATCGTCATGCCGTTGCTCGGGGGCTCTGCATTGGTACTGGG
>CAYTRQ010000015.1:0-28541 GCA_964440025.1 uncultured Polyangiaceae bacterium | reverse complement strand
GGAGAATCTGTCCAATCATGACCTTGACTGGGCTGAACTCGTTGTCGTGAGCTGCAAGATTGTTCACCGGGCTCGCGCCCTTGAGGTGATCGGACTGGCCAAGGACAAGGGAAAGACCGTGATTGTGGGTGGTCCTGATCCGACGATGAGTCCTGAGCACTATGAGAGCTCACGAGCGGACACGCTCTGTTTCGGAGAGGGAGAGTCGATCATTCCCGAGGTGCTAGCCGATCTGAGTCGTGGCGAATTGAAGAATGAGTATCGAGCAACGAGGCTTCCCGATCTCAAAAAGGAAACTCCGCCACCACGCTTCGACCTGATCGATCATAGAAAGTACCTCTACATTGGTCTTCAGTATTCTCGCGGTTGCCCGTACCACTGCGAGTTCTGCAACGTTATTGATTTGTTTGACAACGAGTACAGAACCAAGGACGTTGAGCAAGTTTTAGGAGAGCTGACCGCTCTTTACAATACAGGATACCGTGGACAGGTCGATTTCTTCGATGATAATCTGGTGGGAAATCTAAAACAGGTCAAGCCACTGCTTCGCGGGATCGCTGATTGGCTACGGGATCATCGGTATCCTTTTCAGATGTCGACGTCGCTGACGTTGAACGTCGTGAAGGACCCCGAAGTGCTCGGTTTGCTGCGAGAGGCTCGCTTCAAGGCTTTCTTGGTGGGCATTGAAACCCCCGATCCCGAGGCCTTGAAGAAGGCTAAAAAGCCTCACAATACGGGATTTTCTTTGGAGGAAGCGGCGTCGACAATCTATCGAGAAGTGGGAGCAACACTTCACTCGGGGTTTCTCCTTGGCCTTGATGGTGAGCCTTCCGATATCGCAGCGCAGATGATTCGATGCATCGATGAGGCGGCCATCCCGTGGGTCATGGCGGGCGTGGTCTATCCATTACCCGGCACGCAACTAGCCAATCGGCTTGATCGTGAGCGGCGTCTGTTTCCCAGGGCGCGTAGCGGAATTCCGGAAGGTTCACGAGATCAGGTATCGGCGGGGATCCAATTTGCTCCCGAAAGAGGTCCCAGAGCCGTCTTGGACGATCTCGTCGAGGTGATGCATCATGCGTTCGATCCCGAAAAGTATTTCGCGCGATGTACGAGTGTGGCAACACGCCTCAACACGATCCCCAATCTGATGCCCGGTGTTCATGTGTTCTTACGCAATGTAAGGACTTTTCTGCGCCTGTGTCTCAGAATGACCCGGGGAGGGCCCGCCCGGCGACCGTTTTGGAAGGGGCTCATGCGAGTCCTTTTGCGTCATCGGGATGGTCTCGAGGCGTACGTGACATTATCGGTACTCTATCTTCACTTCCAGAGTATGCTTCCCTACGTCTACGGAGAGCTTGAAAGACAGAGGACGGAGCTGGAGGAGGCCGGCGAGGAGAGCTGGCTTGCCGAGAGGCTCAAGGAGCCCCTGCTGGCAAAGTCCGGTGACGTCGCGCTGGCGAGTTTGAACTAGTCGTCGCGGTACGACGCGAACTGTTGTGCTCGTAGCGGGCGTCCATCTCGTGTCACCTGTCAAATGGGTTGAACCTCTACGAACGCTCCTTGCACGACCGCTGGTTCGGGCTAAGGGTAGCGACGTAAGCCTGAATGAGGCTTTCGCTGGATCGAACCATCTGCGAAGGGAGGAAACAGTGACGCAGGAGATGGACACCAGCAGCGTTTTCGCGCGCACGCACCGCGGTGGCGAGCGCCGGGTCGAAAAGAGCGATCTGGATCGGTTCCGCCGGGAGCTGGAGGGAGTCGTGAGAACTCCCCAATCCGCGGACTACGATGGCGTGCGCAGCGTTTGGAACGGAATGGTGAATACTGAACCAGCAGTGATCGCGAGTTGCTCCGGGGCGGAGGACGTCGTTGAGACTGTCCGCTTCGCCGCCAACGAGGAACTTGCTGTGTCGATCAAGGCGGGGGGACACAACGTCGCAGGGACCGCTCTTGAAGACCACGGACTGGTTGTCGATTTGAGCCCCATGCGACAGATTGAAGTGGATCCCGCGGCTCGTGTTGCTCGCATCCAAGGAGGAGCAACCCTTGCAGATGTGGACGACGCCACCCAACGCTATGGCCTGATGGTGCCGTCTGGTTTCGTTTCTCAAACTGGACTCGGAGGCTTGCTTTTGCGTGGCGGCTTGGGTCATAGCATGCGTCGCCTCGGCCTCACCTGCGACCAGCTGCGTGCTGTCGATCTCGTGACGTCAGACGGAAGAGAATTGCATGTGAGTGCGGAAGAGGATCCGCAGTTGTTCTGGGCGTTGCGCGGGGGGCCCGTCGATCTGGGGGTGGTCACCGCCTTCGAGGTCAAGCTCTATCCTCTCGATAGAGAGGTGCGAATGCTGTTTTCCTTGTACCCCTCGGAGAAGGGAACAGAAATCAATCGCCTGCTGCGCGATGCGATGCGAGGTGCGCCCCGGGAGTTGGGGTTGATTTCTGTTTATGTGACGGTGCCCAATGAACAGGGATTTCCCAAGGCGGCGCGAGGTCGCGAGGTTATTGCTCTGTTCGGGATGTATACGGGGCGGGAATCAGACGCAGATGAAGTTTTGTCTCCTTTTCTCGACCGAGCTGATCTGATCGAAGATCTTGGCGGTTGGATGCCTTACAAAAAGGGGCAACAAATGCTGGACGAAGACTATCCGGAAGGTCGGCGCTACTATTGGAAGTCCCTCTATTTCGATGATTTGTCCGACGGGCTTCTTGGGGAACTTCACAAATGGGGGACAAGGAGGCCCTCACCGAATTCGACCTTGGATGTGTGGGTGATGGGGGGAGCGATCCAGGACGTGCATCCGCGGACATCATCGTTTCCTCACCGTGACGCGAACTATATGGTTGCCATTGAAGCGAATTGGGACGACCCATCGGACGATGCTGCCAATGTTGATTGGGCCCGAAAAACATTTGAAGCCCTTTGGCCGTATTCCAACGGTGGGCTCTATTTAAACTTTGCGGGATCGCGGGAGGAGCACGAGGCCGCCGCGCAGACCTTGTTCGCGCCATCGGCTCAGCGTCTCCAAGCTGTGAAAGAACGTGTCGATCCCATTGGTCTTTTTGGTCCTGCCCTTGGTCGAAGTCGCGCAAAATGACTCTTTGACCAGGCGCCCCCGAGACACGCGAGTGGCTCGGAACTGCCGGATTACGGAATCGCCCGGTTGTTCGGCCGACAGATAGGGGGCCATTCCAGTAGGGATGAGCGTTTGCCCGGATAGTGCTACGCTGATCAGGAAGAGGTGGCCGAAGCACCTCTGGAGGGGGACTACATGTCGGATTATCTCGTTCAGGTTGTGCTCTACGTGCACGTTGGTTGCGAGGCGGCGTTTTGGCAATTCGAGGCCAAGGCGCTCGCTTTGCTCGAGCGTCATCAAGGGCGTTTGCTGAGGGCGTTTCGGACGGCCGATGGAGCGGGCGGGGAGGACCATCCTTTTGAGGTTCACCTTTTGTCCTTTCCGTCAGAAAGGAACTTCAGAGACTTCCGATCGGATCCAGAGATCCTCGCTTTAGCTCGGAATCGCTCCACGTTCATCGCGAGGACGGAAGTCCTCGCCGGGGTGGATTGCACAGCAGCCTTGCTGCCAGCTGTCTCACGTTCATCTAAGGATCCGCCGGCCTTGAGCGCTGAACGCTGAGGGTTTTACCCCAGTTCTGGCAGGGAGAAACCGGCTTGGGGTCGGGTGCGGGCGTTCTACGGCCACATGGCATGGACCGCGGTAACGCTCAGCTCTTCGTCCTCTCCATGGCAGGTGGCGCACGCTTCTCCGCTCATGCCCGTGTTCGTCTCGGCGTGAGCCACTGTGGCAGTACTTTGGTGGCAACTCACGCAGGCGGCGCTTTCCGGTGGGAGAGGGAAGGTCTCCGTTGTCGGCATGTTTCCCGCGCCGCCCATGCCAGGCACGCAGTCGATGGCATCTTCAGGACAAGTGACGTTGGCGTAGGTGCTCGAAGGAAGCCTTTCGGGTAGTGGTACTCCATAGCTGTCTGGAACGTGACACTGCTCGCAGTCGTTCTGTGGAGCCGGGTAAAGGACCTCGGTATGGGCAGAATGGAGCAGATCCTTGAGGTTGATGCTGGTCGTGTAGACTGTATCTCCCGGCATGATGTCCTCGGCGTCAGCTGTTTGGGTCGTGTTGTGGCAGTTGAGGCAATAGGCAGGATGTTTGTAGTTTCCCCCGTGGAATCCCATGTCCCCATGGCAGCTGTTGCAGCGCTCGATCTCGACGATTTGTCGTCTCTCCTGGACATCTCCGGTAATCGCGAAGGTTCTCATCGGATGCTGAAAGGCGACCCGTCCGTACTCTTCGTACTCGTAGCGGCCGTCCATGCCCACGATGTACGAGCCTTCCGCGCTATCCGGAATGGGGGTGGCGGCATGATAAACGAATTCGTCCCCAGAAATTTCCAGGCATGGGGGAGTGAAGGAGTCGTCGCACTCTACGGCAGAGATTCCGTCCGATTCATATTCGATGACTTCGCTCCATGACTCCACAACACCCGTCGTGGGACCCCAAATGCGCATACGGAGGCGGTTCGGACGATCGCTCAGCAGGTCGACCGGAGCGCCGTCGATCGTGACTCTGAAGTTCAGTCGAGGGGTTTGGCCTGGCGCTGTACCGCTGATGCCCAGAATTTCTGCCGCAACGACCGGACGGTCCTCGTCCGAGAGCGATGTGGTATGGCTCTTGGTGATGGGTTCGAGAGAGTCTTCGCCGTGGCAAACGACGCATTCCGAGTCATCGCGAGGTCCCGCGGTGTGCTTCGTCCAACCTTCCGGGGCTTCTCCTTCCCCATAGTAGGTTCGGTCGTGACAAGACGAACAAGGCTTCTCGGCTGGGCGTGTGATCCACCTCTCTCCCTGACTCCCCTGGTGGCACTTGCTACAGTCCGCCATGCTCCAGGGGTAGACGACCTCGGAATAGTCGTGAACGGACTCTCGATATCCAACCAAATAGTAGGGGGTTCCGTTTTGAACGCTAGGGAGGTCTTCGCCCATGTGAATTTTGTGAATCATCACCTGGAAGTCGAACGTATTTCCTGATTCTGCATCGATCGAGTTCGACTCAGTATGGCAGAGATTGCACATCTCCACACCTCTCCGTGCTCCGCCGTGGAATTCCAAACGCGTATGGCAGTCGTTGCATGCCTCATTGGTGACTACGTCTAGAATGGTGGAAACTTCGGAGCCATCCGGAACCCAGTTTTCTACTGCGGTTGCCACGTACTCCACATTGTCGACTTCGCGAGTTGCAAATACACCGAGCGAGTGCGTGAGGCCTTCTCGTTCCTTGGTGATGTCGATCTCGGTTCCGAACGTGTACTGGTAATGGCCAACGGACAGGGTTTCAAAGCTTCCGTCTTGATCGTAGGAGGATTGTTCCTCCGTTCGGCCGTCTTCGGACTCTTCTGTTCGAAGAGTGTAGGCCGTGTATTGAGTCGACTGGCCGGCTTCGTTTTCTCCTAGCCAGGAGAGGATGAACCGCACGTCCACCTCGCCGTGGGTGCGACGACCTTCCAGATCGATAGGACGCCCCTCGCTGTCCTCGATGGTGAACTTCACCACGGCCGTACCGTCTTCGGAGACGGCTATCTCTTCCACAGTGAGAGCCAAACCGCCTCCCGCAATCCCCTGAAAGGGTCTTCCGCCGGTCGAGGGGGCTACAGGGGGTTCGCCCCCCATGCCACTTCCGCCGGAGCCATCTCCATCTCCATCTCCATCAACGACCGGGCTGTCGTTGCAGGCGGCGACCGTCGCAGTAGCGAGTGATGACGCAAGAAGAAGGAGGCCGAGATGTTTTTTAACATGGATCATGGAAGAGGAACCTTTTGCTGCAAGGAATGGCAAGCCTTCTTCCAAAAGGCTCGGCGTTTTGCTAGCCGAGGTCAACGGAAATGTTCACTGGAATATGTGCAAAGTGTGCGCAATATGCCGGCAATGTTCTGTGGTTAGATGCAGGAAGAAAGGAATGAGACGAGGAGTAGGTCCCATCGAACTGCGAACCAAAAAACTGAGCTGGATGAATCGTCTTGTGTGGCGAGATGCCACACGCAGTCTTGTTATACCTTCCTTTGTCGCTTTTCCCGTCCTTTTAGGCTTCTCCCGTTTTGTTCATGCTCAGGAAGTGGAGCCGCAAGCGTTTCTTTCGGACGGAAGGAGTCTGGCCCGCGCTGCTACATTGCGTTCGGATGTCGGCGAAGGTCCTTCGGGGCTCCTCGAGGACGATTCGTCAAGCGACGATTATGAGCTGCAGGCTCGGCTGCGGACCAATGTGCGAGGGTTTCAGCGGGCACTGCTACCAGGCCCAGGCGGCGCAATCTTGGAGACCAACACGTTGGCCTTTGTTCATCAAGCTGCCTCCGTGGCAGCTTATGGGGTGGACACCCCGCTCGGGGAAGACGGCCTGGACCTCCAAGTAGCTGCCTATGGAAAGCTTTGGGCCGGCTCCCCGAGGGACGCCCAGGACGCAACATGGGATGTTGCTACGGCATTGGTCACTCAACGGTTGGGTTCGCTTTCGGTAACCTTGGGGCGTCAGACGGTCTTTGGCGGTGCAGCACGCTATCGCCGAATGGACGGTGCGCTCCTCCGTGGAAAGACGGACTTTGGTCTGGAGGCCGTTTTCTATGGTGGTCTTTCCGTTCTGCCACGTTGGGATCGATGGTATGGATACCATCATCTCGGAGATGCCTATGAGCAATGGGCACAAGGCGGCGCTCGTGTCGTGAATCCGTCAAGAACGGACAACTGGATGGCAGGCTTCAGGTTGGGATGGTCGGACTCCCGGTATGGAGCTCTTGGGGTCAGTTTTCACCACCAGAACGAGCGACAAACGCTCCAGGGAAGATCTCTAGGAGTCGACTTCGCCGTAACGAGGTGGGAGAGGGTGGGGCTTTCAGGGGACATGATCTACAGCCTCGAGCAGGGTCGCTGGTCGGATGCGAGGCTGTCTGCAGATTGGCAGGTCGCTGACGCCAAGGACAGCGAGGCGGCCTTGGCTCTCCGAGGGGAGCTTCTCCACACGGTTCCGGGGACTCTCCTTTCCCAAGCATCTGTCCTGTCCGTCTTTAGCTACGGCGAGGTCAACGAGGCGGGCGGAGGTTTGGATGCTCACTTGCCCTGGCGGATGAAGCTGAACCTGGCTGGATATGCGCAGATTTATCGGGAGGGGGCCCCAGGCGCCCGACTTAGGCTTGGTTATGAAGTTATTTCCGACGAGCAGCGAACACTCCTGCTTCGTTTTGTCCTTGGGCGCGTCCAACTCGAGCAGACTGGCTATGTGCAGATGCGTATAGCTGCTTCCTATCGGCTGACCGAAAAGATCACTCTTGCGTCCGATCTCTATCACTATCTCTACGACGAACCGGTGGAAGCAAGAAACTCATCCAGTTTTGGAGCTGCTCATTTTGCTTTTCAGCCCACCGAACCGCTTGGAATACGACTCGGTGGTTCGCTCGCGCAATCTCCTTATGCCGCGGTTGATGCGCAGGTGCTTGGGCGTATTTCCTACGAGTGGGAAAGGGGGGCATATGGCCGGGCCAATTGAAGGGAGGCGCGCCGCGCTGCTTGCGGGGGCCCTTGGGGTGTCTCTTCTCATATCGATCTCTCTTGCCTGTCAGAAGAACATTCTCCGATTTCCCCACCGAGAGCACTTGGGGCTTGCGTGTGGGGGGCCTGGAGAACCCCAATGCCTGAGCTGTTTGAGTTGTCATGGCGCCGTGGCAAAAGACCGAGAGGGTGCGCACCCGGAAGCTGGCGATTGCCTGCAATGCCATCGGAACACTCACCGTGTGGAGAGAACGCTTGCTGCCCCGGCGACGGCGGCTCGCAAGTTGGCGGAGACCATCGCATTCGATCATGGAAAGCACCTTCAAATGGAGCGGATTGGAGGTCAGTGCATTGCTTGTCACAGTGGGGTCGTCTCGGAATCGTCGGCTCCCCGTTTTCCGCCGATGAGCACGTGTTTTCAGTGTCATGAGCATCAGGACCAGTGGGACGAGGGGCGATGTGGTCCTTGCCATCAACAAACCGATTTGGACGAGTTGTATCCGCAGACCTTTCTCAAGCATGGCCCGGGCTGGGATCGTCGACATGGGACCGCGGCAGCCAACACGACGGTTCAGTGTGCACGGTGTCATACCAAGGAAAGCTGTGATGATTGTCACGATGTGAGCCAGGGGCTCAAGATCGAGGTACGGCACGCAGCAAAAGTCGATCGAGACTTCATTCATCCAGCCGACTTTCTCACGCGGCACGCAATGGAAGCAGCTTCTGAGCCAGCACGGTGTCTGAGCTGTCACCGCACGGAAACTTGCGATAGTTGTCATATGGCTCGCGGGGTGAGCGCCGGGAGGCAAGGAGCAGAAAACCCGCATCCGCCGGGTTGGATGGGGCCAGACAGCCTGAGTCCCAACCACCACGGTCGCGCCGCACGACGAGACATACTTGCTTGCGCGGCTTGCCATGATCAGGGACCTCAGACGAATTGTATTGACTGCCACAAGGTGGGGGAGCCTGGGGGGAACCCTCATCCCAATGGTTGGCGCAGTAGCAGAACTCCAAACGACATGATGTGTAACTACTGTCACGAGGGGCCTTAACCCGGGCTGTTCCGAGAGCCTACGAGGGCACTTACATCATGGCGAAGGCGGCAGCCCCAACTCACCTTCCGAGCAATGACTGACTCTCCAAAGCGTACAGTGGTGTTCATTCCTTCAAAAAGTTCTCCGATTGGTCTAAACGCCGGTTCTGGCCTTCGCGTTGTGGTTACGACGAACGGGGTATCGAGCAATACGGGTTGGTGCTTGAGGAGCCGGCGCCTGGTGCTGGGAGCTTTGGTTCTTGCTGTGACTGTTGGTTGCTTGAAACGTCGGGAGGGGGACACTTCAGCTGAGGTTGCGGGGTGTACGGAATGCCACGGCGGGCTCCTCGAGGCGCCGTGCGCGGCGGCGCCGCCAAGGAGTCTAGCCGGGGAAGACGAAGTTGAAGAGAGGGGGGTGGGTGCTCACGAGGCGCACTTGCTGGGATCGGATTGGGCTCGTTCAGTAGCCTGTGAGGAGTGTCACTTGGTGCCGGAGACAAAGTGGGAGGAAGGGCACATGGATAGTGAGTACCCGGCCGAGGTCGTTTTCTCGGGTCCTGCTGAGGCTTTCGAGGCTGAACCAGATTTCGACCATCAAACCGGCAAGTGTGAGGACACATTTTGCCATGGGGGCTACTTCGTTGGGGGACGGCCTTCGGGAGGTGAGGCGACCGTACCCATTTGGACAAACACGAGTCGGCGGTTGACGTCGTGCACCGGCTGTCACGGGATGCCACCACCACGGCCTCATCCAGAAACCTCCGATTGCCACGATTGCCACCGGAACGTTCGGGAGGATGATACTTTCTCTCATCCAGAGCTCCATGTCGACGGCGTCGTCAACTTCTATCTACCAAACGATTGACCTTTTTCGAGTCGCCGAAAGGAAGTGCGCCGCGGTAGACAATGGCCCAAGCGGGCAGATACTCACCCTACGACTCGGTATCGTTTCCAGAAAGAGTGCGTGCCGGAGGCCTTCCAGTTTCGTCAGACGAACGCTCTGGCAATGCTTCTTTCAGGACTGCGATGCCGAAGAGCGCGACTCCCAAAATCCCGAAGACATGGGCGATTCCCATCCCAAGAACCAACAGAAGGGGGATGGGGACAAGGACGATGAGCACCATAAAGATGAGAGAAATAGATGTGCAGAGGCAGGCACCTCGGAGAAGAATGCTCAGACGAGGTGCGAGGAGGAGTTCGGTGAATCGCTTCATGGTGTGTGGACCCTTTTTTTTCTCTCCTCGGAGGACGATCGATTCGGGGCCTTCCCGAGGATGTCTTCGGGAATGACGTCAGGATGAGGGCGTCCGTGGCAACCGGTGCTTGCGCAGCTGATTTCGTTGTTGAGAACGTCTTCCCAACTGGCGCGGTGATCGGGAATGGTTCGAAACAGCGCTCCGGAGCCGGAATGGCAGTGCAAGCAGTTTTCGTTGGGATAGGGCTCGTAGGTGTGCAGCTGAGGCAAGGCTTCTTCGAGGCTCATGGAGCGAAATTGTCCAAAATAGTATGCCCAAACGTGGCGGAGCCCGTTGAGCTTGGTGAGCGGGTAGCCATACATGCCGTAGTTTGCGTGACATTCGTAGCAACTGCTTTCACCGAAGGCGTCGTTGCGCGTGTGGCGTGAGGCGAGCGACCGGGAATTGGGATCGATCGCGTCGAAATAGTGAGCTTCCATCACATGACACGAGCCGCAAAACTTGCGCTCGGAGCTTGTCGCCATCGCTTCGGTCGTTGAAGTCCCTGCGGCGATGGTTGGCAAGACTGCAACGGCGCAAAACAGCAGTATACGCCATGCGATGCCGAGAGCAGGCTGCGTGGTCCAGTAGACAATCAATATTGCGGCGGCCAGGATAGCGACAGCGATGGTGATGAGCCCGAGCGCCGACATGTATCGATCCCTACAGTGTTTGACAGGAGGACTCCAGATCGAACAGCGTGCCGCACGCTCGTCGAGTTTCACAGCGGAAGCGTCGGTGGGAGATTTCAGGGAGGGGCCGGTAGGCTGAGAGTGGTGAACGATGGGGGCCGGTGGTGGGAGCGCAAAATGGTTCTTCAGCATCCTGCTTGCTGTCGTGTGTTGCACTACAGGACTGGTTGCGGCCTGCTCGTCCCATGAGAGGGGTCAGAGAGCGGCGCGTGTGAATGAGGACTGGATGACGGCGCGCTACAGTCCCGGTCATCGGGCTCATCTCGATACCGGCACCCGGTGCAGTGAATGCCATGGCACGCAGAAGGGAGAGTTGACGTCCCCATCGGTTGAGAGTTGCGTGGGCTGTCACGACGAGTTACCGCTCCATCATGGCGAGCCAGTGGAGAGGGGGCGGAGAGAGCCTGATGGTTGTCAGGATTGCCATGAGTTCGCTGGCAGCAGAAATAGCCGGGTGATTCCTTTTGGGGTCGGAGGGGCGCCTCCGGGAACGTTTTTCGGACCTCGCAACTGCTTACGCTGCCATCTCACCGCTCAGCAAGACCATCAGGCTGTTGTGACACATCAGGAGAAGCCGTGTTTGGAGTGTCATCGTCCTCATGGGCAAAAAGAGCTTTCTTCTCCTGGGTGCCCGGAGTGTCATCGAGAGGTCGACCTTCATCACGGTTCTCTTTCCTCGGATGCCCGGGCGTTGCGACAACAGTGTCTCGACTGCCATACTGCTCATGGTCCGGCTCGGGATGCGGGGCTAGCGTGTACGGGGTGTCATGGGAAGGAGGAGCCCCGCGTCCCTGCTTCTGCAACTTTCTCCGGGGGGCATGAAAGCTGTGTGGACTGTCATCAGAGCCATGATTTGCGGGCGGCGGCTTCCAGCTCCTGCAAGGATTGTCACGAGCAATATGCTGCGTTGGCCTCTGCATTCGTTCCAGCTCACCAGAGCTGCACAAACTGTCACAACCAACACGACGTCAAGCAGGCGGCGCACGATGCTTGCCGGGAGTGTCATCAGTCGGTCCGCACCGATCATCCTATTTCGCAGGGAGCTCGTGGCTCCTGTGTGACCTGCCATCGTCCTCACCCGGGGCCGGTTGGACAGCGGCGCTCGGTGGTCAAACGATGCGCCGAGTGCCACGAGAAAGCTGGGGAGGACGGTGGTCACGGGAACTCACGCGTTGATTGCCAGGCCTGCCACAGCCCCCACTATTTTATCGCAAGTGCTCAAAGTGACCGACTCTGCGCGACGTGCCACCTGTCGGCGTCATCGGCCGTTGTCGAGACCTCGGCGCATGAAGACTGTGGGCAATGTCATCAGGGCTTGCCGCATCATCCCTCCGCGAACGCGGGTAACTGCGAAGGTTGCCATAGCGAGCACCGTTGGGCCACCCGCAGCCATGAAGCTTGTACGACCTGTCACGAACCTCACAGCGGCGTGAGTTCGACTTGTGCCGAGTGCCATCGCTTGGAGTACTCGACAGCGCCGGCCGGGCATCGGCGTTGCACTGAGTGCCATGGGCCTCACCAAAAAGATCTCGAGAAGCCGCTGCGACAGTGTGCTAGCTGCCATCGGGAGAAGCTCTCGGGAAGTCCTCATCGAAACCTCTCATCTGGTTGCGCTACTTGTCATCGACCGCACGGTCCGTCGGGGACAGCAGGACCACCCGGTCCGCGGCGTCCTCCGGCCTGCACGAGTTGTCACGACGAGGTCCCTGCCCCGAGCCTCCATGAGGAATCAGGTCATCAGGACTGCGGTGTCTGTCATGATGCGCATGATCAGCGCCCGCGTCGCGATCGGGCTACGTGCGTGGGTTGTCATCGCGCTCAGGTTGATCATCAACCGGGCGCAGAGAACTGCACTTCATGCCATCTGTTCCGTTCCTCCGGCGGCTGAATGGTCATCGAGCCGCGGAAATGTCGGCGAGACTTGGTGAACAGAATTCGATGCGTTCTCCGTTTCCAAGAAGTTCCTTCGTTGCACTGACCGCGTCCTCTCCGTCATAGGCCCAGTACATGACGCAATCGGAATTCTCGTCATGGCGTCCATGATCGGGGTTGGGATCACGGTGATCCTCGACCATGGGAAGACCGTTGTCGACGAGCCCAAGGACATGGCCCAACTCGTGAGTGAGGATGGCGAGTTCGGCTTTTTCGCAAGTTGACTGTTCAACCAAGGGTAGGCCACTGCATGTCGATTCGATGGATTCCTTGAACATCGCAATGTTTTTGTACGCCCACGCCAGTCCGAGCGTGGTTCCCCCATTGCGGCTCGTGCGTTGTCCATCGAGGTACATGATATGAATATGGAGTGCGTCCGGCTCGTCGCCATCGAAAGAATCGCGAGCGAGTTGGTTGAGCTCCTCGCTCTCCCATTCGTGCCCTTGCTCGTGAGCTTCGAGTTGGTCGTCGAGAAAAATTTCGACGCCTTGGGGTTTGGCGAGGATCTCCTCGAGGTAAGCTTTCAGGTCCTCGAGTGCTGAGGGTTCAGGCTCGAATTCGGGAACGGAGTCGACTTCCAGAACGAGCCTTTCGTAGCTGCTGTCCCGGATGTAGTGCAAAAAGCGGGGCCATTGCTCGCTTTCCGAGTCAGGCGGATACATCTCTTCCACGTCTCCCACGGGCCAACCTCCGGTGCCTGCGTCACCACTCATGCCGCCCGTTGCCGAATCGGCGCCGCCCGTTCCTGCTCCGTCAGTCCCACCGGTCGAAGTCCCATCAGTTGCATTTCCGTCCTGGGGCGGAGAGGAACTACTGGAACAAGAGGAAGAGCCCGCAAGGGCAAGCGTGAAGAATGTGAGCAGTGCTGTGGCTCGAGTTGTCACCCGTAGCCGGTGGGTCAACGTTCTTCGAAACGAATGGAAGGAAGGGCGCATGATTTCAGTGTGGTACGGAGCGAATCGCCAATGCAAGGAGGACTTTGCTGCTCGGTGGGAGGGTGTGTGCGATCTCGCATCTCGTCGCTCCCGGCGCCCGAGAGCTGCTCCTCCGCTCATTGAACGGTCGACTTTTTGTGCGAGAGCGGATCATCATGTTCGCGCTGGGGTAAATTCCCGCTAAGGTTTGCATCGGAGGTGGAAAGACGAATGGATCTTCAGAGGGCTCGTGAGGAGCTTCTGCTTGAGCTTCGAGCGCAGGGAATCGAGGATCGACGCGTGCTTGAGGCTCTCCGAGCGGTTCCGCGTCATGAATTGGTCTCCAAGGAGTTGCGAGCCCGGTCGTACGACAATCGTCCTTTACCAATTGGTGATGGCCAGACGATCAGCCAGCCCTACATCGTCGGTCTCATGACGCAGCTGGCCCGACTCTCGCCGGACGATCGCGTTCTCGAAATCGGTACTGGCTCGGGCTACCAAACGGCCGTTTTGGGAAAACTAGCCAGGGAAGTGTTTACCATCGAGATCATTGCTCCACTTGCGGAGCGTGCCCGCCGCGAGCTCGCTCGATTGGGCCTTGCAAAAAACATTCATTTCCGAGTGGGCGATGGTTATTCGGGGTGGCCCGAAGCCGCCCCCTTCGACGCGATCGTGGTGACCGCCGCCCCGTATGGTGTTCCACCGCCGCTTAAAGAGCAGTTGGTTCAAGGCGGGCGCCTAGTGATTCCAGTAGGGGAGGAAGAGCAGGAGCTTCACGAGCTGGTGAAGGATGACAACCGGCTCGTGTCGCGGGCTATGGTTCCTGTTCGCTTCGTTCCAATGACTGGCCGTGCGCTCCGCGAGTCCACCTCGTGAGGGCCGCGCGGTTCGCTTTGAGCCTCGCTCAGACGCAAGTCATGGGGCGAGGGTTTCGTGCTGGCGCTCTCAATGAGCGAGCGCGAAAGCGCGAGCGCTCAAAAACAAGCCACAACCCATGACCTCGAGCAGATTTCAGGCTTTCGAGAGTCCTTGCGGGCCCCGCACCCGGAAGTGGGGCCGCAAGGACTGCTCGACAGTCGTGCTCGGTCATTTAGCGTGCAACGGCGACGAAGATGATTTCGACCCGTTGATTCTGATCTTCTGCGCCGCGGACGTGGCGGTCGACCACCGGTTGGTCAGACCCTACCGATCGGGCGGTCACATTGGTCGCTCCTGCTTGCCGGAGGGCTTCGGCGACAGCTTCCGCGGTATCTTGACCACGCTTGTCCTCTTGTGAGGAGGATGTATGTCCGACAACGAGCAATGGGTAGTCGTCGTACTGTTGACTCGTTCGGGCGAGGAGCTCGATGACGGATTTTGCCTCTTCGATGAGAGGCTCTTTTTGGGTCCGTAGATTGACGACGACGCCCCGATCGTCCCGAAAGGCGAAGACCTTTCCCGTTTCGGTGAGAGCCTGAAGAAGTTGATCGGAGCCGGCTTTTTCCGGAGCCTTTTGAATTTCCGCGCGACGTGCCAGTTGTAGCTGTTTGAGACAAGCCGCGCGCGTGGCGGCTGCGCGAGGATAGAGATCCTTTCGGACTGAGCCGGTCTCCAAGTCATCATGCAAGCTGCGCAGCTCGACAGTGGCGGCTTTCAACCCGTTGGTTTCCGCACCGAGAAGTCGAGTTGCTAGGCAGAGGAGGTCGGCTTCGGAAGCAAGCTGGATGGCTGCCCGACGACGGACCCGGGCTCGCTCGGGAGTGAGCGACTCGACATCCTCCACTTCTTCTCGATCGAGCGCGACGCGGGCGCGCATTTCAAAGGCCCGGGCGTCTTGCTCGGCTCGCTTCTGGGCAGCCTGGAGTTCGGCGAGGCGCTTCTTTGCCTTTTCTACTTCGCTTTCTGCGCGTTCGATGCGGGCCTGTGCCTTGGCGGTACGGGCCAGGGCGAATGCCTCCAGAAACGCCGCTTGCGCGTGCTCGCCGACGATCGCGGCCTCCTCGTGTCGACCCACTTCGGCGAGTTGCTGCGCTTCGGCGAGGAGGTCACGTGCCACCATCGTGGCTTGTGGAGCAAGCTGAGCGGCCTCGCGCGCCTTGGCTGAGTCGGCGACTGCGTCGGCCTGGACCACAGCTGGTGGCGTCTGAGGCGCACTGCAGGCCGGGAGAACGGTGATACTCGCCCCAAAGAGCAGCCTTGCGAAGGAGAGCCGCGGCTTCATTGCTTGCCACCTTCCTTGCCGGATGGCCGGACTTCCTCTTTTCCTGTGTTTTGCTTCCGGTTCTTTTCAGGCCCCGGTTGTGCTTTTTCCTTTCCTAGGGGGATGCCTGCGTCTTGGGCGTCCAGATCCAGCTCTCGAAGACGGGCCAGAGCACGTGCCCGTCGAGCTTCAGTTTGTTCAACGAGCGTGACGGCTCGTGCGACACGAGCCTCGAGTTCGAGGTTTTCCTCTTCGAGTTGAGTCGCGGCGGCTTCTCGCTTGGTCGCCTGGATGCGAGCCTCCTTCACCCGCGCCCACTGGGCCGCTAGGGCTTCCAGTCGCCGAGCGACGGCGATGTTTCCGGCCCGCTCGGCTTCGGCTTGTCGCTCCAGGGCGTTGGCTCGGGCCCGATCCGCGGCGGCACCGAGTTCGCTTTCGATCGGTGCGGCTGCTTTTTCTTTCCCTACGTTGGACGATGCCGGTTTTCCGGTCGGCTTTTCTCCGCTCGACTTTTCACCGACCGCCGCGCCTTCGCTTTCCGTTGGATGAGAAGACTTGTCATTGGCCGCCTCGTCTTCGGCGGGCGCGCTGGCCTCTTTCGTCTCTTGAGACGGTTTTTGTGCTTTCTCATCGCCCTTTTCGGACGAGGGCTCTTCGTCCTGCATTGCTGGGGACGCCTGTGGCTCTGCAGCGGCAACGTGTGAGCTGATCAGTTGCGAGCTCACTAGCAGCACAAGTCCGGCAAAACTCGAGGGTCCGTGAGGTGCTCGCCAGCATTCCGAAAGGATGCCAGCGAACCAACGAAAACCATCATGCGAGCAGCTCTTCACCACTTGAAGGATGTCTCGCGTCTTCGCCTCATGGGGGTGAGGGGAAAAGACGGAGCCAGCGCCGCGCTCGTGCATCGGGCGCGGCGGGCGATGAGGCGCCTTGTTGAGCCAGAGACGTGCGAGAAGCCCCGAGAGCGCAGAGGGCTGGGCACGATGCGGCGGGCTATGCCCGAGGAGGGAAGGCGAGTTCACGGGCAGAACAAGCCATGATCGGGCCCCGTCGGTCAACTGCCAATTGTGGGCGGGAAACTCTTTCGTCAAACTACCGGCATGAATGAACCCGCCGCTTGGCACTTTGGAGGAATCACGCTTTACGGCAATCCGCGGAGAGGGGAATGAGGGTTGCTGTCATCTTCGGCGGTCCCTCGGTCGAGGCCGAGGTCAGTCGTGCCTCCGGAGCGGCAGTGACCTCCGCACTCGAGGAGGCAGGGCACCAAGTCACGCAGCTCGAGTTAGGGCCCGGCGTTGCGGCAGAGCTATCCGGCGCGAGCTTTGATGTGGTTTTCCCCGTGACACACGGAAGCCTTGGTGAGGACGGCTGCTTCCAAGGCCTCCTCGAAGTACTTGGTCAAGCCTATGTGGGGAGCGGCGTCCGAGCTAGTGCTGTGGCAGCGGATAAGATCACCACCAAACTCGTCTATGAGGCTGCTGGTCTGCCTGTGGCCTCCCAGATGATCATCGGTCGTGGCAGCACTCCATCCCTGAAGGAGGTTCAGCGAAAGCTTGGCGAACGATTCGTCGTCAAGCCCGCTCGCGGAGGGTCGGCCATTGGGGTGTCGCGCCTGCTTGGGGAAGCCAAGCCCGAGGATTTTGCAAGCGCCATCGAGCAGGCAACGCAAACCTCGCAAGAGGCGCTGATCGAGCGGCTTGTCTCGGGAACGGAGCTGACATGTGGAGTTCTAGAAACCAACGCGGGACCACGCGCGCTTCCGCCGACGGAAATTCGAGCGAAGGCGGCAGAATTCTACGACTTTCGGTCGAAGTACGCGGAGGGAGGGAGCCAGCATCTCTGTCCTGCGCCGCTCCGGGCAGAGATCAGAGAAAAGGTGCAGCAATACGCGGTTCGGGCTCACGTTGCCCTGGGTGCCAGGGACCTTTCGAGAACGGACTTCATCCTATCCACAGACGAGACACCAGTCCTTCTGGAGACGAATACACTTCCCGGAATGACAGGCGTGAGCCTTTTCCCTGAAGCCGCGCAAGCGGCTGGGATTTCATTCGTGGAATTGCTCGATCGCCTTGTTCATCGGGCGTTCGAGCGCTCCCAGGGACATCGCGCAGTGGCAAGAGGGGTGGCTTTACCAGAGCGATTTGCATGATGCTCGGTCCGTCATTACAGAGCTAGCCCATGACGGCAGGACGGAAGGTGCTCGTGATTGGCGGTGGAGGGCGTGAGCATGCTCTTGCCGTCCGACTTCTGGCCTCGGAATCGGTGGGGGAGGTGGTTTGCTGTCCTGGAAACGCCGGGACCTCGGCCGCGCCTGCTGGCTTTTCCTCTAAGGTTCTCCGCAACGCCTCAGGCGATCCCGTCGCTGTGGCTCGATCCGAGCTTCCCGATCTGGTCGTGATTGGACCGGAACAGCCCCTGTGCGAGGGGCTGTCCGACGAAATGAGGGCGCTTGGACTGTCGTGCTTTGGTCCGTCGAAGGATGCGGCCGCGCTCGAGGGAAGCAAGGCGACGATGAAGGCCTTTTGCAAGCGTCACGGGATTCGCGTGGCCCGGGACGTGATCGTCGAGCGTGCCGAGGACCTAGATGCCGCGCTCGCCACATTTGCCCAACCGCCAGTAGTGAAGGCGGATGGGCTCTGTGCTGGGAAGGGCGTCGTCGTTGCCGAGAGCCACGACCAGGCGAGGAAGGCTGCGGCAGAAATGCTGTCAGGCGAGGCGTTTGGCGTCGCCGGACAGACCGTGGTCCTCGAAGAGCGAATCGTGGGAGAGGAGGCAAGTCTTGTTGCGATTTGTGATGGAGAGCGCTCCTATGTATTTCCCGGAGCTCAGGATCACAAGAGGATCTTCGATGGTGATCGAGGGCCCAACACGGGCGGAATGGGAGCCTATGCGCCGGCACCGGTGGTGACCGATCATCTGCTCGAGCGAATGCGCAGTGAGGTCATCGAGCGAGCTTTGTCCGGCATGCGCGCCGAAGGCAAGCCGTTCATTGGCGCCCTTTTTGCTGGGATCATCATTGATGAATCCGGCGAGCCTGTCGTGCTCGAGTTCAATGTGCGTTTTGGCGATCCGGAGGCTCAGGTGCTGACGGTGGTGACCGAGGGTGACTTCGGTGAAGCCTTGTTCAAGGCGGCTCAAGGGAGACTCGATCCAGAAGCGCTCGTGCCGAGTGGGGATTACGCACTGTGTGTCGTGCTTGCTGCAGAGGGCTATCCCGGTTCGCCAACGCGAGGCGATGTTGTGAACGGAATCGATGATGCCGAGGCATTGGAGGGAGTCCGCGTGTTCCATGCTGGGACACGGCAGCGGGGAGATGCGACGATGACGTCGGGAGGTCGTGTTCTGGGCGTGACCGCGCGAGCTGCGAGTCTGGCTCAGGCGCAGGAGCTCGCCTATGAAGCGGTGAACAAGATTCAATTCCGTGGGTGTCAATTCAGAACGGATATTGGCCGTCGCGCCCTCATCTAAAACGAGGTATTTATCGGCAACAGACGGGGAAAAGGCGGAGTTTTCCCGTAAAGAGGAACAGATAGAGAGATGGCTCGCGTACATAATTTCAGTCCCGGTCCGGCGGCGCTTCCCGAGGAGGCGCTTCAACGTGCTCAAGCGGAGATGCTCGACTTCCAAGGAAGCGGGATGAGCATTATGGAACAGAGTCACCGCGGGAAGGTCTACGATGCCGTTCACGAAGAGGCCCTGACTTTGGTGCGGCGACTCCTGAATGTGCCGGAAGATTATGACATCCTGTTTCTTCAAGGGGGAGCGACTCAGCAGTTTGCCCAGGTGCCGCTCAACCTCCGCAAGGAAGGCCAGAGTGCCGACTACGTGATCGGTGGCGTGTGGGGGAAGAAGGCCTTCAAGGAAGCCCGCCATACCGGCGCGGCACGCGTGGCGGCGACCACCGAAGAGCCCGGGGGAAAGTTCTATCGGGTTCATCGGGACGAGGAACTCGACCTCGATCCAGCTGCTGCATACGTGCATCTGACCACTAACAACACGGTGATGGGAACCCAGTGTCATTCATTACCGGAGACGGGAAATGTCCCGCTCGTCGTCGATGCGTCGAGCGACATCATGGGCGTTTCCCTCGATGTGTCCAAGGCGGCGTTGATTTACGCCGGCGCACAGAAGAACCTGGGACCCAGCGGGGTGACGGTTGTCATTGCCAAAAGGAAACTGATCGATGAGGGGCGTGAGGATGTCCCCATCATCTGGCAATACCGCACTCAGCGGGATGCTCGCTCGCTTTCGAATACGGCTCCAACCTTTGCGATCTATATGCTGAGAAACGTGCTCCGGTGGCTGGAGGAGCGTGGAGGTGTAGCGTGGGCCGCGGAGCAAAACCGGAAGAAAGCGGCGCTTTTGTATGAGGTGTTGGAGGAGCGTTCCGACCTCTATCGGCTCAACGTCGAACCTCGGTCACGGTCGGTCATGAACGTCACGTGGAACCTCCCCAATGCCGAAATGGATGCGGCCTGTGTCGAGGCGGCGACGAAGGCCGGTTTCATTGGGCTGAAAGGGCATAGGATCGTGGGAGGGCTGCGAGCGTCTCTCTACAACGCCGTGCCGCTCACTTCCGTTGAGGAGCTCGCCGATTTTCTTCGACACTATCATCCGTAGTCATCGATGCAGTGTCACGTCGATCTCGGACCGCGAGCCCAGCGGGATCACCTGGCGGTAGAGATTCGCCGGCGGGTTCTGGCAAACCTCGAGCAGTCGGGAGTGGTGCAGTCGTTTTCTCGGATGTGGGGGACGGTTGTTGTCGTCCGTAAAATTCCGCCGCACGAAAGCGCATGGGCGAACGGTTTGCGTTTGCGTGAACTGACTCTCCGTTTCGACTACGGTCGCCTCGTCGTTCACGCAGGGAGAGTGGGCAGGCCAGATGTCACCCTGTGGGGGAGTGATGAGGACTTTCTTCAATTTGGTGGGAGACTATCCTACTCGAACAACCTGATCACATCGACGTACATCGGTACGATTTTGGATGTTGTCGGAGCGGCGAGCACAGCTCTTCTTGGCGATCGACGCCGCGGCGGGGGGGTGGAGGTGTTTGGTCGTGTTTCGCACCCGCGCTTCGTCTATCGTCTTGCGCGTTTGCTTCGCCGTCCCGTTGATGCCCCCTCACGTGCCCGGTCAACCTGTCGTGAAAAAACTGCCCGTGAGGGAAATCTCGGTTCTCAATAGCGCCGAGTCCAAGAATTGGCTCTTTGACCAAAGGGCCCGATTTCAGTAAATTTTTCTGAGCTATGTTCCACGTGTCGTGGGACTTTTCTGATCGAAGGCTATTCACTTGGCTCGTTTTCGACTCCGCTTTCTGCTCCATGAGATGGATCTTCCCAAGGGAGAGTTCATCATGGGGCGGAGTGCTGCATGTCATTTGACAGTCGATGACCCTCTGGTTTCCAGGAATCACGCACGTTTGGTCGTGGGAGACGAGGAAACGACGATCGAAGATCTTGGGTCCCGCAACGGGGTGCGGGTCAATGGCAGGCCCATTACCGGAGTCGTCACGATTGGAGACGGCACCCGGTTGCGAGTGGGAACGCAAGAGATCGTGTTGCGTCGTGTTGAAGAAGCGCTGGTAGCGCCGCGACGACACCGTTCGACCGGATTCATGATTCACTGTACCAGTTGCGGAGTCCCGTTCGCGACAGACGAGGAAAGGTGCCCTAATTGCGGGCGAGCCGATCCGCCGGAGGAAACGACTACGACGACGGAACAGGCCTGGAGTCTCGAGCTACTCATCGAGACGATGCATCGAGCCGAGGCGCTCGACCGCACTCAGGACCTGGAACGTCTACTCATGCAAGCTCGAGAGTTGGTTGATCGACCGGGACTGACGATGGATCGTCGCCGACTCGATCAGCTAGCGGACACGGCAGTGCGCATGGCTTCGGCCTCGGGTTCCGTGGAGTGGGCTCGGTGGGCTTTGAGCTTGTTTGCCAAGCGCGGGATTGTTCCGAGGCCTGAAGTCGGTCAGCGACTTTCGGGCCTTCCTGCGAGCAGTCGACAGGGCCTGACCGTGGCGGCTGCGGATGTGATCAAAAATGTCGAGGCGAGCTCGTTGGCGGAGGGACCTGATCGGGAGGCTTTCGAACTTTTCCAGGCCTTGGCTGGCGGTGACAGGGCCTGATCTTTCCGCGCCCACCGGTTGGTGGAGTCGTCCGGCGGACAAGGGCGTATTCCACCGAGGGCCCTTCCCGTTCCTAAACCATTGTGCCGAAGATCGGACTCGAACCGATACGGGGTGTTGCCCCGGCGGATTTTGAATCCGCTGCGTCTGCCAATTCCGCCACTTCGGCTTTTTGAGCGATTTCGCCTCTTTAGGCTCTCGTTCGGAGATCGTCAACTCCTGGTTGGGGTCGTTCGGTGGTTCTTCCGTCCCCCGTGGCTGACCGCGCAGTGGCTCATGGCGCAGTGGCTCATGGCGCAGTTGCTCACGGCCCACCGGGTCCGTTTGAGGGCAAGCTCCTTAGCAGACCATGCGGCGCGGCGGTAGCGGTGAATCGTCTGGCCAGGTACCTTCGCTGGGCGATGTCCGGACGAAACCACGATAGGTCAGGGGCTCAGCGGCAGTCCGCCCGGCGCTGCTGGGTTCCGGATCGCCCTGAAAAGCGGGGAGCCCCACCGGCACGGGTGGGGGAGATCTTGGTGGGAACTCAGGAGTACATCGCCAAACGCACCGGCGCACTGATGTCACAGGAAGAATGGCGCCGCATCGTAGGAGCAAAAATTGCTGGTCGGACCCGAGTAGGACGACTCAATCGCGGAGTGCTGACGATCAAAGTTGCCACGAGTGCATGGTCCAGCGAACTTTCATTTCTCAAGCCAGAGCTGCTTCGCAAACTTTCCGAATACGGCCATGACGTGCGGCGGCTGCGGTTTCAAGTGGATCAGGATTTTCCGTCTAGCCGTCCGCAACGGAGAAGAGCGCGTTCGAACGCCTTCTCTCAGGCGGGGAAGTCAGAAAACCTTCCCGTAGAGCTCCAGCGACGCTTACGTTTGATTGATGATCCCAACCTTCGTGCGGCGGTTGCGGAAGCCGCCACCTCGAGCTTGCTATCGCGAAAGCCTGGAGGAAGCTCCGAGGAGCGGTGATACCGGCGAGTCGATTCGTCTCACTCCGGAGAGACTCCCGTGCTGATGTTGCTCGAGCACATCTCGCAACCTCGAGCGCGCTTTGTTCGATGCGCTCTGTTTGTCGTTCGAACGGATCTCGGGAGCCCTTTTGGGGGGATGAGCCGATGTTCTCGGGTGGGCTGCTTGCTGAAGTGCACGTCCGGAACTCGGGCTACGAGATACATCCTAGAATCGGCGGAGGAGGGCCCAGGGCTCTACAGATGACAATGAGGTCATCGAGTTCGTAGAGCGGACGATGGGCGTCTCCACCGGAAAGATAGGGGGTCCTACTGATCGTGACGACCTCAAGCCCTAAGGCGACAAGCGCCAGCTCCACGAATTCCAAGGCTGCCGCCTCGAAATGGGAGCTAGTGATGGGCAGCCTTTCAGTGGGTGCGCGAGAGCGTCCCTTGTCATAGACAAAAGGCCGGTAGGGAAGAACGAGAGCTACGATCAGGAGTCCGCCCGGTTGAAGAAAAGAGCGCGCGGTTCCCAGGAGCGAGAGGGGGCGGTCGCAGCGGTCGAGAACATTGAGCAAACTGACGGCGTCGAAAAGATTTTTAGGCTTCCATCCGGTGATGTCTCCTTCGATGACGGAAAATCCCTGACGCCCGAGACGTCTGGACATGCCACGTGAGGTTTCAGTGACGGTGACGTGTTCAAAAAGTGGCGACAGGCATGCGGTGACGTCGCCGCGTCCGGAGCCGATGTCGAGCAAGCGCCCTGTGGGTTCGCTCCTGTCCAGAAGGACTTCCCACTGCGGAGTCGACAGCACGTGCATCGGGTAGGTTCCGAGGTAGCCATTGATGTCGAAGTCGGACAGAACTCCTCGCAGCGTCCGATGTAACCATGTCTTGAAGCGTCCATGGCGAGCCCGCTGAGAGCCTGCGATGTACGCGGCGGTGTCCTGGTCCACGTCCAACTGCACCACTTGGTGGGCGATGCGGCGCAGGCGCGCTCCTGGCTCGAAGTGGTGTTCGCTCGCCGATCCCTGACATGGCGAGCGGGAGCATCTTGTCATTGTGGACGCACGCGCCGAGGGCACACCTGCTTCGCCGGCGCTGCTCAAGGCTTCCTCGCTGACTCCCGGCTCGATGTCGTAGCGCAGAGAGAGGCCAGCGGCTTTCGCCCAGGAGCGAGCTTGAGTCGGATTCACGCGCGTCGGCTCCTATCACGGTGCGCTGGTTCTGCGTAAGAGGGCCATTTCTGAAGAAGAGGGAAAACGCAGCCAGAGAAAGCGCTGAGACCTCGGGATCGGCTGGCGAATTTCAGTGGCATTAAATGGGGAAAGAAACATTTCGCTTCATGCATGCGACTCGAGCTTTGGCACCTGTACTCTGGGCAGGAATGGCGCATAGTATTCGCGTTCTCGAAGGGAGGGACCCGGAAGGCTGTCCCGATTCTGCAAACGAAGAAAGAAGGAGTTTTCAATGGATTTTACCGTTCCTGCTTTGCCCTACGCGAAAGACGCTCTCGAGCCCGTCATGTGCGCCGAAACGCTGGAATATCATTACGAGAAGCACCACAAGGGCTACATGAACAAGTTGAAGGCGGCCCTCGAAGGCAAGCCGGAAGCTGAAAAATCCCTCGAAGAAATTGTTCGTTCCTCCGAGGGCGGAGTTTTCAACAATGCTGCTCAGGTGTGGAATCACACCTTTTGGTGGAACAGCATCAAGCCCGGCGGTGGTGGTGCTCCGAAAGGCGGTGCCGCTTTAGATCTCGTCAACAAATTGGGCGGCTGGGAGAAGTTTCGTGCTGACTGGATTGCTGCCGGCACTGGCCGTTTCGGTTCAGGCTGGGTTTGGCTCGTGCAGAGCGGTGGGGAGCCTAAGATCATCTCCACGCTCAATGCCGAGACACCGCTCACCAGTGCCGACAAACCCCTGCTCACCACGGATGTGTGGGAGCACGCTTACTACCTCGATCACCGAAACAACCGTGCGGCGTTCATGGAAGCCGTGTGCGACAAGTTGCTCAACTGGGATTTCGTGGAGCAAAACTTGAAGGGCTAGCAGACGAGATCGCCTGTACATGACCCCAAAGGGGGCTCTGTAGGTGCATTCGGTGAAGCACAACGGGGCCCCTCGAACCACTCGGTGCTCGGGCACAATTGCTGCCGGGACACAATTGCTTTGGCTGGTTGTCTTCCACCGCGGGCTTGACTAAATAGGCCTTTGCAGTTCGCAGGGGTTCTGTTCGCCTGCTTCTTGGACGGTCGGTACCCTCGTTGCTCGTTCGTCTGCCCCGATATTCCCATCGAACGCTGCACTCAATCGGCGAGCGCGATTCGCGGTCGCCTCAACACAAGCAACCAACAATGTCTCGAGCAGACGAAAGGCATTTTTCGGTGACTTCACGCCCTCATCGAGAAGGGAGCGCGAAATCACCGTTTGACATTCACGCTCGGTCATTTAGTCGGATCTTCGCGAATCGCGTCGGTCTGCCCTCGGCCAGCGAGGGATGAGGCTGCTAGACCGGAGAAAGACCCAGAGAACCCATGGAAAAGGCACTCACATTCGTCGATACGACCATCGGAAAAAAGGTCGTGATGGCGCTTTCGGGTTTGGTTCTGTTTGGCTTTGTCATTGGCCACATGATCAGCAACCTTCAGGTCTTTTTGGGGCCGAAGGTACTCAACAACTACGCTGTCACTCTTCATACCACGTTGCCACTCCTTTGGGGAACGAGGATTCTTTTACTGGTCAGCGTAGTGCTGCATATTGCCATGGCCGTGCAGCTCACCGCCCGAACCACGGCAGCTCGCCCGGTCGAGTACAAAAAGACCACTCGAGCGCGTACGAACTTCGCGTCGCTCACGATGATGCTGTCCGGTGTAACATTGTTGCTGTTTATTCTTTATCATTTGGCTCATTTTACGTTCCCCGGCGTAGCCATGGGAGCCTATGAACATCGGCCCTACAGTCAGGTCTATGCGAACTTTGTTAACGGTTTTTCGATTCCCTGGGTGGTAGCAATTTATATTGCAGCCATGATTTCTCTGGGGATGCATCTCTATCATGGCTCCTACAGCTTGTTTCAAACCTTGGGCCTGAGCCATCCCAGACGTAACGCCGCAGCCAAGCAGGTGGCACAATTTCTTGCGCTCACCGTGACGGTTGGAAACGTGATCTTGCCTCTCTCCGTACTGCTCGGGCTGGTCAGGTAACCCGTTTTCACTCCCCGTGAGCTTCAACTTCCCCTCTTGATACGGACGACTCCGGAATTCTCCCTTTTTTACACGGAAACTGACGATGGAACTGAAATCCCAAGCTCCGAGCGGGCCCATTGAGTCACGCTGGCAGCGGCACAAGTTTCACATGAAGCTGGTCAACCCGGCCAATCGGCGAAAATACGAGGTGATCGTCGTGGGGACCGGCTTAGCGGGGGGCGCTCTCGCGGCGACACTCGGTGAGCAAGGGTACAACGTGAAATCCTTTTGCTACCAGGATAGCCCCCGCCGGGCACATAGTATTGCGGCTCAGGGGGGGATCAACGCGGCCAAAAACTATCAAAATGACGGGGATAGCATCTATCGTCTTTTCTACGACACCGTCAAAGGAGGAGACTTTCGATCTCGCGAATCGAACGTCTACCGATTAGCGGAGGTCAGCGTCGATATCATCGATCAGTGCGTTGCTCAGGGTGTTCCCTTCGCTCGCGAATACGGTGGGAATCTCGCTAATCGGTCGTTTGGCGGAGCTCAAGTTTCACGAACGTTCTATGCTCGAGGCCAGACGGGGCAGCAGCTGCTCCTCGGGGCGTATCAGTCCTTGTCCAAGCAGATCGATGCAGGGACCGTCGAGATGTTTCCGCGGCATGAAATGCTGGAGCTCGTCATGATCGACGGGCATGCCCGGGGCATCGTGGCGCGCAATATGGTGACAGGGGAAGTGAAGGCTCACCTGGCCGATGTCGTCGTGCTGTGTACTGGTGGTTACGGAAACGTCTTTTATCTTTCCACCAATGCGAAGGGGTGCAATGCAACGGCCACTTGGCGTGCTCACCGTCATGGCGCTCTGTTCGCCAATCCCTGTTACACCCAAATCCATCCCACGTGCATACCCGTGAGTGGTGAAGCTCAATCCAAGCTGACTTTGATGAGCGAGTCGCTGCGCAACGATGGTCGAGTCTGGGTACCCAAAAACAAGGAAGACTGTGATAAGGATCCTTTGCAGATCCCGGAGCAGGATCGGGACTACTATCTCGAGAGACTCTACCCTAGCTTCGGGAACCTGGTCCCTCGTGATATCGCCTCTCGTCGAGCCAAGGACATGTGTGACCAAGGGCTCGGCGTCGGCCCGGTGGTCGGGGGCCAGCGTCGCGGCGTTTATCTCGACTTTGGAGATGCCATCAAACGGATGGGGCGTGAAGGTGTCGAGGAGCGGTACGGCAATCTGTTTGAAATGTACGAACGCATTACCGGAGATGATCCCTACACCACGCCAATGAGGATTTACCCGGCCACCCATTATACCATGGGCGGTCTTTGGGTAGACTACAACCTACAAAGCACGATTCCCGGTTTGTTCGTTGGAGGGGAAGCGAACTTCTCCGACCATGGCGCTAACCGGTTGGGCGCATCGGCGTTGATGCAGGGACTCGCAGATGGCTACTTTGTGTTGCCCTACACCCTGGCCAACTACCTAGCGCAAAACGAGCGGAACACGGCGTCCCTCGACCACCCGGCAGTCAAGGAAGCCGTCTCATCGGTTCAGGAGCGGCTTGACAAGATGCTTTCTATCAATGGAAAGCGTTCGCCGGATTCCTTTCATCGGCAACTGGGACAGATCATTTGGGACTACTGCGGAATGGCTCGGACAAAGGAGGGGCTGGAGACGGCGCTGGCCAAGATCCCCGAGCTGCGGGAGCAGTTCTGGAAGGACCTCCGTGTTCCAGGGAGCGGAGACGAAATGAACGTCAGCTTGGAGAAGGCAGGACGTGTTGCCGATTTTCTCGAGCTGGGCGAGCTCATGTGCCGGGATGCGTTGATGCGCGAAGAGTCTTGCGGGGGGCACTTTCGCGAAGAGCACCAAACCAAAGAGGGTGAGGCCCAGCGGGATGACGAGAACTTCCAATTCGTTGCCGCATGGGAATACGCCGGAGAGGGTAAAAATCCGGTGCTGCACAAGGAAGCCCTCGAATTCGAGTATGTGATGCCGTCGCAGCGTAGCTACAAATAGTAAGGAGCGAAGGACTATGGCCAATATGAATCTCGTGCTCCATGTATGGCGGCAGAAGAATCGCAACTCAGAGGGTCGGTTTGTCCGCTATGAGGCGAAGAATGTTTCCGAGCATTCGTCGTTTCTAGAAATGCTCGACCAGGTGAACGAAGATCTGATTGCCGGAGGCGACGAGCCTATCGCGTTCGATCACGACTGCCGGGAGGGGATCTGTGGCACGTGTGGTATGGTGATCAATGGGAGTGCTCACGGTCCGCAGAAGCAGACGACGACCTGCCAGCTGCACATGAGGCAGTTCAAAAACGGAGATGAAATCTGGATCGAGCCATGGCGTGCCAAGGCATTTCCCGTCATTCGGGATCTCGTTGTGGCCCGTGATTCGTTCGATCGGATCATCCAGTCGGGCGGCTATATTTCTGCTCGTGCCGGATCTCCGCCTGATGGCAATGCCACCGCTGTCGCTAAAGATAGCGCCGATCGGGCCATGGATGCTGCAGCTTGTATTGGCTGCGGCGCTTGTGTCGCCGCCTGTCCCAACGCGTCGGCGATGTTATTTACCGCTGCCAAGGCGGCGCACTTGAATCTTCTTCCTCAGGGGAAGGTCGAGAAAAATCGTCGGGTCCTCGGGATGGTTTCCCAAATGGAGCAGGAGGGATTTGGGCATTGCACCAACCACTACGAATGCGTCGAGGCCTGCCCCAAGGA
>CAYTRQ010000014.1:1903-29388 GCA_964440025.1 uncultured Polyangiaceae bacterium | reverse complement strand
CTCCCCCAGCGCTCGATCCGTGGCTCGATTGTGGACACTCTGAGCGATGGAGAGAACAAATAGAGCAGCTCCCAAGGCAAGCCCGAGGAGCACCAACCAAAAGCGTGAAAGGAGCACTCAATCCTCCTGCTTCTTTTCTTTTTTGGGCTTAGCCACGACGATCGGTTTGATCTTCACGTTTCCCTGACCCACGTTCACCGGCACACGAGGCCCCACTTCTTTCCCGGCAAAAAAAGCCTGCACCGTGTACTCACCCTGCTGAGGAACGGCAAGGTGAAACTCACCGGTCATGGTCGGATAGGTAATCGAAGCGACATTCGGCTCCGCGATCACCCACATGCGAAGGCTGGGAGCTAGTTCGTCGCGGATCTCGAACGTTCCAGCTTCGGGAACCGTCCACTCCCGCGTGGCTCCCTTCGCGGTGTTGTTGGGGGCAAACGCCTTGACATCGACAGCGTAGAGCCGATGGGGGAACGGATCGGTATTTTTAAAGACGAGCTTGGTCCCCGGCGTCACCACAATCGTCACGGGTGTCGTCCTCCCCCCGCCGACGCGGATGAGCGTCGGCTTCTGCGGGTCCTGCGCCTCTTGCCCCAGCGCGGCCAGGCAAAGCTCCTTGGGAATGTGGGGGTAGAGTTTCCGATACTTCGCCGGAACGGTGGGAACCATCTCCCGAAAGGAATACCCCTTATTTTCAGGATCTTTGGCCTCGGCCCATACTGGATTGACCAAATGGACGTATCCTTTCACCTGACCCACGATCTTTTGGGCAAAAGCGATCGCCGGCGTCAAGGCGGCGATCGCCACAACGACCGAAAAAACACGCCCAATCCTCTTCACAGAACGCAACGCCAACATCACGAGCACGGTACACTAAGCGCGCTCATTCATGAAAGCCTGCGCCCATTTTTGGGGACTTTTCCGAGAAATGAAGTGGTTCCTGACCGCAGGAGCCGCCGCGATAATTTCAGTTCCGAACCCCAACTATAAAATAGGTGGGCAACTCACCCGGGCTTCCGGCTTCCCGACGAGATCTTGTCGGGCGCAGCTCTCCACCCGGGGATTCGTTTCCCTGGGGCAAAGTGACGGGATTCGTTACTGACTTGCTAGCGTGCTCCCGCAGAGGGAACCACAGATCCAAGGTAAGGACTGCCTCGTCGATCGTCAATCCTTGACCTCGAGGGAAAAATTCCCACGGGGGGGGGAGGGCGAACGGTGGCGGGCCCTTCCGGCGCTTGGTTCGATGTGCCCGTCTTTCTGATTGAAACGTATCTTGGAAGCCCCGTCGGGGTGATGTGCCGGCCTTCTAGTGCACGGCTCCCGTCAGCCAAGCAAATGCTGGAACCAAAACCTCTTCAGGAGAGGAGCCCCCTTGCTCGACCTCTTCGGTCGTCCCGGCTTTGCGGGGGTTGAGGGAGAACCCATGATCACCGAATACCATCACGAGTGTCCGCGACGCCTGCTTTTCCAAGTGGGCCCGAATCGCTTCTGCAGCATCGTCCGCAATCTCCCCAAACCGTTCGACGACCGGTCGCCCAGGTTGACGAAGGGCGTCCTCGACAACGTCGATCTTGTGAATTTCCAGATGGCCGCTGCGCACACGACGCGCGGTCCGCGCCGCTCGCCCTCGGGTGACGAGGGCCGGCGAATCCTCGGAATCACAAGGTTCCTTGAGGCCGTCTGGCCCGCGCCCCAGGAGTTCCAACTGATATGTCGTTGTGGTGGGCAGGGCCGACCACAGAAGCAATCGTTCCGTCAATGCGGCTTCAACCTGCGATCGCATTCTGTCCTGGACCATCAGACCCAAATCGAAACGCATTCCGTCGATCAGCAACAACTGAACGCGACGAGCTCCCTGCAGGCGCGCCAGCCTCTGGGCCAACTCCGGCAAATCGAGGACCATTGTCGGCCTCTTGCCACGAACACGAAGAGCATCAAACGCTTCTGTGTAGCTGCGTGAAAAAGAATCTCTCCACTCGTCCAACACTTCCGCAGCAGTGCTATCGGCAATTCCACGTCGAACTGCCTCGCGCAGTCGTGTGTAGTCGGTCACGAACATCCGCTCAACCACGGAAAGAGGCTTGGGACCACGAGCAACCGCTAGATTTTGAGACCACTTGACCCACTCTCGAATCGCTAATTGATTAAAGGGATCGTTGGGATCGGGTGCCGATTGATTCGACACCGATTCCAGCCCAGCACGTTGGCGAACCTCCGACTCCCGATTTTGGAGCGCAGACTCGACGGGTTCGCCGGACGACAATTCACTTGGCTCCGCCGCAGACTCGGCGGGTTCGCCGGACGACAATTCACTTGGCTCCGCCGCAGACTCGGCGGGTTGGAATTCGCCGGACGACGATTCGCCTGGCTCGGACGCCAGCTCGGGCGCGCTAGATGCCGATTCACCCAACGTTGGCTCACTCGAAGTGGACCCGTCTCGATGCGCGACTGGCTTCGCCGACTCGCCCGGCTCCACGGATTCCTCCGGGGCACCGGGCTCACGGCGTGCGGTCGCTCGTTCTTCGTAGGCCTTTTTAGGGGAACGCAAACGATGAGCTGGCTCATCATGCTCCGCTGGACCTGCCCCGATCATCTCCTCGGGCGTCGATCCCCACTGCTCGGGATCTTCTGCCGCGCGCTCGCCTCCCTCGACTGCTTCTCCCGCCCTCTGCGGGTCCGCCATTTTCATGAAGGGTGGCCGCTTGATTTCCTTCGTGGGCAAAGGCGTGGGCGAAGAGGACTCGTCCAGCTGCGTTTCGACCGAATCCCCGTGCCGTTCACGAACGGTGGGGGCTTGATCGGAGTCCTGCATAAGAGCCTGGAGGAACTCATCCGCATCGAGGGGCGCCTCCGAGGAGGCATCCTCCTTGGCATCGAGGCTTTCCGGCTGAAGTCGTGCCTCCTCGGGGGAATCCTGCGTCGCTTGGGGTGGAAACGTTTCCCGATGTAGCGCCTCGAATTTTGGAGAAGCAAGCTCGCTCCCCGCTGCCCGGCGCTCCTCAGCCGCGAGTTCCCGCCCGGCAAGCTCGCTCCCCGCTGCCCGGCGCTCCTCAGCCGCGAGTCCCCGCCCGGCAAGCTCGCTCCCCGCTGCCCCGTTCTCTTCCTGTTCGATTGTTTCGGCTCGTTCGTCCGAAACATCTACTCCCAACTCGCTCACTGATTCCGACGAAGGGGGCGGAACGAGAGTCGGGGCTTCTTGCGAAATCGAGCTCTCGGTCGAGGCGGACGGAGCGACAGAAGCGCCGTTGGATAGCATCCGCACCTCACTCTCCTCGGCAGAGGCCTCCTCAGGAGTCGGTGTGAGCGTTTCTTCTGGGACTACGAAAGCTGAGGAGGCCTTGCCGCTCTCTACCGTGAGACCCAGCGCCTCGTCCAGCTCGGGCAGCTCGACCTCTTCGTCGAGCCAACCCGTTTCTGTCCGCTCAAGATGGCCACTTTCTGCAACGTATTCGTCCTGCACTGGAGCCACTTCGGTTCCGAGAGGCCAAGTCAATGCCTGCATCTCTTGGGTCGGCTCTTCCTCGCGCTCCGACTCTTCCCCCTGTTGGACGACTCCCGTGCACGCGAAACTCACAGGACCTTCCGGCGAGTCGGTATCAGCTATCGATCGCGCTTCATTCGTCTCCGCAGCATGGGCAGCCCCATCGTCAGAGACCGCGGGAGGCAAATCGGACAGCTCCATGCTCGATGCACTCGCCGCCATGCTGGTGCAGGGAGGACGTGGACTCGGTGGTTCGGACGCAACCTGGAACAAGCTCTCGAAAAGGACCGGAGACGGGTACACGCGCAAAGTGAGGTTGCGTCGACTGACGACGACCCGCAGAGGGCGGTCCGCGGCCGCAGCAATCCACCAGCGGAGGACGGCACCATCGTCGGCATCGATCACCCTCCCCAAATTCACGATCCCTTCCAGGGAAGGGATCCCCAACGCAATGCCTCGCTTCTCCAGCAAGCGGGCACGATACAACTGATCGCTCAGAGAAGCGTCCAGCCCGGTACTGGCATGAATACCAGGAGGGAGCGCCCCGAGTCGCTCAAGGTGTCCCTCGACCGTCTCTTCTATGTAGAGACCGAGTCGTCCGCGGTATTGCGGCCCGGGAGGCGGCAGCTCGACCCAGAGGAACCCATGCGCCTGGGCCGAAGCGCCCATGGCGCACATCCCGTCCGGATCAACGAGGTTCACGTGCTCCTCGAGCCATTCCTGGAGGCCTTCCCCCCAATGGACAGGCTCCCGTCGAACGAAGCCAGACATTCCCTGACGTCGCTCAGGAGCTTCGACCCCCCCGTTTTTCCCGCTCCAAGTGGTGTCGAAGCCGTGAGTTTGGCTCGTCACCTCGTCCTCAGAGGCCCCTCTCTGTGGGACGTGCGCGGATCCGCCGGTGGAGTCTGCCCAGGTCATGGCACTGTCCATGGCCTGCTTTGCGCCTCGCGGCCAAATTTATGCATAAGTGCTCTGCAGCCCTCCGGCTCAAGGTCGCTTGGCGCTACCGGCCCACACGCCCCAGCGAGCCACCAGTAGCCCCGTCCTCTGCGGCCCCTTTTCGTCTGCAGAACCGTCGTCTGCAGAGCCGCTGTTACCCTTCGCTGCCCGAGCCCTGAGCGCCCGGAACCCTTTGTTCACGTTCCAGGTAACGGAAGATTGTCCTCGGATCGACGCCAAGATCGCGAGCGGTCTGCGTCCGGTTGCCGGCATTCCGCTCGAGGGCCATCAGTACGTAACGGCGCTGGAAGTCCTCTTTGGCTCGTTCCAAAGGCAAAATGGGTTCCATTTTATCCTGACCGAGATCGAGATCTTCCGGCGAAAGCAGATTCCGATCGCAGAGAACCAGTGCCTTTTTCAAGCGATTCTCGAGTTGCCGGATGTTGCCCGGCCACGGGTACTTTCGCATGGCGCCGAGAGCCGCGGGAGAGAATCCCTTGACAGGACTGCCAAGTTCCTCGGCGTACTTGCTGAGCAAAGCCTTGGCGATAATAAACACATCGTCGCCGCGATCTCTGAGCGGTGGGAGCCACAAATTGACAACGTTGAGCCGGTAGTACAGATCTTCTCGGAAGGTGTTCTCCGTGATCATGTCTTCCAAACTACGATTGGTTGCCGACAGCACTCGAATATCGACTTTTTCCGAACGACTATCTCCAACGCGCGTGACCAACCGTTCCTGCAATGCACGGAGCAACTTCACCTGAAGCTGCGGCGTCAGCTCGCCCACCTCATCAAGGAACAAAGTTCCACCGTCCGCCTGCTGGAACTTGCCTCCGCGACTGGCCACAGCGCCAGTAAAAGCCCCTTTGACGTGGCCGAACATCTCGCTCTCCATGAGATTCTCTGGGATCGCACCGCAATTGACCGTCACAAACGGTCCATCGGCCCGATCACTTCGGCGATGAATCTCACGGGCAATCAGCTCCTTCCCAGTGCCAGTTTCCCCCGTAATCAGCACACTAATATCCGTCTGGGCGACCTTCTGGAGCTTACGAAACACCTCCTGCATGGAAGCGCAAGAACCAATGATTTCTCCGAATTTCTTGTCCTCGAGCTCTTCTTCCAGCTTTTTCTTATCCGCTCGCAGAGCATTCACGAGCATGGCGTTGGTCAGCAGCAGCGATGCCTGACCCGCAAAAACGGTGAGCAGATCCAGCTGTTTTCTTTCAAACAGGCTCTTGATTTCATCGTTGGCAACGTAAAGAGCTCCAATGACTTCGCCACGATTGAGAAGCGGAGCACACATCACGCTGGACAGCTTGAGTGCGATCACACTTTCACTCTGAGAAAAAGTCGTATCGGAAAGCGCATCGCTCACGATGACTGGCCGTTGGGTTTCCACCACTCGTCGAACGATACTATCACTGATTCCCGACGAATCTTGAGGGAGCACCTCGCTGTTGACGTTTCGACTCGCGCGAACGGTGATCCGGGCATCTCCTTGCGGTTGGGGATCGAGGAGCAGCACCATGCCCCGAACCGCGCCAGTCAGCTCGAGCACCGTATCGAGCAAAGTCTCCAGAAGCTCGTCCACCCCCTGGGAGGACATCAACCTCTGCGAGAAGTCGTAGAGCTTTCGAAATCCAGCGATCTCGTTGCCCTCCGCCTGGTTCCCTTCTTCCTCGGAGAAATGAACCGCCTCGCTGAACATGGAAAAGGACAGCTGCGCCTCGCCAATGGCGATGCGGTCTCCGTTGGTCAACCGCGAGCGCCGCTTTCTCTTACCGTTGACGAGTATCGGCGCTGTTTTCTCAACCGCTTCGATTTCGAAGTCTCGGCCGCTAAAAACAATTTGCGCGTGGTGACTCAACACACTGGCGTCTGCTAGTTGAATATCATTGCCCAGAGATCGCCCGATGGTTGTCACTGGCTTGTGAATCGCATGAAGCTGCGGCGGACCGCTGGGAGGAAAGAATCGGATCGTTGACATAGCGCCTGTGGGCCAGTTGGCACGTTAGCAACGTTGTCTGGCGTTGCCCACTCCTTACTCCCATTCCCCATGCAAAGGCCTGGAGAGAAGATCGACGAGAACTTCCTGCGGCGATTTTTTCCCGTGTAAAACGGAGTACACCGCCTCGGAAATCGGTAGCTCCACACCGAGTTTTTCAGCAAGCGCTACGGCACTCCGTGAGGTCACGTAGCCCTCGGCAACGCCATTGCTTTGACGCAAAGCTTCATTGATCGACAGCCCTTGACCGAGTCGATAACCAAGGGATCGATTGCGGGACAGCCCCCCCATGCACGTAAGAATCAAATCGCCGACCCCGGCGAGTCCTGCCATGGTCAAGCGATCCCCCCCTCGAGCTTCTACGAGGCGCGCCATCTCCGCCACACCTCGCGTGATCAGTGCCGCACGTGTGTTGTCACCAAGCCCAAGGCCCAGACATGCACCAGCAGCAATCGCAATGACGTTCTTCAGGGCCCCCCCGAGCTCGACCCCAACAGTGTCGGAACTGGTGTAGACCCTCAGCCATGGAGTCGAGAAAACACTCTGAATTCGTTGGGCTAAATCGGGGCTCTTCGAGGCTCCCACGATATTGGTAGGAACCTTCTTGGCAACTTCTTTGGCAAAACTCGGGCCAGAGAGAGCTCCCACCTGTTCCTCCGGAATCCTCATCACATCCCTGATCACCTCGGACATCACCATGAGGCGCGAGGCTTCGATCCCCTTGGTCGCAGAGACAATCTCGATCTTGGAGGTGACGTGAGGTGCGGCTTGCTGGAGGGTGGTGCGAACCGCATGGGAGGGAACGACCACAACCAACATTTGCGCCCCGTGGCAGGCCTCGGCCAGATCCGAGGTCACTCGCAGGCCGTCTGGAAGGGGATGCCCCGGGAGAAACTGTTGGTTTTCCCTATCCTGGCAAAGCGCGTGAGCATGGTGATCTTCCCACGTCCACAAGGTGGTCGTATGCCCGCCTTCCTCAAGCGTCATGGAAAGAGCCGTTCCCCAAGCGCCGGCTCCCAGTACGGTGACTTGCATCGCCAGAGAGCGTACATCGAGCAGGCCGGGCCTGCTATCGTCGCCGCGTGAACCGAAACTCACCTTCCCTGTTCCCTCGGCGTCGCTCCCTGTGGGCTCGCTCCCTTGGCCTGTTCTTATTGAACCTTTGCCTCCTCAGCTGCCGGGTCGACCCCCAAACGGGAAGAGGAGCCGCCACCGTGGTTGGCACCGGCATCATCAACGATCCCAAGAACAAGTCTTTGCGCTTCGAGATGCTCGAATTCGGCCTCCATGAATTCTGCCGAGAGCTCTTGGTCAGCGGAGCACCGCTCCGGCTCGACGACGAACAACCCATCATTGGGCGCTTCTTTGCCGAAAGCTGTCAGGCGGAGAGTATTTCCGACGTCAAGGACGACACGATCATCATCCAGTTCGGTGGACGGGGTTATGCCTGGACCCTGGGAACCGATCGGCTCGGTTTTCGAGCCCGCGGGCTCTTGGAGCTGTCTCCCGATTTCCGCATCTACGAAGGTGCAATGTACGTCTATTTCAGGCCAGTAAAGGTCGATACGAGCGATTTCGAGATCCTCATGACGGAGAAAAAGCTCACACAGGCGGCGATTCGCGCGGCAGGACTGAATGAAAAGGAGATCGGTCGAGCTATCATCGAGGCTCAACTTGCACGAGGGTTCACTGTCGTGCGCTACGACACCGACGGCCACACGGATTTTGCCCTGGGGCTCATCGAGGAAGGTGACACCCCGTTTCGTCCCTTTCAGGTCATCTCGTCTTCCAAAAAGACCGCGGCCAACGGGAGAACAGAGTTGTTCGTTGGACAGCAAGACTACCTTGGCAGGCTTCACGTCAGCCCGGGAGAGACCCTAACGCTCACCGCCCAGCTCGAAGGAACTCCCAGTATCGATGTTGCGGTTCTCAAAGCACAAGGAGGTCGCCCTATCCAAGAGTATGTCACCCAGAAGGGACCGCGCAGCGCCAGCGTGGCCCCCGTCTTCCTGACCGAACTGTCCTCCGGCCCTCCCCTCCAGACGGAGGTTCCCCTCAGGCCCGGTGACTACTACGTGCTCTTCGACCATTCGAGTGCGGTGGGCACGGTAGCACCAGGAGAAAACGCCCTTCCCGCCCGGGTCGACTACCTGCTTCAGCTTGGCCCTGCGACCCCTCGCTGATCGGTCCCGTCAATGGTAGACGCCTGCTCGACTTTCTGGGGGTCCTGGGGGCCGGCCCCAGGCAATCCAGCAACCCCCCAGGAAGGCGCCCCAGAGGCCCCAATCCCGTTTGATCTGGGAAAGAGAGCGAGTGAAAAGCAAGCTTTACCGATGGGTGTTCTGGCCACTTTGGTTCATCGTCATCCCGCTTGCTTTGGCCATCCTTTGCGTGTCTCTGTTGGCTCCGGGGGAACATTCCATCCCAACCGGCGGATTCATTGGTTGGCTGAGGAACTTTGCCCAGACTCAAAAAGTCCCGGCAGTGATCGTATTTTTTACCTTCTTCGAGATGGTCGTCTATCAGCTGAGACACCACTTGCCCTTCGCAGACAAGTTAGGAGCTCTGGGCCGAGAGGGACTCCCGAAGGAAAAGCGACGCGACTACGAACATGCCAGTCATCTGCTCGAGGAAGCCCAGCGTACCCTGCGCCGCGAAAAGAAAGACATCGCCAAGAAGCTCAAGGAAGAAGAGCGCCAGGCTCTCACTGATGCACTCAACGAGCTAGCCGAAGCCATGCAAGCCCAACCCTTCGATGCGCAACGATTCGATCAGGCGCACGAGGCAGCACACGAGGCAACGGAGAACTACCTTTCACCATGGCGTCGAAGTGAAATCCGCGAATATTCGGAATCGATTCTGATCGCCGTGGCGGTGGCACTTTTGCTCCGTGCCTTCGTGGTCGAAGCGTTCCAGATCCCCAGTGGCTCGATGTTGCCCACTCTGCAGATCAAGGATCATATCTTCGTCAACAAGTTCACCTACGGCATCGATCTCCCATTTAGCCACAAACGGCTCTTCCCCGATCTCCCGCCGGAACGGGGCGACGTGCTGGTCTTTGAATATCCCGATCCCAACCCGCGAAACGATCGCGTCGACTACATCAAACGCGCGATCGCCCTGCCCGGAGACACGCTTCTCGTTCGCGGAGGACACCCCATTATCAACGGCTGGGAGGTGCCCCATTGCCGGGTCGGCGACTACACCTTTGGCGGGGCATTCGGCACTCCCCAAGACGCGGAACTCTTTGTCGAGTTCCTGGGAGACGAAAGCTACCTCACAATGTTTCAGAAGGGTCGACAACAACTGAGAGAGGGGCCGTACCGCGTTCAAGAAGGGGAGTTCTGGGTGCTGGGAGACAACCGCGATAACTCCAGCGACTCGAGAGCGTGGCACCATGGGCACGGAGCTGGAGTGCCCTTCAAAAACGTCAAGGGACGCGCCATGTTCGTCTGGCTGAGCTTCAACAATCGGGGTGTCGATCCGTTGGGTATCACCTGGGACCGGCTTTTTACCGATGTGATGGGCAAGCCTCGACTGCCGAAGGAAGCCAGGGAGTCCCTCAAACGAGGAATCGAGGAGTGTCTCGAGGCCCGACCAGCCGATACGACTCCTCCGCCACCCTCAGGTCGTTGACGCAGGGGTCGACGACGCCGGGCACGGGACCCGGTTTCCCCCCATAACGCCCCGACGCACTGCCCGGCACCTTCTGGTGGAAGCGCTCGCTCCTCGATTGCTGGAGGCGTCTCGAAGCGACCACCCCTTGACCCTCGCTGCGAGAAGGATTCCCAAAATTTCAGCTTCAGATATCACGCCCTGCATACGAGCACCGTCGGGCCTGACTTCCCTGTCATGGGTGAAAAGAGACGACGAAAGCCCCAAAAACCACGAACCTGCTCTTCCATTCAGGGGCGTCCCCGGCTCGTTCGAGTCGAGAGAGCTCAAGCGGAAGGCTCCGTCTCTTCTTCCTCTTCTTCTCCAAGAGCGGTGTGCGCTGCCCCCTGTGCCTCACTGGAAGCAGGATCCCCGTCGACGTTTGTCGCCCCAAGCTCCGCCGCGGCCACGGCCAGAGCCTCCGAGCGACCTGCCAAATAGACGATATCCCCCTCCTTGAACGGAACATGGGGGTCGAAAGGTTCCAGTAGCTCTCCGTCCCTCTGGACGGCAACGACCAACGCCCCCGTCCGGGTTCGCAAGCTCAAGCCGGCCACGGACCTTCCGCAACCTCGTGCGCCCTCGCGCATCAGCAAAGACTCAATCTTGAGCTCGGCGAGCCCCTTCATTTGTCCCCACGCGTTGCGCGGCAAGGTCTGTTTTCGCTCGCTCGACTGGGTCTCGGTTCGGATCCGACGAATCTGTTGTTCGATCACGTTACGCGGCGCCTCGAGCCACCGCAGCATGCGGGCAATGACTTCGACAGCCCCTTCGACCTCCTCCGCAACCGCATCGCGAGCGCCAAGATCGAGAAGCGGGGCTCGTTCCGCAAGATAACGGGTGCGGACCACGACGGGAGTCTCTGGACTGAAATGCCGAATCGCATCGACGACTCGGCGCACCGCCTGGGGATCATTGATCAGAATCACGACGAGCCGAGCACTGTGAACGTGAGCGTGCTCGAGGGATTCGAGACTCGTCGAGTCCGCATTGAAGATAGGAACACCTTTCTGACGCCCATTTCGAACGTTCTGGGAATTGAGCTCCAGAACCACAAAAGGAACGCGAGCAGCCGTGAGAGTCTCCGCGGCCAACTTGCCGGCGACCCCGTAGCCCACCACCACGACATGCTGAGACATCGAGTGAGTTGCTCTCTTGAGCTTCTCCGAATCGGCTTCCTCAGGTCCCAGCAGGCGAGAAAATGGCGCAAGCCATTTTTCAATGACCGTAAACCGGGGAGCAATACTCAACAACTGAGGCGCTAAGAACATGCTGAGAATCCCAGCCGTCAGCATCGGTCCCAACTGTTCCCGAGTCGCCACCCCACTTTCTTCCGCGACTCCGGTCAGAACGAAACCGAACTCACCGAATTGAGCCAGCCCAACACCCGAAAGCCAGGCCGCTCGGGGTGGGAACTTCATCAGTAGTGCCGCCACGGTGGCCACGAGCCCTTTGAGGACGACAAAGCCGAAGAGAAACGCAAAGACCACCCATGGGTGGGCCCAAAGGATCCGCACGTCGAACAACATGCCGAGAGAAACGAAGAAGATGCTCACAAATGCATCTCTCAACGGCAGGATATCACCCATCGCGCGATGGCCATACTCCGTGTCCGCCACGACCATGCCGCCTAGAAAAGCGCCCAGAGCAAGGGAGAGTCCCGCGAGCGAGGTCAGCCAAGCGGTACCAATACACAGCCCCAAGATGGCAAGTAGAAACACCTCCCGACTCCGACTCGCATCGACCCAACGAAGCAGATAAGGAACCAAGAATCGGGACAACCCAACGGTCCCAACAACGACGAGCGCAGCCTTTCCCAGAGCCAGGCCAAGCTCGAGGGCCATGTCCCCGGTTCCAGCTGCTTTGCCAAGCAATGGCACGATGAGCATCATTGGCACGACGCAGAGATCTTGAAAAATCAGCGTACCGACAATGAAGCGTCCGTGAGGCGCAGCCAGCTCCTGACGCTGCGAAAGCGCGCGAAGGATGATGGCCGTGCTGGAGAGGGCAAACACGAAACCGTAGAGAACACTCCGTCCCAAAGGTTCTCCGAAGTAGGCTGCTACCCCACCGGCCAGTCCGGCGGTCAGGCCAACCTGCAGTAAACCGCCGAACGCCGCTTGACGGAAAACGTCACGAATGCGCGAAAGAGAAAATTCGAGACCAATCGTAAAAAGCAACAGGACCACGCCCACCTCGGCGAGGACCTCCATGGCGTGGACAGAGTCCACCAAACCCAGGCCGAAAGGCCCCAGTAGAGCACCGGACGCCAACAGGCCTGCCACGGTCGGCAAGCGCAAACGCGAGAGGACAACTGTGACGAGCACCGCAAGAGCGGCAACAATCGCCAGCTCGTCGAGCAGCGGTACATGTCCCATAGGCCCATGGGTTACAAGGACCGCTACCTTGGTCAACCCAGAAGGAAGAATCGAAGCGGAAGGCTCAACCCTTCGGGCGGTCCGAGGGCGCTGGATCTGACTCCCCCTCTTCAGAGGAAGACCGGGCTGAGGCAAACCCGCCAAGGACAATTCCCAGCTGCCGTCGCCGTTTCTTGGCCTGATTGGTTCGGAAAAACGTGACAACGAGAACGGCGAGCCAACTGAGATCAATCGTTGCCCCAACGGCCCGAACCGCCGTGAAAGGAAGGTCAGAGGCGACGAAATGCGTAAAGCCGAGATCGACAATGACTTTTAAGAAACAAGCCCAGAGTCCGGCTTGGTAGGCTGAGACCTCCTGAGACTGCCACTTGCTGAACTCTTCGGAAGACACATGCGGGAAATCCTTCGCCGTCCGGCTCTGCGCATCCAACTTGCGAATCGTGAACCAGACCCCGAGGATGACGGCTACGATGTCAAAGACGTCGACTCCCATGGGCAGCCCCCCGCTCTTAGGATCCGGAGCGCCTGCCCACAAGCTGCAGGCGCACAGAAAACCGGAGATTGTCTCTCTCGGTGAAGTCCTCTGGGACAGATTTCTGGACGGCGCGCGACTCGGGGGAGCCCCAGCCAACGTTGCCTTTCATGCGGCCCGGCTCGGCGCAAACAGCCGGCTCGTAAGCCGCGTGGGCGACGACCGACTCGGCCAACAGGCTCGGCGATTCCTCGCAGATCACGGCGTTGACGTGACTTACCTTCAAACCGATCTCCACCGCCCAACTGGATCCGTGGACGTCCACTTCGAAAACGGAGCCCCAAGATATACGATCGCCGACAATGCCGCCTGGGACCACATCACACTCACGGAAATTCCGATGAGATGGTTCCTGGGCTGCGATTTTCTTTGCCTCGGCACATTGAGTCAGCGCACTCCTGCCCAACGACGCAAGGTCTCGAAATTTCTCAGAGCCCTCCTCGACCAAAGAAACCACTTCTCACACGGTCCCCGGATTCTGCTCGATCTCAACCTTCGTCCGCCTTTTGCGGAGCCCGACCACGTTTTCGAGCTGCTTTCCTTTGCCGATATCGTCAAGTTGAACGAGGACGAGGCTCATTGGCTCTCTGAGCAAACCGGGGAAAAAAATCCCGTCGATTGGCTCTTTCGACAGACTCCAAGCCGACTCGTAGCCCTCACCCACGGCGCAGAAGGGGCAGAACTCCGGTCCCCCACCATCCGCACAACAGCCCGCGCTCGCAAAGTTGACGACGGTGATTCCGTCGGAGCCGGCGATGCCTTCACCGCCAGTTTAGCTGTTTCCCTCGCCCAAAGAAGGAGCCTGCCCCGCTGTCTCGAGCGGGCCAACGAGGAGGCAGCACGAGTAGCGAGTCAGTCGGGCGCCATCCCGGGAGCATCCTCTTGAGCGACTCCTCTGGGAAGCCGCATCTTAGTTCCCTTTCAATGAATGGTGAGTCGTTCGGGATGAAAGCAGGCCTATTCTTCGGTCGCTTTCTGCTCCAAGGGAGGCATGCCATTCCCCGCCTTCTCTCCAAGCGGGGGATTCCACGCGTCGGGTCCTGTTCCCGGATCCCCATGTAACGTGCCGCAGAACGTTCGACAGCGAGTCGTTTTACATCCGCACGTCGGATCCGTCTTTTTCTTTTCGAGCAGTTCGCGCATCTCTTCGACGGTAATTCCGGCAATGCGCTCGACCCGCGCCATGTCCCAGCCCTTCCTTTTTTGCTTGGGCGTGCGAGGGTCGACCGTCTCCGCCCCCGCGTCGGCGCAGCATCGAAAGCTCAAAAAATAGTAATAAAACCCTTCATTGTGGGTGTAGATCTTGGGACGGCACTGATTGCGGACTCCCTTGTACCAAGGGCCCCCGGTGTGAACACTATCGAACTTACCGCGCCACCCGCTCTCAAAAGTCTCGCTCGCCACAATCTCATCGGTATTGCCCGGAAGATCGTAGACCCCATACTCGCTCTTGCACTCCTCCTGGCCACTGGGCTTTCCCTTGTAGAGTCGGCGCAGCTCCTCTTTGTCGCGTGCTGCCACCTTCTTCATGTCTGGGTTGTCCCAAGGCTCATCACCGTGACACTTGTCCGTGTCTCGCTCGACTCCGTAAGGGAAAGGCTGCATATCCGGCCCCTCACACGACATGGTCCATTCGCTTTCCGTGCAAAGACGCTTCCCGGCGGCAGCACACTTGATCTGCGCCTGATGAAACCTATTCATGACCTCGGGTTTGTGCCCCTTGACGTTCGGCCAAGCATAGCGATCGATGCAAAATCGCTTCTTGATCATTTTTCCCTTGCAGCGAGCCTCCTTCGAAAAAAGCTCACACACCTTTTTCTTGTTTTGAGGGGCATACCATTCCCGAAGGCACTCTCTCTCGATGGCCTTGATGTCGGCTGCTCCCCCACCGGGCGTATTCCCATACTTGTCCGGTTTGGCATCATTCGAGGAAGCGGTGCAGTACTCTCCCTCGACATAAACCATTTCGGGAGGACAAGGATCGTCCTGACCCTCACCGCCTGACGCCTCGTCGTCGGAGGACTTTTTCTCGGCCGCTGCACTCGACTTCTTTGTCGCTGCACCGGATTCCGAACCGTCGGAATCCGAGTCTTGCACTCCAGGTTCGGAGTTCGCAGAACCCGATGGAGACTCCCCGCTGGCCGACTTCGCTGGACGCCCCTCCTTCTCGGAAGCCGCAGCCGACTCCGGGCCCTCAGCCCTCGCAGTCCGCGTTGGAGCAGGAGAAGCCGCACAAGAGGCAAAAACGGCCGACAGTGCGAGGACGGCGGTGAAAGTCCCGGCGAGTCTCATGGAGCGAACGTAAATCGTCGGAGGAGAAACTCAACCCATGCGGATTCCAGCGCCCGGGACGACATCTCGGACGAACAGAAAGGACAACGGCAGTCTTCGCTCGCTTCACCGCCAACGGGTGAGCGGCGAGGAAGCCTTCCAACGCTCGCCTCACCGCCCCCGGCCGAGCAGCGCAGAGCCTGTCAAGGTTATGAGACGCTTTCTAGCTTCGGTTCCGGAAACGCCGGCGGCTCGGGAAGATCTTCGCGGATGGGCGCAGGGTAGCGCATCCTCTGCTTGCTGGTCAGTTCGATGACCCCCAAAGCATTGAGCAATTTGATGATGGGCCAGGCAGGATCGATCTCGAATCGACGTGCAGCGAAACTCGGCGCCATTCCAAACTTGTGGTGATTATTTTGGAATAATTCACCCATTGTTAGAAAATCGAAGGGCAACATATTGACCGACTTGTCACCGTTATCGAAATTCCTGTAGCCATACTTGTGCCCACACCAATTGACGATAGCACCGTGGATGGGGCCCATGAGATAATGAAAGGGAAGTAACGCAAAAATCCACACAGGCAACGCAAACGTCACATAAGCCCAAATGTAGAAGGCCGTGTAGGCTCCTAGCCAGGCAAAACGAGCCAACCAATTCTGGCTGAGGCGATCCAGCGCGGGCCAAGACGGCACTCCTCCGTCGAACCGCGTCTCGGGCCGCTTTCTGTCATAAGCGTAGTCATCGTAGGCGAGCTTCGTTTGCCACATCATTCGCCCGACGTCCGAGAAGAAGTAGGGGCTGTGGGGGTCCTTCTCCGTGTCCGAATAGGCATGGTGCATCCGGTGCAAAACCGCGTACGCCCGGGGGTGCAGAAAGCTTGCCCCCTGGCTGACATAGGTCAGCAGGTAGAAAAACCTCTCCCAGCCCTTGCTCATCGAAAACATTCGGTGGGCGCCGTAGCGATGGAGAAAAAACGTTTGGCAAAACACGCTCGCTTGCCAGTGCAGGATGAAAAACGCGAAGACGTAGAGCATCGGTGGGAGTGACCTACCCCATCGCGCGCCGAAAAGTTGTCACCATTCCGTCATTTGCCCCTTGTCCCCGCCGCAGAAGCTCAGAGCAGCCGCTCGCGGTCCCATGAACAGGGCCCATTTCCCCTCAGGAGGCCTGATTCGAGCGACGAGCACACGGGGCCCGGCACCCGTTCAGCTCGAAGGGTCCGGGTTCCAGAAGTGATGGCCGCCAAAAACAAAACCGGCTGGACGGTACCTTGTTGCCCAGCAGGACCCCAACTACCTTTCCGGCCCCATGTCAGAGAGCATCACCGTCGAGGCCCTCATGGCCGAAAGCGGCGTCACGTTCGGCACGAGCGGAGCGCGCGGACTCGCCGACCAGATGACCGACCGCGTTTGCATGGCCTACCTTTTGGGCCTCCTCTCTCACTTGAAAGGTTCCGGAGCCCTGACCGATGAGACTCCCGTCGCCATCGGCGGAGATCGACGAGCGAGCACGCCGCGGATCATGCGAGCTCTTGCTTCGGGCGCGCAGCACTTCGGACAAAGAGTGGTCAACCTGGGACTCATTCCTTCTCCTGCGGTAGCTCTCTATGGCCTCGAACACTCGGCCGTAGCAGTCATGGTAACGGGAAGTCATATTCCCGCCGATCGCAACGGGATGAAATTCACAACTCAACGAGGCGAGATCACCAAGGCCGACGAGACGGGGATTTTATCTCAGACGATAACGCTCCCCGACGCTTTCCTTCCCGATGGTCGACTCGCCAGGCCAGTTCCTCTGGGCTCGGTCGATGGTGCTGCTCGCAGAAACTACCTTTCTCGGTACAAAAAAGCCTTCCCCAAGAACTGTCTGGCAGGAGTATCTCTCGGCGTCTACGGGCATTCCGCAGTCGGCCGCGAGCTGCTTGTCGAGCTCTACGAATCCCTCGGGGCTCGAGTGACCCAACTGGGGTTTCGTGAGGAATTCGTTTCCGTAGACACCGAAGCCATCCGTCCTGAAGACGCAGCCCTCGCCGCGGAGTGGACCGCTCAGTATTCGCTCGACGCCATTGTTTCGACAGACGGAGACTCCGATCGACCTCTCATTTCCAACGAGCGAGGAGAGTTCCTTCGTGGCGATGTGGCCGGCATCATCACCGCACGCTACTTCGGCGCCGACGCAGTGGCGACCCCCGTGAGCTGCAATGGCGCACTCGAGCTGAGCGGAGCCTTTTCAAAGATCGAGCGCACCCGGATCGGCTCTCCCTATGTGATCGAAGGCATGGAAACCCTTGCCCAGCAGGGCGCTCAAGCGGTCGTCGGCTATGAAGCCAACGGAGGATTCCTCCATCAATCCCCCCTTGCGGTCCCCTCAGGTGGGACGCTTGCACCGCTGCCCACGCGCGATCCGGTGATCGTCCACCTTGCCGTATTGCTCGATGCCCGCCAACGCGGCGTACCGATTTCAGCTTTGGAAGACACGCTTCCCCGACGTTCAACCGCCAGCGGCCGCGACGAGTCCTTCGATCCCGAGCGTTCGCGGGCGTTGCTGCAGCACCTCGGCCATCTCGACAATGCCGCGCTCGCAGAAGCGATGGAACTCGGAGAAATCGCCTCCCGCAATGAAATCGACGGCCTGCGGATCTTCTTCGATTCCCAGGAGGTGGTTCACCTCCGGCCCTCTGGCAATGCACCAGAGCTCCGCTGCTACGCGGAAGCCGAAACGAAGGAGCGCGCCGAACAGCTCGTCGAACATGGTCTGCGTCAGGCACGCGCTCTTTCTTAACCTCGGAAGGGACTCACTCTGGAGCAGCCCTCAATGAGGGTGCAAGCGCGCCAGGGTGAACGGGGCGCTCTTCAGCCATCTCGCCCAACGCAGCACGGATCCCCATCACCACGCGAGCCAATGCGTCGAGATCGACGGAATCCTGTCCCTTGGTCGGTGAAGTCAAGCTCTTCCCGGAACGACTCTCGCGCTCACCAGCCGGTGCGGCGCCGGAGGGCTCCCCACGAGATCCCGAAACGGAGACAACCGGCACCCCGATCTCGGAAAACGCGTGAAGATCCGAGTCCTCGCTCGGCTCGAGCACCAGGCGAGCCTGATCAGCCAACATCGGATCAGCACTCAGCGCCCGTGTGATCGCTCCCGCGAATGGCCGGGCCTTTTCACTCGAACGAACATTCACGAGCACCGATCGGGTCGAGCCGGCAGCAGGAGACGAAAAGCTCGGCAGATCTTGCAGCGAAATCATGACCACGAGCCGGCTTCGATCGACAGGCAGAGGTGGTAACTCCTCGGGAAGCTCACCTCGAGCTCGCTGCTCCGCTTCCCGCTCGACCTTCTTCTTTTGCGCTGCTTTCTTGCGCACCAGCTGCTGAGCGAACACGCGGCTACCGCGATGTTCATGGTCACCATGCGGCGTCTCCCCTAGCGCAAATGCCGTAAAGCGAACGGTCCTTTTGAGCTTGGCGTCACGCATCAGCCGAGCAAGCTCCAAAAGAGCTGCGGTAGCGCTCACGCCCCCAATCGGATCACCAAGGGGAGAATCGTAGTGAGCTCCCACCAAAATAATCTGATCGCCCCGCTTACCTCCGCCCACCGTAACGGAGAGGTTTTGTGCGGCGATTCCCTGGCTTGCATAGCCTTGTCTTTCGAGAGGATAGCCCAGATCCTCCAGTTGCCGGGCCACATAGTCCGCGGCGTCCGCCAACTCCCAGGGATGCTGGGGAGTTCGTTCTCCCAATCCAGAGAGGTGCTCGATGTGCGCAGAAAGGTTCTCGAGCACCCGCTGCTCATCGACCGTCAGCTCCGGCCGTGGTCCAGGAGCCTTCGCCCGTTGGGTCTCCGACTGCTGCGCGGGTTCTGGGGTCGGGGTCTGGGGCGGATTCTTTGCCGTACACCCCCCCGTCAGGCCTAATAAAGCTCCTAGCACTAGTTCGCATCCGAAAAGGATGCGAACCAACAAGACACAAAACTGTTGAGGCAAAAACCAGCGAGAGGAGCGGCTTCGGCAACCCCTCACCCCAAAGGGGGTGCCGAAAAAGCGGGATTTCGCGCCGCGAGCTGGCACTACCCTCTGGGAGGCTTTTCGAGTCCCCGCGAAAGGGAAACTGCCTGACTCGCCCCGTCGATGACTCCCCCACCCTCGCGTGACTCGCCTGTTTTCGTCGAAATTCGAATTCTGCAAACGAACGGGGAGCGAAGGAATGGGCATTGGGAAGGCCATAGCAGACAAACGGTGTTGATTCAGGGTGCATATTCCGACCGTAAATCCTCGTTTCGAGCTTGAGGGCCAGGCAGGCTATGGCTAACTTTCGCCGCCCCATGCCTTCTCTCCCGCCCCTCATCGGCGTCATCATGGGTTCCCAGAGCGATTGGGAGACCATGAAGCAGGCCGTGGAGCTTCTCGAACGGCTCGATGTGCCCCACGAAACCAAGGTCGTCTCGGCCCATCGGACTCCCGATTTACTTTTTGAATATGCCTCCAATGCCGAGTCTCGAGGTCTCGAGGTGATCATTGCCGGCGCAGGCGGCGCGGCCCATCTTCCCGGAATGATCGCCGCCAAGACCAATCTTCCCGTGCTTGGCGTCCCCATACAGAGCAAGGCACTCAATGGGCTCGACTCCCTTCTTTCTATCGTGCAGATGCCGGCCGGGGTGCCCGTCGGTACGCTCGCCATAGGAAAGGCGGGAGCTGCGAATGCAGCATTGCTCGCCACGTCTATTTGCGCACGAGGACGCAACGACCTCAAAGAAGCACTAGCCAGGTTTCGGGCCCAGCAAACAGACAGCGTTTTGCAAAACCCCAAGCCGGGCACTTGAGACTCGAATCCGACGCAACTGACTCATATTGAACTCATTATGAACCAACATCTCGGCATCCTTGGCGGGGGCCAACTCGGACGTATGCTGGCCTTGGCGGCCCACCCGCTGGGGATCCGAGTCAGCTTCGTCGATCCCAGTACTGAGGCGCCCGCAGCATCAGTGGCCAAACACCATCCGGGCAACTACGACGATCCGCAGACGCTCGACCACCTGACCGAAGCCGACGTGGTCACCTTCGAGTTCGAAAACGTTCCGCAGGAGGCAGCACAACGGCTTTCCCAATCGACGCCATTTTTTCCCCCTTGTGAGGCCCTCCATGTCGCCCAAGATCGGTTGACTGAAAAGGACACGTTCCAGAGGCTCGGCATCACGACCCCACGCTATGTCGCCGTCAATTCACCAGCGGACCTTGAAAAGGCCTTCTTGGAGATCGGACCGCTGGTTCTCAAGACGCGGCGCTTTGGCTACGACGGCAAAGGGCAGGTCGTCGTCAAAAGCGTTGAGGAAGCGCGCACTGCCCATTCGAAAATTTCTGGTGTTCCAGCCATCGCCGAGAAACTCCTTTCCTTCGATCGAGAGCTTTCTGTCATCATTTGTCGGGCACAAGACGGAAACAGCGTGATCTACCCTATCGTAGAAAATACGCACCAAGAGGGGATCTTGCGTCGATCGCAGGCGCCCGCTCCCTCAGTCTCCAGAGAAACGGAGACGCGCGCCCAAGAAATGGCGCGAACGCTCGCGCAGCATCTCGACTACGTGGGCGTTCTCGCCCTGGAGCTTTTCGACCTGGGAGGAAAACTCCTCGCCAACGAGTTCGCGCCACGTGTGCACAACAGTGGCCATTGGACCCTCGAAGGAGCACGTACCAGCCAATTCGAGAACCACGTCCGCGCGGTCCTGGGCCTTCCACTGGGCAGTACGGACTCTATCGAGCCCACGGTCATGCTCAACCTGATCGGCAGTGTCCCCGCAGCCAGCGCACTGCTCGAAATCGAGGATTGCCACCTCCACGACTACGGCAAAGAGCCTCGCGAAGGGCGCAAAGTCGGTCATGTAACAGTTCGCGGCAGTACGCGCGACGTGGCAGAACGGCGCGCAGAGGAGGTGGTCAGAGTGATTCGAGAGTCCGCCCCAATCTAAAGCCGGCCTCAATGGCCGCTTCGTCGCCTGCCCAGAGGGACGCATCAATCCAAACACGCTCCGAGGACACTGACCGGATGTCACAGAGAAAAGCGGAAGTGAGCCAGCCAAGACTCGTTGTGGGAGTTGGCGCATCCGCGGGGGGCCTCGAGGCCTTTAAGACCCTGCTCAGCGTCCTGCCGGCAAACACAGGCATGGCTTTTCTTCTCGTTCAGCATCTCGATCCAACTCACAAGAGCCTGCTCGCGGAACTGCTCAATCCGTGTACCCAACTCCCCGTTCATAACGCCGATCAAGGCACGAAGCTCGAGCCCGACTCGATCTACGTGATTATCCCTGACACCGCACTGGCAGTTCATGGCGGTAGAATCGAGCTCTCCCAGCCGACTCTGCATCGTGGAGTACGACTGCCGGTCGACCATCTCTTTCGTTCCCTCGCACGGGAATATGGATCGCGCGCAGCAGGGATCGTGCTCTCCGGTGCTGGAAGCGACGGCAGTGCCGGGATCCGAGAGATCAAGGGACAAGGTGGCTTGACCATCGCGCAGTGTCCCGAATCGGGGAGTCAACGGGGAATGCCCCAGAGTTCCATCGACACGGGAATGGTCGATCTGGTGCTGGAAATCGATCAGATCCCTGCCGCCCTACAACGGTTCGCCAACCTGCCCCCCGAAACTCGTATCGACCCCTCAGCCGATCCTACGCCCCAGGAAAAGCCGACGCGGCTCACCAAGCTCCGCGAACCTAGCTTGGAGCACCTCGCAACACTATTGGAGGCCCAGCAAAACTTCGATCTACGCGTTTATAAATCGGCAACGGTCGAACGGCGAGTGCTTCGTCGCCTGACGCTTTCAGGTTTCGACGATGTGGATGACTATCTCCAGCACATCGCAAGGAATCCAACAGAACAGCAAACTCTAGTGCGAGATCTCCTCATTAGCGTCACGGACTTCTTCAGAGATCCCGAAGCATTCGCGGCTCTGCGAGAAAGCGTCATTGATCCGCTCGTTGCGTCGACCGAAGCAGGCACGACCCTGCGTGCCTGGATACCAGGCTGCGCAACGGGAGAGGAAGCTTATTCGATTGCCATCGAGTTCTTCGACTCCATTCAGCTCCACAACAGGGGGCTTTCTCTGCAGATTTTCGCGACCGACATCGATGTCGACGCTCTAGCCATCGCCCGCACGGCCATTTATCCACCGTCCATAGCTGACCACATACCGGAGCGAAGGCTCAAAGAATACTTCAAAGACCTCGACGGAAGAGGCTACCAAGTCCGGTCTCCGCTTCGAGAGGTCGTTTCCTTCGCTGTTCACGACCTCACCAAGGACCCACCGTTTTCACGAATGCATCTAGTCAGCTGTCGCAACGTGCTTATCTACTTGACGTCAGAAGTCCAAAAGCACGTGCTCAATGTATTGCACTTTGCTCTAGAATCTCAAGGTGCTCTATTTCTCAGCACTTCGGAAACGACAGGCCCCCAACGCGACCTGTTTTCCACTGTATCGAAGAAGCAGCGCCTATACAGAAAAGTGGGCTCCTCTTTGCCTCTCAAGGTCCTACGCTCACGCAGTCAACCACCTCCCGAAAAGGAGAAAACCTCATCCTCAGTTGATCACCGTTCGACACACAGGGGACCTGGAGAGAGCGAGCTGATTCGCCGTGCGGTACTTCAAGCCTGTCTTCCACCCAGCATCGTCGTCGCAAGTGACGACTCGGCCATCTACACTCATGGTGAGCTAAGCTCCTTTCTGAGATTTCCCCAGGACGACAGCCCGCGTTTCGACCTGTCTTCTTTGTTGCGTCCGGAAATTGCAACCCGAACCCGAGGCGCACTCTATAAGTGCCGAAGAAACAAAGAAGCGGTCGTCGTGCTCTCATCACCAGATGGCGCTGGCGGTCGGCAAATCCGTATCACGGCACGGCCGACTCAAGGGCTCGCCGCAAACTCGGTCATCATCAGCTTCGAAAAGCTCATAGCAGACGTCAATCAAGCTCCTCCCGGACACGAACCCCCCGAACGACTGGAAGAGAACGCCATCATCGAACAGCTCGAAAAGGAGCTCCAGGCGACTCGAGAAGACCTCCGAACTACGGTGGAGGAGCTGGAAACCTCGAACGAGGAACTGCGTTCTTCCAACGAAGAATCGGTATCCATGAACGAGGAGCTCCAATCGGCGAATGAAGAGCTGGAAGCAACCACGGAGGAGCTCCGTTCTCTCAATGAAGAGCTCACCACTGTCAACGCCCAACTCCGGGAGAAGGTCGAGCAGATCGAACAGGCACACGACGACCTCGCCAACTTCTTCTCAAGCACCAAGATTGCAACGATTTTTCTCGATGAGAACCTTTGCATCAAGCGTTTCACTCCGGCCGCCAGCGAGCTGCTCGGCATTGGCGATGCCGAGCACCAGCGCCCCATTGGTCACATTGCCCGTGAGCTTCTCCAGGAAGACCTGGAAGGCGAAGTTCGCTCCGTTCTCAAACATCTCGCCCCTCGTTCACTGGAAGTTCATACCAAGGACGGCAGGTGGATCTCCCGCCAAGTCCTGCCCTATCGGACAGAGAGCCGCCGTATCGAAGGCGTCGTCGTAACGTTCACCGATATCACGGAGCTCAAGACCGCTACAGAACGGCTAGCTTTTCGCGAACAACAACAAAGCGTCGTCGCCCGACTTGGACTATCAGCACTCCAAGAGAACCAGCTCCATGATTTCATGGAGCAAGTCGTGCGCGACGTGCGGGACACTCTGAACGCCGACTACTGCGAAATATTGGAGCTACAACCTGGCCACAAAAAGCTACTTTTGCGCTCGGGGATAGGATGGGATAGCGGGTTCGTCGGAACAGCCACTGAAGATGCTGGATCCCAATCTCCGGCTGGCCACGCGATCCAATCCCAAAAGCCCGTGATCGTCGACGATCTGGCAAAGGAGGCACGCTTTTCCAAGCCGGAGTTGCTCCGCCACCATGACGTAACCAGTGGACTGACTTGCCTGGTGCACCAAGGGGACTACAGGTATGGAGTCATTGGCGCGTTTACGAAAGCACGTCGCCAGTTCACCACCGAAGACATGCACTTCATGCAAGCGGTGGCCAACGTCGTCGGCTCGGCTATCGGCCGATACCAGAGTCGCATGCGGGCCACTCTGGAACTTGGAGTAGCCCAGGTGTTCGCCGATGCGACCGAGCTTGAGACAACTCTCGAGCTCTTGCTCGAGCGAATTGCGAGCAGGCTCGAAGTTCCACTCGTGGCCGAGCTTTGGTGGGCCCAAAAGGATGAGCTCCAGCGCCAAGCGCTTCACATCACACTGCTGGGAGACCGCCAACGTGTCGAGCGCCACTTTTGCCATGAGAAGGCTCCCCCCGACGGACTTGTGGCGCAGGTCTACGAACGGCAAAGGGCCGTATGGATTACCGACCTCGGAAATCCCGACATGTTCGCCCAAAACAGCGGTGCGAAGGAACTCGGTTTGGTCTCGGGAGTTGCCTTTCCGATTCGAGCTGGCAAAGACTGTTTTGGTGTCATCTCGATTTTTTCCACACAACGGCTCTTCGCCGACCAAGCGTACCTGCAGAGCCTGGAAACCGTCGGCCGCTTCATCGGGGACTTCATTGCACGCTGGAAGGCGGATGAGGCGGCGCGCCAACTTGCGACCATTACCGCCTCCTCGCACGATGCTATCTTGAGTTACCGTCTCGATGGCACGGTGACGAAGTGGCTCGAAGGAGCCGAAACGCTGTTCGGCTATTCAGAGCACGAGATGGTGGGTCAGTCCGTAGAAAAGATCGTTCCCCCCACCCACCGTGACGAGCTTTGGTCCATCAACGAGCGGATCGTAGCCGGAGAAGTCGTCGAACCGTTCGAGACCGAGCGAGTCTGCAAGAGTGGTAAAAGTATCACTGTCTCGGTACGAAGTTCTCCAATACGCGATCGGCAGGGACGCGTCGTTGGCATCTCCTCCACCGATCGAGACATCAGTCGGACCAAGGAGACGGAACGAAAGCTTCTTGCAGCCGATCGCCAAAAGGACGAATTCATCGCAATGCTTGGCCACGAGCTGCGCAACCCCCTTTCGGCCATCCGGAGCGCTTCGGAGTTGCTCGAACTGCGCGGCGATGATCCCCATGCCGTGAAGCGGGCTCAGCCCATCATTCAACGGCAAAGTGCTCACATGGCCCATCTCCTCGATGGACTCTTGGACGTCTCACGAATTATCCGAGGCAAGATCGAGCTCGAAGAACAAACAGTCGATCTCCTCAAGGTGTGCCGGGAAGTCTGCTCGGATATGACGGATCAACTCAACCACAGGGACTTCGAAATTCAGACCGACTCGTCCTCCCAAACGCCGTGCGTCAAGGGCGATCGCGTGCGCATTACACAAATCGTTGACAATCTCGTTTCCAACGCCATCAAATATACGAGAGAGGGCGACAGAATCAGCGTCACCCTCGAACCAACGGGCAACATGGTCGAGCTCAAAGTCAAAGACAACGGAGCAGGGATTGAGACGGAGTTGTTGCCCCATGTCTTTGAGGTCTTTCGCCAATCGGAACAGCACCTCGACAGATCTCATGGCGGACTCGGGCTCGGTTTGGCTCTAGTGAAGACACTGGTAGAACTTCACGGGGGGACCGTAGTGGCCAGAAGCGAGGGCAAGGACAAAGGCTCGGAGTTCGTGGTCCGGCTACCTCGCGCTGAAAGCACCTCTCATCGGGGAACCACGGCAGAACAGTCACGAGGAACACTGCGGCTCCTGATCATCGAAGATAACCAGGACTCAGCGGAACTCCTCCAAGAAGTCCTGGAAATGGCCGGCCACGATGTGCTGGTAGCAACTCGAGCTCAAACGGGGATCGAGATGGCACGAAAAGAGAAGCCGGACGTGGTCCTCTGCGATCTCGGGCTTCCCGATGGAGCGTCGGGATTCGACGTTGCGAGAAGCTTGCGAGCAGATCTGGAAACCAAAGCAGCAACTTTAGTGGCACTCACCGGATATGGACATCCGGAAGACAAAAAACGATGCGCCGAAGCCGGTTTCGACAGGCACCTCACCAAACCAGTCGACGGCAATAGCATTCTCAAAACCATCGAGGAATTGCGCGGGACAAAAACAAGCAACTGAGCGGTGACTTCGGAAGCTCAACCACGATACACGGCTCGAGAGTTTTCCCTCCCGACAGTTTCGGCGACTTCGAGCAGTTCAACCACGATACACGGCTCGAGAGCTCTCCCTCCCGACAACCTCAGGTGAGCGACCCTGTAGGGTAGAATCGATCGATGGTGACAAGTTGCCCCTCTCCCACGGAGAAGGCGCTATCTTCACAGGCTTCGAAGTCGCCCCGAGATGGCCCGCCGCTTCCATCGGCATCAATCGTCACGAAAACGGAATAGGTCCCTTGCTGAATGGGCTTTCCGACGTCTCTCGCCCAAGTATCGATATCTTCGGAACGACACTCGCCCTCCTCGCAGGACAGGTCCGTCTCGGCTGAAGCGACCTCCGAAACATTCGTACGCAAATACCAGTCGGAACAAGTTCCTTCGAACAGGACGACTTCAGCCGGCGGCTCCTCCGCGCTGGCACCACAGGTCCTGGCATCACACGTGGCAACGAGATGTTCCTCGGTCACCACGGAAGCACCTGGTGCTTCCACCGGCACCCCCTGCACCGTCATTGCTGCGATCTGCTGCAGATAGGCAGCTTCCTCGGGAAGAAGCGGTTCGGGAAAGGCGAGGCCCTCGGGAGAGACACCTGTTAGCTCGTAGAAAAATACCGCAGCCGCTAGATAAGACCCGAACAACGATGGATGAGAGCCGTCGTGTTCATACAAGTCGGCGAAAGCAATCGGAGATCCCGTGTCACGGCGGACAGACGAAAAGGCACGTCCCACCCGCGCCAGATCCCCTCCCACGGCCTCGGCGTAGATTTCATAGCCATGTTCCACTGCATCGGTATGCCCTTCGAAGGTACAAACCTCTGGATTGTAGCTGCAGTTGGCTCGGTCTCCGGAGCGTCGACCCCAGGTCGAGTAAAAAAGGAGGTGGGCCTGCGGCTGAGTCGCTTCAATTTCGTTGGCCAACGCTTGAACCACCGGCAACGTCTCCTCCCGGACGTCCTCGGGGGTGAAACCAGGCTGCTGGCTCTGATTCTGGAGCACGATCACATCCCACGGTCGGGAATGAATGGCGTTCAAAGTAGTGGCGTCACCGAGGTGAAGTTCCTGCCCGGCACGATGGACGAGGTATTCATCACC
>CAYTRQ010000014.1:0-1893 GCA_964440025.1 uncultured Polyangiaceae bacterium | reverse complement strand
GATCCGGCAATATCCGCCACCATGCGCGGCATATGGTGATAAAACGTATAGCTATTGCCAATGAAGAGCACGCTTTTCGGCTCGTCGGAACAGGCAACGCCACCGGCCCCGGGAGCATCGTCTGTCGATGCCACTGTGGCGCTGCTACTCGCAGTCCGAACGACGACACCTTCCGACGAAACGGTGCTCGTCACACGACCACTTTCCGCCTGAGCCTCCGGCTTTCCCTCGCAACTGAAAGTGGTCAGCGCAGCAATGCCGGCCAGTCCACAGAGCTTCCCGAACCGGAGCGCCCACTTGCTCAGATGGGCTTTGAGGTCGATTTCGGGAGTCAGGACTATTGGCATGCTTAATGACTATAGAGGAATTTGCACAACTAGGCAAATTTCCTTGGAGAGCTGGCGAGCTGCTCTCGGCGAGGGGGCCAGGGCGGGAAAGACCCAGCACAGCCTGGAAGGACCAGCAGCCTGGCGAGGAAAGGAGCCAGCCTCTTCTTTTCTTTCCAAGCACATACGGCACAGAACTGCCAACTATTCCACGAATTGACTCCGCCACACCATTGTCCCCCTTGACGCCCCCCCTCCCGGGCCCCATCTTACCCGAGTTACTGAGGATTTTTGCCCCTCTCGGCATTTGCCGCGGGTCCCCAATCCTATTTCGGCCTCAGCTCTGCGGCGCTTCGTTGTGGAAGGCGGGTTCACTGGACGCGACTTCAAGTGAAGCACAGGTATCCGAAACCGAAGACTGAGGAAGAATGAAGACAACGGGGGCGAAGGGCTTTCGACGTGGAGTGTGAAGTACAGCTTGCGTGCCGTCGTGTCTGGCCGACGTAAATGCCGGATCGTAACAACTGCCAACGATAACGCAGTCGCTCTCGCAGCGTAAAAAACTGCAGAGCCGTCCGACCATGAGATTGCCTTGGTAATGGAAGGGCGCCAACCACAAAGGCTGGATGGGGTGAGTCGCTTTCGGTAGCCCCATCGAGATCAACGAAAGCTAGGCCCGTCTGGCCGAATCCAGGCAACCCATTCATCGGGGATACGATGACTACGCACGTGAACGAGAGCTGTAGGGAGCCTTCGCGGACCCGGGTTCGATTCCCGGCGCCTCCACCAAAAACCTCCAGCGGAAGCTGGGGGTTTTTGATTTTGTGGGTTTGAGGTCCCTGAGTTCTTATCTTCCGGTACGTGTCAACGATTTTGAGACGGTGGCGGGTTGATTCTTATGAGGTAAGAGCTGTTGCCTGAGGCGGCGTAGCGCCGGGCAGGTTGATGGTCGGCACGCGGTCGTTGTCTTTGGCGGGCCAGAGTTCGTCGACCTTGTCGTCCGGGGTTTCGAGCAGGTCTTCGGCTGACGGAGGGGCAGCGTCGGCTGAGTTGATGAGCACCTGGCTCGGAGGCAGAGCGACGGTGGGCGGCCCCTTCACGAAGCGCTCTGGGTGCTCCGCGTAGCCGGCGTCGAGCGCCTGTTGGCGGACGGCTGCGGCTGCGACGGCAGCGACCTCGCCGCGAAAGACCTGTCCTGGCGTGAACAGTGCGATACCTTCGTGGTGGTGCTGCTCGTTGTACCAGGCAAAGAACTCCTGAAACCACGCGCGAGCGGCGTCGATGTCCGCAAAGCGTCCCGGGTAGTCGGGCTGGTACTTCGCCGTCCGAAAGTGTGCCTCTGAGCGAGCATTGTCGTTCGAGACGCGTGGTCGGCTCATGATTTGGTTGACGCGAAGCTCAGAGAGCAAGTCCTTGAAAGTGTGACTCGTCATCGGCGCACCACGGTCGTGATGGACGGTGAGCTCACTTGCAATGAGCCCATATCGCGGAATTGCCTCCTCGAAGAGCTGCTTGGCCAGCGCGGAGTTCTCGTGGGCGGCAATCATCCAGCCCACGACGTACCGAC
>CAYTRQ010000013.1:0-29552 GCA_964440025.1 uncultured Polyangiaceae bacterium | reverse complement strand
TCCGCACCGAGACCCGTAGACTCATCGATCGCTACATCAACGAGGTCGTCTTGGCGTACGATCTTTGCCCTTGGGCCGCTCCGGCTCTGCAACAAAAGAGGATAGAAGTATCCGTAATAACAGCGCTTTTCGAGGGGAACGCAGGCTTCGCTCGCGCGGCCGAGGCCAGCTTCCAGGTGTCGAGCCTGGTGCCCGATCACATCGATCTATTGCTCGTCGTTCTCCCCAGACTTCGAGCCTCACGACTGCAGCTCGACGAGGTGCTCCGCCAGGTACGTGGATGTGCCGACGAGAACGGAGAACGTTCCTTCGCATGGGCTGCCTTTCATCCGGACGCCTCTGCGGACATCGCCTCTCCAGAGAGATTCATTCCCTATCTCCGACGAAGTCCCGATCCGCTCCTCCAAGGAGTCCGAGCCTCGGTTCTCGCTCAGATTGAATCGAACCAAGAATCAGGCACTAGCTTTCTCGACCTCCGAAAAATCAATCTCTCCGCGGATCCTGCAATGCAGACGCCCGCTCTACGCACCCGCATAGCCCGGCAGAACCTTCAAACCGTCCTGCACAAGGGACTCGAAGAGCTGGAGGAACGACTCGCCGACATTCACCGAGATCGACAACAAACGCACCGTCGCCTTGGCCTCCACGTTTAAGTGCCTTGGCAATGCACGCTGCGAGCAGCTTCGACGCCCGACAAACGGCCGCACGCATAGACTGGCGCGACGTGGTAGACCCCGGACGTGGCGTTCGATCCGTCCCAAAAGCAACTCCGACTCAGCCTCGAACAGGCAAAAATGGTCGCCGAGACCGGGTGGGCCACGTCTCCCATCAGCTTTGTCCTCAACTCGGGGCAGCTAGCTCTTCTCACCGGTCCTGGCGGGAGTGGCAAGTCACTCTTCGCCGAAAAACTCGCTGGCATCCATCGACCCGGGATCGATCTTCGAGGCAAGCTTTCACTGACCTACAGAGAAAGCTCAGCAACATTCGACTCCCGGACGCCCCGCGTTGCGCTGGTCCCTCAAGATGCAAGGTTAGCGGCGTTGCCCACCGATCGCGTCTCCTCTCTTCTGAGCGCAATCCCGGACGCTACCGGTTGGCTCGAACGACTCGGCCTCGATCGGCGGCGCATTCGCTCCATGGAGTTCCGTGCGCTCTCCCTCAGCGAACGAAAGCGCGTTCTTCTCGTTCGCTCACTCGGCTCCTATTTCGACCTATTGGTTGTCGACGGCTACGGCGAGACCCTCGATCCCCACGGACAGGGTCTTTTGCTCGACGTCGTCGATGAATGCTGCGCCTCGGGGAAAATGGTGCTGATGACGAGCAGAGAGCCGGAACCGGCTGGCGTGGTCGCCAACGCGATCGCGCATCTGGGTCCGACCAGGCAAGCAGATTCCGGCGTCATGCCCCTGCTTCGTCGCTCGGCTCGACCACCGGCGACCACCCAACAACCACCGCTGATCGAAGTGCAAGATGTCGTCGTAGCACGGGGGCGTCGGGGCCTGAACCGACGACCTGCAGCATATCCTGTCGATGGCGCGACACTGGACATCGCAAGAAGAGAGGTTTTGGTTCTTTTGGGAGCTTCGGGCTCGGGAAAGACGACGCTCCTCGAATCCATCGCCGGATTGAGGACCCCAGCACACGGGATGATTCGACTCAGCGGACGCAACCTCCACGATGTGCGCGGGGTGCGACAAAGGAGACTGCAACGCCAGATCCAACTGGTATTTCAGGACGCCCCTTCGGTTCTCGAAGGCCGGCGTACTGTTCGAGAACATCTCCTCGAAGCTCAAGCGCTGGGGCGCGCCAAGACAGACGAGCCGAACCAATGGTTGGAACGCTTGGGACTTGCCCCCCACCTCATCGATCTGCCTGCAGATGTCCTCAGCAGCAGCGAAGCAACGCGCGTCGACCTCGCCCGATCGCTCGCGGTCTCGCCTCGGGCTGTGCTGTTCGACGAACCTCGCGACTCCGGCCTAGAATCAGATCGGGGTGTGCTCGCTAGCGTCATTCATGCAGAAAAATTTCGGGGTCTGAGCTTTCTCATCGCGACGAGCGAACCAGAAATTGCTCGCACTCTTTCCGATCGAGTCGCCATCTTCGACGGCGGTCAGGTCGTGGAAATCGGCACCAAGGAGGAGGTGCTCAACAGACCGGCTCACCCCCGCACCCCGGCATTTCTCGAAGGCCAGCCTCTTCACCGAAAAGATCAGGCCCGGAGCCCCACCGCATGCGCATTTGCCGAGAGTTGCAACCGACGGGGCGATCGCTGCGAGCAGGAGCGCCCCCCCCTTCGGCTGCTCAGCGGCCCGTCACACAGCTCTCACCGCGTCGCGTGTTTTTATCCTCTCCGAGGACAGGAGGCTCCACCGCCTCCATCGGATCTCACCGGGCGCTGGTAACGTTCATTGAGCCTCGGTTCCCTCCACCAAATGCATCCAACCGTGTCGATCGGCTGCCCGTCCGTGCTGGATATTCAAAAGGATCTCCCGCAACTTGGTTGCCACCGGCCCCGTTTCTCCCCCACCGATGGTAAAGGACACATCTCGAGACTTGACCTTGCCTACCGGCGTAATGACCGCTGCAGTCCCGCACGCGAAGACCTCCTTCAAGGCTCCACTCTCCACGTCCTTCCGCCACTGTTCGAAGCTCAGGGTCCCCTCTTCCGCCGACCAGCCCAGATCCTCAGCCAGCCGCAAAATGCTATCGCGCGTCACGCCTGGCAGCAGGCTCCCCGTGAGCGCGGGGGTAAACAGTCGCACATTTTTGCCATCACCGTAGACAAAAAACAGGTTCATCCCTCCCATCTCTTCGACGTAGCGACGCTCGACAGCGTCGAGCCAGACAACTTGATCACATCCCTCTTCGAGTGCCTGACGTTGAGCAACAAGACTGACGGCATAGTTCCCCGCACACTTGGTATGGCCGGTCCCTCCGACGGCAGCGCGAACATAGTCGCGAGAAACCCAGACCGACACCGGCTTAATCCCATTCTTGAAATAGGCTGCGGCCGGCGAGCCAAAGAGCATGAACAAATATTCGTGAGCGGGGCGCACCCCGAGTCCAGCTTCCGTGGCGATCATCACCGGGCGCAGGTAAAGACTCTCTCCAATAGCAGGGGGAACCCACGCTTGTTCACTTCGAACCAGCACGTCGGCGGCCTCCAGAAACAGATCTTCGGCCAGAGGAGGCATGGCTAAACGCTTCGCAGAAGAAATGAAACGTCTCGCGTTTTCTTCGGGCCGAAACATCGCGATGCTTCCGTCGCGCTGGCGGTACGCCTTGAACCCTTCGAAAATCGCCTGCCCGTAGTGAAACACCGACGCCGCTGGGTCGACTTGGATGGGCGCGTAGGGCTCGAGTCGGCCATCATGCCACCCACGCTTCTCATCATAGCGGATGGTCACCATGTGCTCGGTGAAGACCCGACCAAATGCGAGGCTAGCCATCTTCTCTGCCCGCTCTTCGGGGGTAAGAAGGTGCCGAGTGGGATGCAGGGAGATGCGAGACGGAACCATGAGCTGAGGCCTGGGCATACCATGAAGGCAAGGAGAGTCAGCAGGCACCAATGGAAAAACCCCAGGATTTCCTACATCCCGGAAGGATCTGCCTCTGACCAGCTGCAGTGAAGAAACTCGAGATCAATATCCAGCCCTCGAGGACGCGCCGCAAGGAGCGACTCCCCGGCACGAGCCAGAGGGATTTTCGCAAACAGACCTGGTTCAGCCAGTAGTTTCACTTCTCCCTCTCGTGAACGAGCCAAAAGCATCGATGCCCCCACTCCCCCTGCAACGAGCCATGCAGGCTCCTCACTCCCCATCGCCCCGCCACCCATGACAAGCGGCGCTCCCGGACCAAGCCCGGATTCGGCCACCACCTGGGAGCGTCTCACCGCCCCATCGAGGCCTACCCAGGCGAGTTGAATCGGGTGTTCACCCAACGGGCGACCCACTGGCACCTCCCGATAAGCCACCAGAAGCTGACTCTCAGTGGAGGGCGCCGCATCGAAGACCAGCGCGGCGCTCGGATCCAAAGTCACCGCGCTCGGAGAGCCCTTGGCTTGGCCCTCTTTCCCCAGAGGCACTGCCCAAAGCCGGCGCGGTGGCTCTTCGACCAGATCCGTCTGATCGGCCTCCTGCTGCTCGGCATCAGGCAATTCATAGCATACAGAAAGGAGCCAAAAACCTCCGGGTCTCGCGACAAGCTGGGGCAAGTCACAATCTTCTCCTCTCGGCGAAACCACCGCCAGCGCACCATGTCCCTTCATCGTTTCCACGTCGAAGGGGAGGCTCAAAATGCGGCTGCGTAGCGTCGCCCGATCGAACCGATCCCAGACCAAAAGACCTTCACCGCTAGGAAGGAGCTGAAGGGAAACCCCGGCGCTCTCTCCTCGTCCCTGACGCACTTCGGGCCCCCAGGAAAGCTTCGGCTCAGAAGAGAGAACCGACGAGATCCGGGCGAGGCGCACCGTCAGACTCCCCGCATCGCTGTCAGAGACAGCGGCCACCACACGATCCTCCCGGGCCGCCACGACGGGAGCAGGCACTCCACCGTGCACGGTCCCCAGAGAAACGACCTTCATCGCTCCTCCTTTTCGCACCAAGACCACCTCCGCCTGATCACCCCGGAGAATCCCCACCGCAAACCCTTCCCTCAGAGCAACTGCATGGGAAAACTCGACAGCTCGTGCCGCGGATCCTGAGTTGGGCTCGGTGTCGGCACTGATCACGAGCGGCGGATGGTCCTGTGTCGGCTGACAACGTGCCGGAGCTTTGCTTGGTTTCTCCCCAGGCGCCGCTGGAGCGGCAATCTCCTGGCGCTCGGACCCCATGCCGCTCGGCCGGCCTCTTCCGCCTTCGTCACCATCCTTCTTGCAAGCCGAAAAAGCAATCGCCACACCGAACAGGAGTGCAACGCAGCTCGAGTACCCTTTGGAAAACGTCACGGAACACCAAGCCTCTATCATGCTCCCCCCTCGCTTGCGAAGGTTCCCGCGAGCAGCGTAAGCTCAGGAGGTCAAACCAGTCAGATGGACGAACCCAAGCTCTCCGATCAATACGTTCCCAACGCCCTGCTCGAGGCGCTCTACGAGCGTGCCTTCTCACAGATTCAGGTGGAAGATGGCTGGGCGGAGCTCATCCGTAAACTCAGTCGAGACTCCTCTGTTCTCTATGTGCTGCCCAACCTCAATTGGCTTGACTTCCTCGCACTCGACTATCTGACGAAACAGCGTGGGCTTCCTCCCATCCGATTCGCCAACGATCTGGGCCTTTGGGTGCTCAATCCGGTCGGGCCCAACGCACGAACCGGAGGGCTGCGCAATATGCTGATGCCCGGACTTCGCAAAAATCCCGAAGGCCAGCTCCGCGATGCCATCACACAAGGCGGCAGCGCAGCGCTTTTTCTCAAGCGCCCCCCCGGAGTCCTCGACGTCGCCGCGGGAGCCACCGGTGGACGAGGCGTACGCGAAGGGGAGGAATTGGTTCGCGCCCTGTTTCGCATGCAAAAGGAGGAAAATCGACAGCTCGTTCTCCTCCCGCTCGTTTTCGTTTGGTCGAAATCGCCAGACAAGGTCGGCGTCAGACCATGGGATTACATCTTGGGCCCTCACGCCTGGCCGACGCCAACGCGCGCCATTGGACAGTTCGCCTACAATCTTCGCTACGCCAGCCTCCGCTGGGGACAGCCAATCACTGTTAGTGAACTTTTGAAAAACAACGCGGGCGTCAGCGAAGAAGTCCTGGTCCGTCGCGTGACGTACATGGTCCTCAGACGGATCGAGCGCGAGCGACGCGCGGTGATCGGCCCAGCCGCAAAGGCCCCCGAACGCGTCCGCACCGAAATTCTCCGGAGTCCTCGCTTGGGCGGCACGATCGCCGATCTCGCGCACCACGAATCCAAAAGCCCCACGGAAAAAACCGCCGAGGCCAGGAGAATGCTCGAAGAACTCCAGGCCACCCCCAATCCCACCGTGCTGCGGGGCATGGGTATCGGCCTGCGCTGGGGATTCAACAAGATCTATCGAGGTATCGAGTTCGATCGAAGGGACGTGGAACGAGTCCGTGACGCGTCGCGAGACGGCACGCTGATTTTACTCCCCAGCCACAAAAGCCACATCGACTATCTCGTTCTCAGCTACTTTTTCTACGAGCGAAATTTGCCCATGCCGGTCATTGCGGCGGGAGACAATCTCAACTTCAAGCCCGTGGGTCCTGTCTTCCGACGCTGCGGGGCTTTCTTCATTCGTAGAAGTTTCAAGGGGGACCGCCTCTATGCGGCGGTGGTAGAAGCTTACATTCGCCGACTCATTCGAGATGGCTATCCGATCGAGCTCTTCCTCGAAGGGGGGCGCAGCAGAACCGGCAAGTTGCTTGATCCCAAGTTTGGACTTTTGAATATGATCGTTGATGCCGCGCAAGCGGTTCCAGCGCAAAAGGTCCACTTCGTACCGGTCAGCATCGGCTACGAAAGAGTCGTAGAAGCGGATACCTATCAGCGCGAGTTGACGGGTGGAGAAAAAAAGAAAGAGGACGCCGCGGACTTGATCAGTGCCAGCGAAGTTCTGCGCTCTCGGTACGGACGCATCAACCTGCAATTCGGACAGATCATGACCCTCGAGGATATCTTTGGCGATCTGTCTATCGGTCCGGAGAGCTCCCGACGGCCCGCCAAGCGGCGAGCGGTCGTCACCCGCCTCGGCAACCGGGTCATGGACGAAATCAATCGCGTCACGGCGGTCACTCCCGGATCCCTCACTGCGCTGTCGATTCTTGCCGACGGAAGTCGAGCTTTTTCCGAAGCACGTGTCATTGAAAACTGCGGTCGCTTGCTCGCCGTGTTGAAGCGCCTGGGCGCCCGCATCACCTCCGCAACAGTGCTTTTCGATGGCTCCCTGCGAGGCCAATCCATTCGGGAATCGCTGCAGATGTTCGTGGATGCGCAGCTGCTGGATGTGGACGCACCGCAGAGCCGCAACCAAACAGCAGACGATGATGCCACCCAGGATGCCAGGATTTTTTCAGTCATCGAAAGTCGCCGTGTGCAGCTCGATACGTCGAAAAACATCATCGTGCACTTCTTCGTGGAACGGGCATTGGTCGCGTCTGCTTTCGACCGCAATCGGGAAGGGCAGACTCTGGGAACCCAACTCGCGGCGCTCAAGGACAGAGTCTTGTGGGCATCTCGGCTGTTCAAGCACGAGTTCCGGTTCCGCGCCGACGCGACCTTCGATGAGATTTTTAGCGGCACCGTCGAGCAGCTCGTCCAAGAAGGGCACGTCCACCGGCAGGGCGACGTTCTCACTCCCGGCCCCGGGGAGGCCGGTTGGGACGGCCAAAAATGGCTTCAAATCTATCGCGCCGCGCTCGCGCCGTTCTTCGAAGGCTACGGGATTTCGGCCAAGGCGCTCAGCCTCATTTTTGGCGAAGGGCGCTCGGAGCGGGATCTGGTCAAACAGGCGTTGGGACTGGGCAATTCGCTCTATTTGGACGGTCTCATCACCCGCAGGGAGGCGATCAGCAAGCCGGTCCTCCAAAATGCGTTTCGCGCTTTCACCGAACTGGGTTTCGTGCGAAGCCGAGAGGGGCGTGTCCACGTTCACGAGGCCTTTCAATCCCAAACGGCCCTGGCGGAAGTGCAAAACGCGATTTTTGGATATCTATCTGGGCATCACGAACCGAAGCCGTGAATATTTCTGGTTTTTCAATCAAACAGTTCGTTTGCGCAGCGGGTCTCTCCTTGTTTTCGGGAGGCTGCATGCAAACCCCATCTCCCCTTGCTCCCCATTTGTCCGGCTCGATCGGGGCACCCCACAATGGAGTGCTGACCTCTTCGACGATCTTGCCCAAAGAAGGAGAGGGTTTCGTGCGTTTTCGACCAAACTCTCCTGTTTATCACGGACTGCCCCGTTTGGTTCGGGCGATCCAACGCGCCGCCCAAAAGACGCATCGCCTGCTTCCCTATGGCGCACCGCTCGTCGTTGGGGACCTGAGTGGCAAGGATGGAGGCAAGATCCCTCGGCACAATTCCCACCGGACCGGCAGGGACGTCGATTTCCTCTTTTTCGTCAAGACGCCTCGCGGCGTCCCCATGAAAAACCCGGGCTTCTTCCCGCTCGGCGCTGACGGGATTGTGAGATTTCCCGACGGTCGCTACGGAGTCCTCGATGTGGAGAGGCAATGGCTCTTCCTGAAAACGTTGCTTCAGGACGAGGAGATCGACGTGCAGTTCTTGTTCATGAGCCGCGAGCTCGAAGCACGCCTCATCGACTACGCGATTGCCAAAGAAGACGACTGGGAGCTGATTTGGCACGCCGAAACGGTCATGCTTCAACCCGGAGATAGTCTTCCCCACGCTGACCATGTTCACATGCGCATTGCCTGTCGCCCATTCGAAGCAGTTGCTGGGTGTTCGGGAGGCGGTCCACACTGGCCCTGGCTCTCTCCGCTCCCTCGTTTGGACGAACCCCTCGAGCCGCTGCTTGCCGAAATCCGAAGAACCGATCCCTTCTTGCTGGCTCCTCTCCCTCAGGTGACCTCCCCCGAGACGGAAAAGACTGCCAGCGATCAGCGCCCCCTCCGTCCCGAGGCCGACTCGAGTGGCTCCTGAAACCACAGACACGCTCTCTCCGCCCCTCCAGGGCCACGAGCCTCCTTTCCTGGAAGTCCTTGGGGGGGATTGTCTCGAGCTGATCGAGCACGCCCACGCGCTGCGGGGTCCTTTTGATCTCGTCTATGTCGATCCTCCGTACAATGCCGGAGGAACTCGAGGAGCCCGAAAACAACAAGGGGAGCGTCATCAGGGAGAGTCCGCCTATCGCGATACCTGGGGAGGACTCGACGGCTTCTTGGCCATGATCCAGCCCCGCCTCGAACGCATGTTCGAGAGTCTCAGCACGCGAGGCTCACTCTGGATCCATCTGGACCACCGAACCGTCCACGACGTTAAAGTCCTCATGGATCGAATAGCGGGGCGCAACCGTTTCGAAGGAGAAATCGTTTGGGTCCCGGGAAATGGCGGACGTCGTCGTGCAGGGCCAAGCATCACCCACCAGACGATTCTCATCTACTCGCGCTCCGCGAAATTTCTCTACCAGGCCGATCACCCGTACCTCCGAGAACCCTACGCCGAGACAAGCCAAAAGATGCACTTCCACCGCCAGGACGAAACTGGACGGCGCTATCGTGAGCGAACCATCGGAGGCAAGACCTACCGCTACTATGCCGACGTCGGACGACGCATCGGCAGTGTATGGTCCGATTGCCCGGCGATGCGCGCCAACACACCCTTGAACCGCGAAGCCACCGGCTATCCTACTCAAAAGCCCGAAGCGCTACTGGAAAGAATCGTGGCCGCTACGACCGAACGAGGCAGCTCCGTGCTCGATCCGATGTGCGGTTCGGGCACCACGCTGACCGTCGCTCGGCGACTCGGCCGACACGCGATCGGCATCGACCAAAGCGAGGTAGCGGTGGCCACCTCCAAGCAACGTCTCGAAAACGTCAGCCCTTCAAGTGTCATCTAGTGTCAGCTCGGATCAGCGCGGAACTTCCGCGACCACGGATTTTTCCGGACCGGGAAGCTTCTTGGGGGGAGGCACGTAGGGAAAGACGTGGTACAGCTGACGAAACAGACACAAAGGTTCGACATGAAACGGCGCGTGCTTTCTTCCATTCCCTGTCTCTTCTTATTGTTGCTCGCCACCCCCGGTGTGGCCCAGGAAGCCACCAATGTCCCTGACGAGGAGGAGGGCGCCTCGAACGAAGAAGCCCAGGAAATGAAAAGCAAGATGGACTTCTCCGTCGCTCCTCCTGGCGAACCTCTCCAACGCAAGGCCTACGTGCACGAAGGGTTCTATCTACGGGTGAATGTGGGACCCGGCTTCCAATCCGTTTCCACCGACACCTGGAATGATAAGAACTTCGCCATTGGGACCGATCTTCTCATTGGAGGCTCTCCGAGCCCCGGGATGGTCATTGGCGGGGGGGTGCAAGGAAACATCGGCCTCGGGAACGGCAACGTCGGGCTCAACTACCTCGTCGGACCTTTCTTCGATGCCTTTCCCAACAACAAAGACGGCTGGCATCTGGGAATCATGCTGGGGGCCTCCGGAATGACACAGAACACGGACATCTTTGGAGGCGGCGGCTCCATTTGGGGAGGCTACGATATCTGGGTCGCTCCCGAGTGGTCGGCTGGATTTCTACTGCGAGGAAGCGGCGCGTACATGGGCGGGAACAACGAAAACGCGGGCGTTTTCTCTATGGTGGGCCTCGTAAGCATCTTGCACCACTGATCGACTGCGTCCCTCTCGGACAATTGCGCCAGCCTCGCGGGGTGCGCTACAGCTGTGCGGGAGCTCATCGCGAGCCTTCACGCAGGCGATGGGCACACTTCCCCAAAAGCCGGATGCTATGACCTATCTACTCGAAGCCCTCCCGTCCCCCATCCCCTTCGACCGGATCGACGCGGCCGAGGTGGAACCGAGCATCAAGAACCTCATCCAGAACGCTCGCCAAGCCCTGGACGCTATCGCGAACGGCCCCGGTGACACCTACGAAGCGACCTTCAGAGCGCTAGAAGACGCTATCGAGCCGTTGGAAACCGCAATGGGGATCGTCGAGCACCTGGAGTCTGTGAACTCGAACCCAGCTCTGCGAACGGCCTACAATGCCATTTTGCCCGATGTGAGCGCCTTTTGGTCGGCGATTCCGCTGCACGCCGGTCTCTATGAGACGCTTTCGGCGTTCGCGCGTTCGAAGAAAGCCTCCCAGCAGGATCCAGTCCGACGCCGGTTCATGAGCAAGACGCTCGACGATTTTCGACGCCACGGCGCTGAGCTCGATGCACCAGGAAAGAAGCGACTCGAGGAAATCGATCAGGCGCTCAGTCAAGCCACGACGCAGTTTTCCCAGAACGTGCTGGACAGTACCAACGCCTTCGAGCTCTTCGTCGACGAATCGAGAATCTCCGGCCTACCGGATTCGGCCGTCACGGCCGCTCGGGAAGCCGCAGAAGCACGGGATCAGCAGGGCTACTTTTTCGGATTGCAAGCTCCGTCGGTGATCGCGGTGCTCACCTATGCCGATGACGCCGCGCTCCGGGAGACGGTCTGGCGAGCCTTCAACACGCGGGGTACGAGTGTTCCAGGAAAGAACAATCTCCCCCTGGTTTCCAAGATCCTCGAGCTCAGGCGGAAAAAGGCCAAGCTGCTAGGCTTCGAGAATTTTGCCGACCTCCTCGCTCAAGATCGAATGGCGCGATCAGGAAAGGAGGCCGTCGACTTCGTCTCCGAGCTGCGTAACAAGACCGAGGCGGCTTTTCACCGAGAACAGGAAGAGCTTCTGGCATTTCGTCGGGAGCTGGAGGGCCCCAACGCACCTCCACTCCAGCCGTGGGACGTTGCCTACTACGCCGAAAAGCAGCGCAAAGCGCTGTATGACTTCGATGAGGAACAACTGCGACCCTATTTTTCTGCGCCAAGGGTGCTGGAAGGTGCCTTCGATCTGGCCGAACGCCTCTATGGGGTCAAAGTCGAAGACGCGGACTTGCCGGTGTGGCACGAGTCTGTGCGCGCTCATCGCCTCCTCGACGCGGCAGGTAAGGAATTGGGCTTTTTCTACACCGATCTCTATCCCCGGGCGGAGAAACGCGACGGAGCCTGGATGCATGGCCTCGTTGCAGCAGCGCCCCCGCAGCCGCACGTCGCTCTGTTCTGTGCCAACGCTCAGCCTCCTACTGCCCAGGCGCCGTCATTAATGAGCTTTCGCGACGTGGAAACGGTCTTCCATGAATTTGGGCACCTGCTCCACCATTTGCTGAGCCGAGTGCCCGTGCGCAGCCTCGGGTGTACACGGGTCGCTCAGGATTTCGTCGAGCTTCCATCCCAAATCATGGAAAACTGGTGTACGGAGAAGGAAGCTCTGGATCTTTTCGCTCGCCACTATCAGACCGATGAGCCGATTCCCGCCGAGCTCGTGGAAAAGCTCCGACGAGCTCGCAACTTCCGCGCTGCCACCATGCAAATGCGGCAGCTCGGTTTTTCCGCCACCGATTTAGCCTTGCACATCGAATACCAACCCGATCGGGACGGAGACGTCAACGCCTACGCCAACCAGATTCTTACACAATACTCGGCAACCGATCTTCCTCCCGACTACGCCTTCATCGCGTCCTTTAGCCACCTCTTTGCCCACCCGGTGGGCTATGCTGCCGGCTACTATTCCTATAAGTGGGCCGAGGTCTTGGACGCAGATGCATTCACTCGTTTCAAAAATGAGGGGCTCTTCAACCAGGAAACCGGTCGAGCGTTTCGAGAAAGCATCCTGGCACGCGGCGACAGCGCCGAACCGATGGATCTCTTCAAGGAGTTCATGGGACGCCCCCCCAAGCTGGAACCGATGTTGGAGCGCCAGGGACTCCAGCCAAGCGCCGCATAGCCGAAATGCGCTCGGGGAAACGAATGCAACGCTCTGGCATCGGCTTGGCGCTTTGCCTGCTAGGCTGTGGCAGCCTTTGTAGCGGCTGCGTTCCTTCTCGCGAGCCCCCTGAGATCTCTCCTCCCCACCACGGCGAAGAAGTCACGAGGGCCCAACAACCGCTTCCGGAAGAACCAGCCCCCTCGGAACCTGAACCTCTTCTCGCTCCTCCCCCGCCTTTGGTTCGAAAACACATCCCTGCTCCTCACCTGATCGAGCAGACTCCCGGCCCGGATCTGTGCCTGGCCCCCCGCCCCGATCTCGCAAGACCACTCCTCGGCATCTCGGTCCATCAGAGCCTGCCCTTGCCCAGGCGCGTACTCCTTTCCTCCTGGTTGGTTCGGCAGTTGCGCCAAGATTTCGCTCGGCACCTCGAAACTCGAGATCCCCAACTGGACAACTCTCGCAAAGAGACTTTTGCAAGTGAGATCTTCTCCGCCCAGCTCGATGAGCTCGATGTGGAGCAGCTTCTTTCATCTGTTTCTCAACCAGGCGCGAGTGCCTTCTATCAAGCTCGCGCCGAGGCGCTCGAAACGTTCGAACGCCTCCTCCTCGAGGAAAGCACGCGACATCTGGCTTGGGGAGAGCTTGCTGCCGTCGGCCAGATCCCAATCGGCAATGCCACCAGACTCGCCAAAACCATCACCTATGCCTCCCTTTCCCGGGACTGGAAACAGCTCCGCGAATCGAGCCGCCTCACTCTCGCGGGTCCTCGCGTCACCGAGCTCGACGTCTCGGACCGACCCGCAAAGGCCGAAGACAAGACCCACTCCTCACCAACGAAACCAGACTCGCCCGCTCGAACGCCGGGGAGCCCGTGGCCCAACGCTCCGCAGCTCGTCGTCCTCGACAAAGAAATGGCCGCTAGCGCTTGGATTCTCTGGGCGCGACCAAAACGAATGAGCACCATCGCGTTTACCACCGCGCTCTACCTCGTCGGCCTCCAAGCTCCCCAAAGTGCTGAAGTGGTTCTCACGGCCGATGCCACGTTCGGCGGACTACGTCACTCGAGCGCCGACGCCCAGGACCTTCTTGCAACGGCGCAGCAGATACTCGCTGGACACGATCGACTGACAACGGCAGACGAACCACCAAGTGAATCCGATCTTCGCCTGGCCCGAGGTCTTGCACTCTCTCGTTTGAGGAAAGAATTTCTCGACCCACGCTGCCTTCCCGAAACCATAGGCTCCGCTGGCAGCGCGCCCCAGCTTCACGCCCTCGGCCCGGCAGGCCTAGTCCTTTCGGGTTTACCAGAAGAGAGTCGACAATCCCTATTCGCCCTGGCGGCCTTTGGAATGCCCGACTCCCCAAGGATGTCGATTTTAGTAGAAGGCACGAAAACCAAGTTGATCGAGCCTTCCGAGAATTAGCCCGCCCGGGTGATGAAATACCTTCTAGCGGCGCGCCGAGATTGACGCCATCTGCACCCCCAGCTCCAGCTTTTCGTCAGACCAATATTTGTCGACAGCACGAGCGACGTAAACGAGCGCATCGCCCAAATCCTCGATTTCGAGCCATTCGGCGATCTGGGGAAAGACAAAGAAACGACACGCTGGCTCTTCGAGAAGAGCGTGGCCGCTATCAAATAACAAAGATGTTTCCCCCTCCTCAACGGCCACATCCTTCAACCCTACTTCCTCGAGCTCTTGGGAGACGGTCTGCACGGTAACCGGATCGGCCGCGAATGCCTCTATCGCTAGCGCCAATTCCGAGTCATCATGCTTCAAGGCATACTCCGCAAGAAGATCAACGATCTCGGCGAAAGAACTCCCCAAAGGCAAGCTCACCACGATCTGACCCTCGGGATAAACGAGCCGCGCGAGCTCTCGAAATAGAGCTCGCCTCGCCTCGGCACTCCCTGGGGCGTGGAGCAGAAACCCATGAGAAAAGTTCTCACCTGGCAGCGGTGTGGCTTCCGGATCTGCATGAAGGTACTCGAACCCAAAAGCATCCATTTTCGCCCCCGCGATCGAAAGACACGCAGGCGAGGCATCGACACCAACTCCAGTTGTATTGGGCATCTTGCGCAAAAGCTCGCTATCTGGGTACCCCGTCAGACAACGGAGATGAACCACACGTGAGGCCTCCCCCACCAGCAAAAGCCGTTCTGAGAGCTCCCAGTAGTGGCGGAGGTAGCTGGGACCGGCGAAGGTATCGATCACCGCCGCCTCGTTGTCCCCGAGCACGCCAGACACGACCGGCTCCGAAACGGGCTGAATGAGTGCGGCGGACTCCATGTTCACCATTGTTAGCTACCAGACAGGCGAACCCCTTCGCCAGTCATCTGGAACGATTCGAGCAGGGGAAGCCCTTCCTTTCAAGCACAGGCCTTGTGGCCGGCCTCCGGACAAGCTCCAACACAAGTGCTACTCTTTCCCACATGACGGACCGCAGGTGGTTGACTGTAGGAGGATTGGCTCTAACGGTCGCGATGGTCTCTGTGCTCAGTCACGAGCTCCAGGACGGCGCCTCCAGCGACTCGGCAAGTCGGCCCTCCATTTCAGACAACCGAGAGGTCACTTCGAATCCTCAGGCTTTCGCGCCGACCAAGCCACAAACGAAGAACCCTTCCGCTAAAAAAGGCACGGACTCCCAACCAGAAAACGCCGTCAACGACGCGAGGCTCATCCACCGGGACGACCAGTGCCCCCCAGGGACGCTCAGTGACGCAGGCGTTTGTATCCCTGTCCCCCACGAAGCCGTCGACTCCGGCAACGTCCGCAGCTCAAAGGAATGCGGGCCCCGCGAAAAGGACTGCGTTCGGCAGCGCCAAGCGCGCTAGAACGCCAGCACACGAACTCGAAGGCCCTCACAGGCGCTCCGCGGAGAAAGGGCGAGGCTCGCCTCGGTTCGCGCTCGCTCATTTAGGCAACGAGCTTGTAGCCATGGCCATAGACCGTCAAAATATGAGTTGGTTGATTCGGTTTGCGCTCGATCTTTTTACGTAACTTCACGACGAAGTTATCAATGGTGCGATTGTTGGGATTCTTTTCGATCCCCCAAACTTTTCGCAAGATATCTTCCCGACTCACCGGTTCGCCGCGACGTTCGTAGAGGAGGAGCAGAAGCTGCACCTCGTAAAAAGAGAGTGTTTCCTCCTTGCCACGACAAGTGATTGTATGAGTGGCCACGTTCACCGTAGCGTCCCCTACGGTGATCATTCGCTCCTCCTGCCTCGGCTCGGCACGCCGGAACAGAGCACGAATGCGGGCAGTGAGTTCACCGACGCTGAAGGGTTTCGTCACGTAGTCGTCTGCACCAGAGTCGAGCCCGCGAATCTTGTCGGCCTCTTGGCTCTTGGCCGTCAGCATGATCACCGGCACGCGGGCATCGACTTCGCGAATGCGCTGACAGACCTGGTACCCGTTTTGATCCGGCAACATCAAATCCAGGAGTACGGCATCGGGACGCTCCTTGTGCTGCAATTCCACCGCCTCCTCACCCGTTGCGGCGGTCACCACACGAAACCCCTCGAACTCCAGCGCGTCCCTGAGGCCAAGGACGATGTGCGGCTCGTCATCGACGACGAGGATGGTCTTTTGAGCGTCCATCTCCTCCAGGAATGTAGAACCCCTCGGCCCGGTTCGTCGAGTCCCGCTTGCACGCGCGCCACGCGACAACGGTCTCCGGCGGTGGCACTACCTGCCAGTCGCCCCTCCCGAGTGCACGCGCGCCACCGCTGTCACCGTGAGGAGGCCCCCACCAATGAACCCGCTGTGGGACGCCATCGTTGGTCGGAGCCGAAGCGGCAGCCCCCTCGAGGGATATTCATGAGATTCATCAACTCTGTGAGACGTCTCCCACAGAGTTGATGCCCCTCACCCTTAACCGTCCGTTGGCTGAGGCTCAGTGGGCTCCGGGAGATCCGTCAGAGTACCACCTTCCGAAGCGGCCTCGCCAACACAAGCAACGATGGTGATGGAGTTGGGCTCCGGAGTCCTCGGACCGACGAACCGAAGCAACCTTCGCTCGGTCGCCCCACAACCGGAGACATTGGGATTGGTGCAATTCCCCCAGGTGTTTTCATCCTGGGTGCACGGGCTGTTGGGCCCGCTGTCCATGCCGCCAGCGGCCGGGCCCTTGGCCGGATCGATGTAGCAGAAACCGGGGTCCTGAGCCTCAGCCAAAGCCGTGGAAAAGCACTCCTGCTGAGCCTGCCCTTCCAACTCCTGAATGGCGCACATGCTGTAGTCAGAACAAGCTACCGTGGAACCGGCGGCGGTTGAGTCCCTGGAACAACGTCCCGTCGCCTCGAGCTGCTTGATCACCGCGTCTCTGATCTGCTGCGGCACCTGCTCTCGACCCGGGGAGCCTTGGCAATCCAAGGTTCCTTGGATTGCTTCGACGACGGTGCAAGGCACCTCCCCCTGGTCGTTGAGACTCAACTCACGCGGTAGGCACTGTCCGCCGAGCTTCTCGGCAAGCCGGTCGACAATCGCGTCTACGGCCGGGTTGTAGCCGAAGGAGGGATGGTTCGGATCCTCGGTCAGCTTGGGGCAAATGGAACCCACGATGGAGTTTTCTCCAAAGTCCCTCAGCACCCGCAGGACGCGGGTGGACGGATAGGCCTTGCCATAGCGCTGCGTGGTGGTTGCTTGCGCCGCGGAATCCGGGGTCGGTTTACACAGGGGACGCCCCTTGGAAGGTTCGTCGCCACAATCGCAGGCAAAGTCGTCCTCGGTACAATCCGTCTTCACCGCATCGTCGCTCAGCGGGAAGATGCAAGAATATTGCAGGTCGTCATTGGCCGGGAGACCATCTCCGGGGTCCACCGAATTGTCATACTCATGACCGTTGATGGCCGACCAGTTTCCCGTACCAGGCTGGATCGGCGAGGTTCCGGTGATGGGGTTGGTGAGATCCGAACTGCGAGGTTCAATCGACTCGATCATGAAGGGGTCGAGTGGCGGAACGGGCGGTTCGCCGCAATCCGGGTGCGGCTCGAGGTTGGGATCGTTGCACCGAGGCGCGCTCATCGGCAAATGGGGCTCACCCAGTATCACCGCCCAGCGATCCACATTCAGCTCCGGATCCGTCGTCGCGAGTTCCCGAGCCGTCATGTATTCGAGGCTGTTGGGATCGTCGAGGGTTTCTTCAGTGGCAATATCTTGCCAGGGAACGCCAACGATCCCCGCGAAAAACACGAGATCCGGCTGACGGGGCTCGGGTTCATTTCCAGTCCCAGAAAGGAGTGGATTGGGAACTTCCTGGCCGGTGCGGCTGTTGACGATGGTGGCCTTGCTCAGCCCATCCACATAGCGCTGGGTCGGATAGAGAAGATCGATACCAAAGCGCCGCTTGTTATCGAAGCAGCGCACGTTGGCGCGGTCTTGCTCGGGCGGAAGGGTCGGCACCGGATTCCGGGGACAGGTGTCGTTGCATCCTTCCGGAGCCGGCTGCAAACACGAGTAGCAACAGAGATCGTTGGGATTCTGGTCGCACATGTCGCTGTGGACCTCAAAGGGACGCCCCTGCTCGGCCACGAGCCAACCGAAGCCGGCATTCTTGTAGTAGGATCCCCCTTCCATCGCAGAGCAATCATTTTCATCCGTCAGCACGACGATGGCCACCAAGCTCTGGGGACGAAGAAACTCCTGTCGCTGCGCGAGAATCGCGTTCTCTACTTCGGTAGAAACCGCTTGATTGTTCTCGTTCAGGGCGATGTCTGCCGGGGGAGCAGGATCGACCAAAAATCGGTACCAAGCCTCGAGAGGAGCCTCGAAACCACACCCTTCCTCGCCAGCAGCAGCCACGTGGTCCGCGAAGTTCTGAGAGAAGCTTTCCGCCGAAGCCGTCCCGTCCCACAGCAAAAATCCTTGTCCGGTGGGATCGGGCACCGGTGGATCGGCGTCGGGGCGCACCTTGGGGATCAACATCGACTTATCCACGCTGTCGCCCATCTGGCAGTTCGTCGACCCGAATCCACCGATCGAAGAGGTGATGACCCCGATGTGAATGTCGTCGATGGGAGTGAATTCGACGGCATAGTCAGCGCCATAGCTGGCGCAATCCTGGCCATCGTTGACCTGCCGCTCGCCCGCCGGGTTGACGCAGTCAGGCGTGACGAGGCGAGACACCATCTTGGGCACCGCCTCTTGCAGAATCTCCTGCTTGTCGGCCATCGACACGGAATTGTCGATGACGAAAAGCAGATCGATCGCCTCGATCTCCGTGTTGATGACCTGCTCGACGAAGATGTTGCTCGTCGTCGGGGTCTGTTCGACGGCGGGACGCTCGAGGCAGCCTGCGGTCAGCGCGGCACCGGTCGCGAAAGCCGCGCCGGCAAAGAGGGAGGCCCGCCGACGAAAGGTCGACGGACGGCGGCGTTGTGATTGGTCGGTCATGGTCAAGTGCTTTTGAATTTCCGATACTTTGGCCCTGAAGGCGCTGCCCGAGCGCGGCGGCCGAGGGCGCCGACGCCGGACCTCTTCCGAGCTGTGCGAGGTTCTCCGGTTTCATGACAGAACGCAATGGCTGTTCCAACTCAAAAGAGCAGGATTTCACGGAATTACTGCCGGTTGGGTAGTCAGGCTGGATTCGGAAAATCAACTTAGTTGTCAACATCGCCAACCTAGTTGGCGGCCCCGTCTTCGGGAGTTTCACCAAGAACGGCAACAATCGCTCTCGCTTGACGGCGCGTGACACCGGGGATCTGGCAGAGCTCCTCTTCGCCCGCCTGGCGGATGCGTTCCAGGGTGCCCAGCTCTTTGAGAAGCACCTTGCGGGTCTTGGGGCCGACCCCCGGGATGTCTTCGAGACGAGAGGACAAACGCCGTTTCTTCCCGACCCGTTCGCGTTGCACGTTGGCAAAACGATGGGCTTCGTCACGCGCTCGAGCCAGCAGAAATAGCTCGGGCGTATTGGGGCGGAGGGAGATGGGGTTCTTTTGTCCCGGCAAGTAAACGCGATCGACCATGCGCTCTCCCGTCGCCGTTTCTCGCTCCTTGGCTAGCCCCACAATCGGCAAGTCATGGATGCCAAGATCGTCGGCCGCCGTTTGAGCAACGCCGAGCTGACCCCGTCCACCATCGACAACGAAGAGATCGGGGAAATGCCAAGTGCCTTCTTCTTCCCCTTTTGTTTCTGCGTCCGCTTCCTCGGCAGTCCGTGCCTCCTGACCCCGGGCGAACCGACGAGAAAGCACCTCATACATAGCAGCATAGTCGTCACCGTCGCTCACTGAACGCACACGATAAGATTTATACCGCTTTTTGTCTGGCTCCCCATCCGTGAGTGAAACCACCGAACCCACCGTCGCCTCTCCACCCAAATGGGAAATGTCACAGCACTCGATCCGCCGCGGGAGCGAGGGAAGCCGTAACTTTCGTTGGACCTCGCGCAAACGCGCTTCCAGATCATCGTCTTTGCGGCGCTTCTCCATGAAGGCATGTGCGGCGTTTTCCCGCGCGAGATCGATCAGTTGCCGCCTCGGCCCTCGCTGAGGAGCAAGCAGTTGGACCTTGGCAACCCGTCCACTTTCTCCTCGGGCCGTGCGCACCTCCTCTCGACGTTCGTCGAGCCATTCTCTGACACCCTCCCAACCTTCTGGAAGCTGAGGGACCAGGATTTCGTCGGGGATCAGAGCGGAGCCCAAGCCTCCTGCACCGTAATGTTCACGCAGAAACATGCCCACGAGCTCATCATCGGGAAGCGACGTCCTGGTGTGGCTCACGTTGATGATCTCCACGACGCGCCCCTGCCGCACATACACCACACTCAGCTCGGCGAGATCGCCCTCCCGATAGAGTCCAAGCACATCCTGGTCCAAGTGGCTCACCGAAACAACACGCTGACGCTCCCGTATCTTGGAGAGGGCATCGATTTTGTCGCGATAAAGAGCTGCTACCTCGAACTCCATGGAGCGAGAAGCCTCTTTCATTCTTTCTTGCAATCGCTGCGTCAGCTCATCATGACGCCCCGAAAGAAAAAGCCCCACCGCATGAATCTGACGAGCGTACTCCTCCTCATCGACCTCGAGCACGCAAGGCGCAGGACAGCGGCCAATCTGGTACTGCATGCAGGGGCGTTTTCTACTCGCGAACTCTCGGTCGGTGCAGGTGCGTAGCTGAAAGTGCTTCTCGACCAGATGAAGCGTACGACGCGCCGCGGTGGCCGAATGATAAGGACCAAAGTAGCGAGCGCCATCGCTTCGCGGACGCCGAACCAGTTCAAGGCGGGGCCATTTCGCGCGCTGGTCGAGACGCAAAGTCAGATACTCCTTGTCGTCACGCAATTTGACGTTGAGTCGCGGGCGCCGTTCCTTGATAAGGCTATTTTCAAGGATCGCAGCCTCTTTCTCGGTCTGGGTCACGAACGTTTCCAGGTCCGAAACCCACCGGGGCAGCGCCGGAATGAAAGCCCTGGTGTCATTGCCACCAGCTCCGAAATAGGAGCGGACTCGCGCTCGAAGGCTTTTCGCCTTGCCGACGTAAAGCACACGCCCATTTTTATCCAAAAACAGGTAGCAGCCCGGCTTGGCGGGAAGGGAATCAAGCTTCTGGCGGACGACTTCTGAAGGTACGGGGTCAGCCATCTACAGGCCTGCTCTTATCGCGTGAGAGCGGGGAGACAAGTCGCCGACACGACAAATCTCCTTGCGCGCCCGAAGCGGGCAAGGCATCCCCACACCGGCTGATGACAAGGATGGCGACCCAGGCTCAGAGGCTTTCCCCGCGCGCCTCGCTGGCGGCGGTGGTGCTCTGCGTGATCGCGGGCTCGGCTTTAGGCCTGTTGGTGATGCCGCGAGCCCCAAAACCCGCTTCCTCCGATAAGGCGGGCCCCCCAAGACTCACCTATTTGGGGAAGCCGCTATCGCCGAAGCGCGGCGCGATCGACGAGGCACTCGAACGCACCCGTACATTTGCCTCCCGGTCCTTCTCTCTCGGTTTGGGCGGAGAGAACTACAGGGCTCTTTCGCTTTCCGAATTGGGTGCCGAAATCGATACGGTCCGCCTCACACAACTCATTCGCGACGCTCGCGACCCGGGCAGCCGGATGCGGCGCTATTGGTCTCGAATCGCTCGCGGGAAAGTCGACATCGAGCGCAATGCCAATGGAGTCGACGTGAGCCACGAGCTTCCCGTTCCGATCTCGATCGATGTCCAGACAGCACTTCCCGAGCTCTTGAGACTCAAGGATCGTCTCGATCGTCTCCCCCGCGACGCGAAGCTCGATCTGACCAATCAATCCATTATTCCCCACGTAACCGGGCGCTGGCTGGACGTCGACGGAACTCTCACCGCCATCGACAGAGCCCTGGCAAAAGGAAAGCTCAAGGCCGACGCGGTCTACCTCAAGCGAAAACCAAAACGCGAGGCCGACAGCTTGAAAGGCCTCTCTTTCGAACGAGTCCTAGGACACTTCGAGACGCGCTATAGCCGCTCACAGAAGTATGCAGATCGTACCTTCAATCTTCGCGTCGCAGCTTCGAAACTCGACGGAACGGTTCTTTTGCCGGGCGAGGTCTTCGACTTCAATGAGGTCGTGGGCCCCAGGGACGAAGCGAACGGTTATAAAGTCGCCACGGTCATTGCCGACGGCGAGCTCGTGGACGGCATTGGCGGCGGGACCTGTCAGATCTCGGGCACTTTGCATGGAGCCGCCTTCTTCGCAGGACTCGAGATCGTCGAGCGCTACCCTCACACCAGGCCTAGCTCTTATATCAAAATGGGCATGGATGCGACGGTCGTCTATCCGACAATCAACTTCCGCGTCAAAAACCCCTTTGACTTCCCGGTAGTGCTTCATGAGAAGGTCTCCAACGGGAGAGTTCGAGCCGAAGTTCTCGGACCTCACGTCGATCAGGTCGTCACGTTGATTCGACGAGTGGACGAGGCCATTCCCTATGAGGAGGTCGAACGCCCCGATCCAAGCCTCCCGCGCGGGGCCCGGGCGCTAGCTCAGCGGGGGATCCCGGGGTTCCGGCTCCACCGCTACCGCGTCATCCGGCGCGGGAGCCATACGGTGCGGGAGCGCTGGCGCGATATCTATCCTCCCACCGCCCAGATCATCCGAGTTGGAACCGGTTCCGACGAGGGGAGCAAACCTCCCCGCAGCGTCCCAACCCCCGAATACCTTGCCGACGAATTGCTCGTACTCACCCTCAAAAGGCCGCGGGAGGGCAGCGCGGGAGAGTTTGCCGAAAACCGCGAACCAGGAAAGTTCGGAACCCCGGGATGGACCCGCGAAGCCGGAATGCCGTTTTGGGAAAGACAGGAGTGAGCACGCACCATTGGCTCCCAGAAACCTCTGGGCAGAAGAGATCCGGCCCGCTGGTCAACAAACGCTTTCGCTCTGAGGGACCGGCCAGCAAGCCGACAAACGCTTTCGCCCTCGAGACGCGGGTGCAGACGATCCACGCGGCCCCTAACATTGCCTTCAACCGCACTCCACACGCCCGTAGACAAATGTGGGTTGACGCCCGGGTTGGACTCCGGCAAGCGAGTTACTAACGCCATGTCCACAGCTACAGCTCGTCAACAGTCAACCACGTCTTCCACCTCCAGAGGCCGAGGGAGTTCGGCCCGTCGGTCAGCCGACAGTACGCCGCCGAGCCACTTTTCTCGCCACGAAGAGGCCCCTTACGAGAGCGGCGAATTCCGACGCGCCGCCAACTGGAAAAACCCTCGCGTTGCGATGATTCTCGAAACTGCCGCTTCCTGCTTTTCCAAAGGAGGTTTTACAGCCACGACGCTCGCAGACATCGGCAAAGAGCTCGGCCTCCGCAAGAGCATCGTGCACTACTACTTTGCCAGCAAGGCCGCCCTGGTTCACGAAGTCCAGAGCTTAGCCTACAGCAGATACCTCGACATCGTTCGTGGCGCGCTGGCGGCCTCAGAAAACGCCTCATCGAGAAATCGCAAGGCCGAACGATCAGGAAGCGCTAGACAAAGCTCTCCCCCTCGGCGCATCTCAAACGGCTTTCGCAGTCTTTGGCGCAAGTTGGCTGAAGACGATTCCGTCCGTGGACTCAATATCGAGCTGTGGAGTGAGGGTCGACGGGACGCCGAGCTTTCCAGCATGGCAGATGCGCTCCAGGAGGAAACCCACCGCCTTTTGTCTGAGCATCTCAGCGAAGCCCTCAGCCGTAAGGACCTTTCCCCCGAGGATCTGGCCACGCTCACGTTGGCCGTGCTCGACGGACTCACAGTGCTCGCCGAGCGAGCTGGAACGGATGAGAGAGCCGACCGGGCGTTCGATGCCTATGTCCGACTCCTGGAGAGCTCGGCCGACGGATCGGCACGCGCCCGATAGCGCGTTCACTCTCCCAAGGGTTCACCAAGTCGGGTCGCAACGACGAGCAAAGGACTTTACTTCGCCCCCAGCCCTCGCAAAAGTTGGGGCTCATGGCTTTTTCCTCGCTCTTGGGGCAGCCCACCGCACAGCGGACACTGGAACATGCGCTTCGCACTCGGCAGGTCCACCACGCGTATCGCTTCGAGGGACCCGACGGCGTCGGCAAAGAGACCGCTGCGCTTCTCCTCGCCCAGGCCCTCGTCTGCACGAGCCACAGCCCCCTTGGCTGCGAGGAATGTAGTGCCTGCGTCCGTGCACGAAAATGGACGGAGGAAACGCCGCGAGTCCCTCTCCATCCCGACGTCGTGATCGTGGAAAGGGGACTCTACCCTTCCGCGGTGATCGGCGGCAGCAGCGAGGCAACAGGGATCAGCGTCGAGCAGATTCGTCACATTGTTCAACCTCGCGTGGGGTTGCCTCCCCACGAAGAACGAGCCCTTTGCATCCTGATCCGACGCGCCGAGGAACTGACCCAGGCAGCTGCAAACGCCCTTCTGAAGACGTTGGAAGAACCCCCACCCAAGACCCACTTCATCCTTCTCACTTCGCGCCCTGGCCGCCTGCTGGACACCATCCGAAGTCGCACCTTGGCCATCCGTTTCGGGCCGCTGCAGAAGGACGCCTTACTCGAGCTCCTGAAGCAAGAAAACCTCCCGACGAGCGTCGCCGCCCATTCAGGAGGCAGTCTGGCCCGGGCGAGGGCACAGGCTGAACCAGAGGAGCGTGCGCGGCGCGACGATTTCGTCAGCGCCGCAGACGCCGCCCTGCAGGCCGAGCATTCCGCGGCAGCCCTCGCTTTTGCCGACGCCCGCCCGGAAGGCAGGGAACGACTGCGGGAGCTGCTTCTTCATCTGGGGACCGTCTTCGCCGAACGTGCTCGAAGTGGCGGGTCCGAGATGGCCGTCTGGGCCCATCGGCACGGCGAAATCCAGCAGGCGCTGACTGAAACGGAGCGCAATGCCTCGCCGGCACTCGTTCTCGAGTCGCTCATGCTCCGCATGCGCGCCACTCCGCACTGAAAAAAGCCAGTCACCACGGAAATCAAAGTGAGTTTTCAAGCGGGGAAAAGCGCGGCAAGACGCTCCGTGATGGCCTCTTCGAGCTCTACACCACGCAAGGAGCGAGCCGGAAGCAGCGCGGAAATCAGCGCTGCACGGGTTGCCCATTTGAGCACCCCCCTCATCGAACGGGCCCCGATCCCTCCGATGGCAACCAACTCGATGCCCCGGCGCCGCGCCTCATGCCCCACCAAACGAAGTCCCGAAATGCCAAGTGTCGCCTCGGGATTTTTCTTGGAGCTCGTGGAAAAGATCGGCCCCAGCGCCACGTAATCCGGAGCCTCTTCGAGCGCCCGCCTCATTTGCTCTGCGCCGTGCGTCGACACCCCCACGCGAAGGTCTGGAAACCGAGCCCGGACTTCGGCAATCGGCCAATCTTGCTGACCAACATGCACGCCATCACAACCAGCCCACTGTGCCAGATCGGGACGATCATTCATATAGAGCAACGTATTGGATCGCCGGGTCGTTTCCCGCAGCTCGGTCAGCCACTCCAACGCCTGGGAGTCGGGGCGACCTTTCGCACGCAACTGCAGCACTGCCGGCCCCCATGCACAGACGGCACGAGCCACCTCCAAGAGATCCAAATCGCGCTCCTGACACGCATCGGCGCAAACGATTGCATAGAGACGGTGCAGAGCGGAACTCACGAAGCAGCGTGGCTCAATTTTTAGCGCAGGGGCTCTCCCGCAACAAGCGAAAAAGCGCACGCTTAGCCTCACGGCACGGTCAACGCCTCGAGCACTGGGAGCTACCCTTCCGGGCCGATCGGCGGCGTTGCTCGAAGCTCCACTTCCCCCTAGGCAACCGCCCTCCATCGCGGTCCTGGCTTCGTCGTGGTACTGGCTTCGTCAATGGGTCTGCCTCGAAGGAAAACACGATTCGCTCTTCTTCTCGCTTGGCCCCTGCTCGCGAGTGGCTTGGTGGCGTGCGGATCGCAACCTGAACCAGAAACGGCACCTATCGGCTCGACGCTCAGCCCCACGAAACCGCGGTCCTCCGCAGCCCAAGACAACGCGACGGACCCCACCGAGGGCGAGCCTAGTTCGCATCCACAAAAGGATGCGAACCAACAAGCAACAAAGCGTTCGACGGCAAAAAATGGGCAAAAAACGGAGTCGCCCGCCCTCGACCCGAAGGGGCGGGCGACGAAGGGGCCATTTCGCGCCGCGAACAAGCCTAAGAAAATTGAGGAAGGGGCGCTCGACGCAACCTCCGCGACAGCGGTTCCCACGGACCCGAGTCTCTCCGCCTCCGAGGACGGAGCAGGGCCCTCCGAAGATGGGTCAAGGTCCGATGCGGACACCGAAGAAGAGGCTCCCCCCGAAGACGACGATGGGCTCATCTCCCTCGATCAACTCGCCCGAGCCGAAAGACTCGCTCGGCAGACGGAACGCGCTCGGCAAGCTCTCGCGTCCATCGAAAGCCCGAACAACGATCTTGGTCTCGTCACATCCGTCAGCCAGCGCGCTGCCGACGTCCTCTGGCTCCTTGCCATCGAAAATCGAGGTGTCCGCCCCGTGCGTCTCGCTCGGACCCCTCACGCGCTCTCCTTCCAGGTCAAGCCACCAGAAACGAAAAAAGAGGAGGACGCGGAGCCCGTCGAACCCGCTACCTGCGGAGAGCCTCAAAAGTCGCTCGAAGAAAATGAAATGGTCATTCTGCCGAGCGGCATGATGCTCACCTACGCATTCAATCCACGCAGCTACTGCAAAAACGATGATGTCCTGGTCGAAGGAGCAACCATCGTTCCGCGCTATGGCTGGCCGATTGCAACGCGCAAGATCTGGCGGCGCGGCCAATTGGTTGAGGAGGAGATCGAGCAAGAGGCGCCGTTCGTTTCTCAAGAAATCCCCAACGAAAATGCCTCTCCGGAGCCCGCCCAGGCCACCGAAGACCAGACGGATAGCAGCGAAAACCCCACCCCCCCCCCACCCCGAAAAACTCGGCTGAAGAACCTTCTCGCGCCGGAGTTCGAGCTCGGTGAAACCTATCCTCTCGATGAGGTATTCGCGCTCTTGCCGGAGAAAAGTCCTCAAGCAGAAGAAGACTCATCTCGAGAGGACATGGCCCTAGCTCCAAAGCGACGCCTCTCTCTGTCGGTCTACGACATGGGCAGCACGCACCACCCCGATCTGAAGACCATCGCCGTGACGGTCCGCAACGTCTCCAACCAGAGTCTGCGCATCTTCTTTCGTCGAGAGCACCTCACCTTTCAGGTCAACGGCCCCCACGGCATCGTGACGTGCCGGCTCCCTCCCTCCGATCGGGCTCCCGCCAAGCAAGCGTTCTCCTATTTGCCTTCCGGGACATCCTACACGTTGAGAACGCGTCTGCCGGAGATCTGTCCTCAAGGGACCTTCGACGCTCCAGGAACGTACATGATCTCTGCAAGGCTCGACGCCGAGTCTCGCGGCTCAGAATACGGCTACGATGCATTCGTTGGCACATTGATGACTTCGACTCCCGCCAGGCTGGTGGTCCTCGGAGAGAACGACCAAGAGAGGCCAACAATGCATCTCAGACCCCGCCATGTTCAATGACATGTTTGCAAGGATTGCTCTCGAAGAGAGGCTCCGTCAGGTCTTCCTCTTGAGCAAGAGATAGGGGACCGCTCCCGTCAGGGTTGGAGCCAGAACTCCCACAATATAGACGTTGAACACATTGGCGCCCCCGCTCAGACCCACCAGAGCAAAGAGCCGCTCGAAAGCCACATGCCCCACCCCGAGCCCCGCAAAAGAGATCGGCAAAATCATGGTCAACATACCGAGGGGAAAAACCAATGCGATACGAGAAAAGTCCGCCGCAGGATTGTGTAGCGTTTGAGAGAGAAACCAAAAGTAGAGCAGGTAGCTTCCGTGAATCAAAAGGGAGAGCCCCCATGCTCCCAGCAGCCTCGCTCGCTGCCTTTGCAACAGTCGCAGTGATTCCGTCGTCGCAGCAAGACGAGCCCTGAGCCACGAGCGCGAGCTAGTTCGCATCCACAAATGGATGCGAACCAACAAGCAACAAGGCGTTCGACCGCCCTTGCCCCGAAAGGGGCGGACGACGGAGTGGCCTTTTCGCGCCGCGAACAAGCGAAAGGAAGAACGGCGCTCCGCGTGCGCCGTCGATCCGTTCCCCCATGGGCTCCTCTCTCCGCTGCGAGCTTCCCCCCCCTCCGTCCTCTCTGCCCCCTGGTGACGGCTCCCCATCCACCAGAGCAGGAGAAGCGGAAGCACGAGCGACGAAAAAGCTAGCCCCACAAGTACCGCCACCAGGGGCACGAGCCGCTCCTCCGCCACGACATCAGGAGCTCGAAGACCAACGAAAGGAATGGCAACCCAAATCAGACCAGAGAGCCCCACAAGGCGTTCACTGAGAACGAGCACCATGATCCGAGAGAAGCCCTCTCGACCCACATAGAGATTTTTCAGGAAATCCCCGCCGACGTTTCCTGGAACGACACCGTTGAAGAAAAGCGCCATCATCTGCAAGCCAATCGCCTTGGGCCACGACTGCCGGCTCCCCGTGGCCCCCAACAGAAGCTGCCAGCGAACCGTGGAAAAGCCCACGGTCACCACGAGCCATAAAAGGACCGTAGAACCCAAAACCCATTCGGAACGCACCAAAATCGACAGGGCACCTGGGTCGAGCTGACCCGTCACGACCAGCCAATAACAAAGAGAAAATGCTACGGCGACCTTGACGAGCAACGTGGCAATCGACCGAATTTCGATAGTGAGTCTTGGTCTTCCTACCAACGCTTCCCGGTCTTTCAGTGAGTCTCTTGATTTTCCCCGAGCTTTGCCAGATCGCTCAAATTGCGTTTCGGCCTCGGATCGGAAGGGTCCAGTTTCTGAGCCTTTTTGAAGGCGCCTCGCGCTTCATCGAGGCGATCGGCCTTTGCATGGACCAGCCCTAGATTGATCCACGCCGAAACAAGACGAGGTTGCAAAGCGATGGCCCTCTTTGACTCAGCCAGGGCGCGATCGAGATCACCTTGAATCATCAAGGCATAGGCCAGATTCGAATGATAGGAGCCACGTTCTGGAGCCAGCTCGATCGCTCGCCTCAAGTGGCTTTTTCCTTGTTCAAGACGTCCCATCACGACGAGCAGGCTTCCCAGATCGCCATGAGTCTGCGCATGCCTTGGTGCGAGCTGCAACGCACGCCGATAACTCCGCTCCGCGGCCTTCCTGCGTCCCATCAGGAAGTAGGTCGTTCCCAGCACGGACTGTCGTTCGGCGCTCTGGGGAGCCAACCGTGCGGCCCGCTCGAAAAAGCCCAGCGCGTCAGCAGTACGCCCCAGGGCCAAAAGAGCCACTCCTCTGGCTCCCTGCACTTCCGCATCCCTCGAGTGCCTCTGGGCGAGTTCCCGAAGGACTCTCTCCGCCTCTTTGGCCCGCCCTAAGGCAAGGAGCGCGCGGGTTTTCTCGAACTCGATCACCTCCGAACCAGGAGCCAAGCTCAAGCCCCTCTCGAATTGCTCGAGAGCGCGCTCAGCGGGGCTCCCTCCCTCCCCGAACGAGAGCGACGTCTGATCCAAAAAACGCCTTCCTTCCCGCAAGGCCGCTCTCGCTTTCTGGCAGTGCCTTTCCTGCTCCTGACAGGGCGGGCGCCCGAGAAGCGGCTGCTCTTTCGAAACCGCCTCCCCGGTCACCGCATTTTCACGATCGCGTTTCCGCTTCTTCTGGAGGGCGGGCTGCTTCTGCACGTTCGGTTCCGCGCCTCGAGAGGCGAG
>CAYTRQ010000012.1:0-30959 GCA_964440025.1 uncultured Polyangiaceae bacterium | reverse complement strand
GGGAGGAAGTCCTGGCGACTACACAGAGTGACAAGGGGGACGCCCGCTTGGCGGATGTTGTCCGCTCCTCCTTCGAGCCGATCGACCAGACCGATGATGCCTCGCACCTCGCACCCTGCCTCTTGCAAGATTTCGACGGCCTTGAGACTCGAGCCTCCCGTGGTGATGACATCTTCGAGAAGGGCGACACGCAACCCCGAGCGGAGGCTCTTGTCACCTTCAATTAGTTTTGTGGTGCCATGATCTTTGCGTTCCTTCCGCACGTAGAGCGCAGGAAGAGGAGTCCCTTTTTGGTAGCTGATGAGGCTCACGGCTGAGGCAAGGGGGCAACCACCGAGCGCGACACCGCCTACTGCATCGACAGGACCGAGTTGAGTGAGCGCCTCGAACATCAGCTCTCCCACCAGCGCGTGCCCCTCGCCGGTGAGCACCGTCTGCTTGCAGTCGATGAAGAAATGGCTCTCGCGACCGGATGCAAGGATGACCTTTCTTTGCTCGAAGGAACGGGTAAAAAGGAGTTGAACGAGCTGAGAGCGCTTGTGATGCATAGCGGCAGAGAAGTGCTGAATGTCGTCGAATGGCACTAGGTGTCGTCGAATGGCACTGAGTGTCGAGGAGGCTAGGTTGGCAAAAAGGGCGCACAATGTCGTCGAATGGCACTGGGCGCCGTCAAATGGCACTGATTGTCGTTGAAGGGCCCTCAGTGTCGAAGATGGCCTCGTGCTCCTTTCACGAAGGTAGGCAGCACGGGAGGGCCTTGGCGAGGGGTCCGGCGGCCCTCGGTCGAAGGCCTGTGTCCCGAAGAGCCGCTGTCTGGTTTCGGGGGGGATTGCTGTTTGTCCGAGCTCGAATGAGTGATTGAGCTGTTTGCGGAAGACTTCTCTTGCGCCGGGAGGCTTTCACGCGAAATGCCCCCGCGGCGCCGGCGTCGTTTTCTGCGTGGGGGGGCTGAATTGAAGTCGCTATCGGTTTTTGTCCGAGTCTCTTCCCGCGTTTCGGTCGACCCGGAGCGACTCGCTTCCGGCGCAACCGCTCCGTCATCTGAGGGGTGAGGGCTGCGCTCCCGAGCCCCTGCACCATCGCTGCGCTCCCGAATTCGCGTGCCATCGCTGTGCTCCCGAACCCCTGCATCATCGCTGCGCTCCCGAGCCCCTGCACCATCGCTGCGCTCCCGGGCTCGCGCTTCGATTTGAGGGGTGCCGGTTTGGAGTTCGCCGCGCACCTGTGCACCGGCTTCGATTTCCACGCGAGGGGCGCTGACATTTCCCTCGACCTGACCGGTGGAACCGATATTGATCGCTTCACTAGCAATGAGGTCTCCTCGCACCGCGCCGTGCACCGTGATTTGGAAGGCTTCGATTCCACCGAGGACCAGTCCCGGTTCCGCGACGGCGCAGTGTCCTTCCAGGTGGACGTCTCCTTGGACGCGTCCCCGGATTTCCAGATCGCCCTGACCCCGGACGTTTCCCAGGACCAGCCCCGTTGCCCCGAGCACGGAGGACATGCGTGCTGGGTCTCCCTGTTCACTCATGGTCGAGCTCCATCTCCACCTTTCCCCGGAAGGTGGCCCCATCGGCGATCGTGAGGCGAGGTGCCCTGACATCCCCTGTCAGCTGAGCTCCAGCGAGGAGATCGACGCGCTGGGTGGCCTCCACGTTTCCGGCCACGTTGCCAGCGACGCTCACTCTCTGTCCACGGACATCCGCATGGACCGAGCTGGTGGGACCGAGCTCGAGTGCATCGGAGGTGGAGACGCGCCCCAGCACTTGGCCGTCGACGCGGACGCTGCTTTCGCTCTCCAAGTTGCCATCGAGGACGAGGCCGGAGCTGATGCGTGTATCTGCCAAAGTGATTCAAGCCTTTCGGATCTCAAGTGAGCCAGCACGGTTCCAGGAGGAAGTGAGCCTTCGAGGCCGGGAATTTCTGTGAGGATCGAGCTTCCGGGACCGGCAGTCCCGGATTCGGGGGCCGCTCGCCCGCCGAACCTAGCGTGCCTTCAGTGAGCTTCCAAGGCCGTCAGGATCTCGTCAGCCCGAGGAACGGAGTTTCTGAGCCACCGCGCGTAGATGTTCTCTCGCTCGGGAGTGGTGAGATCGCCGCTCCGCCCTTTTGTGGCTGCCTGCAAGATCAATGCGGCGGAGACGCTCACATTGAGGCTCTCGACAAAGCCCCGCATCTCGATGGCGACCGAGTCGTGCGCCGCTTCTGTCAATTTTGCGCTCACGCCGGAGTGTTCGTTTCCGAGCACCAGGGCGACGCGTTCGAGCGAGGGCAAATCATCGAGGGAGAGGTTCCCACAAGGGTGGGTGACAACAATGCGAAATCCCTCGTTGCCGAGGCTGTCGAGAAGGCGTTCTGATGTCGCATGCTCGAACACGTCGACCCATCTCTGTGTTCCTTTGGCTACCTGACGTGACGTGAGAAACGGTTCGTGTTCACAGAGGACATGGAGCCGTTGGAGGCCAAAGGCATCGCAGGAGCGCAGGACTGCCGAGCCATTGTGGGGATCGTGCGGATTGTCCAGGACGAGCGTCACGGATGCGAGGCGCCGTTCGAGTGTCGTTTTGAGGCGCTCGCGACGTGTCTCGGTGAGGAGTGGTTCGAGAGCCCCGATGACTCCGGGAGCCGACCAAGCCGAGGTCGGCCCGGGCGGCAATGCCGGGCGGTAGGCCCCCGGGGCCCCAGACTTGGTCGTTTCTGGAGAAAAGACGTCCGGATCGTCACGCTTCATAGTTTAAATCCCGCCAAAAACCCGCCGGACCATCCACGCTTCTTGGTGTCCATCTCGCCGAAAACCTGCTGGTGGCGAACAAAACGGCCCACCCTGGACTTGCGGTGGTCGAGGCGGGCATTATGTTGCCAAGTCCATGGCAGCCGACAATATTCACGTGTTCAACGACCTCAACTTCGAAGAGGAAGTCCTCAAAGCAGACAAGCCTGTTCTTGTCGATTTTACGGCGAGTTGGTGCGGACCATGTCGCGCCCTCGCGCCCATTATCGAGCAGGTGGCTGACGAGCTCGGGACCGATGCGAAGGTGGGTAAGCTCGATATCGATGAATCCCCGGTGACTGCGGGCAAATTCGGTGTTCGTGGGGTGCCCACGGTCATGGTTTTTCGCGATGGTGAGCGGGCTGAACAGCACGTTGGTCTCACCACGAAGAACAAGCTCGTCGACTTGGTGAGGTCCTGAGGTTTTCGGAGGGCGACTTTCTCAAGCGGGCGTTCTGGCTGATTGCCAGCGCGCCCCTTGTGTTTTTGGGGTGTCGGGCTGGCGAGCAACCCCAGGTCCCTGAGGAGGAGACTCAGCAGGTTGGACAAGCTCGCCGCTCGGCCGCTCGCTGGGTTTTCCATCCGGTAGCGCGTCAACGAGTCACCGGGCGCCTCCGTCTTGCGGATGGAGAGCTCCTGGTGGATCGGGGCGGGAGCCGCTGGTGGATCGCCGAGGGCAAGGCACCGGAGCCCTCACCGTGGAGTGCTTCGGAACCTCTGGTGCATGTGGTGCGCGAAGGACGGAGGTTCGCCTTCGTCGGCAGCTCCGGTCGGGTGCTCCTCTCTCGGGAGCCACTGGGGCCATTCACCGATGTTCGCAGGCCTCCTCAGCCATGGTTACGGGCGGCGGCATTCGAAAGACTGGTGATTGGGATTTCGGCCTCGGGGCGTCTTCACCGCTCGGGCGATCTTGGCAAGTCCTGGGAGCGGCTGTCGACCCAGGGGGCTTTCTTCTCGGGCATCGCCTTCGATGCGCGTGGCCGAGCGCTGGCGCTCGGTGTTCCGGAGCGTTGGTATCTCGCTTCCGCTGAAGGGCGAGATTTCCGTCCTCTTGTTGTCGATCCGGTTGGTCCTCGGCATCTTTCCGCTCCGGGCGGGGACGTGACGATCGAGGGGACGCTCTCCGACTTCACTCTCGAGGGGGAATCGTTCGTTCGTCGTCGCGGTCCTCCGACCCAACTCGAGCGCACGGGACAGTTGCCCGAACACGCGAGTGCAGAGGCTCTGCGAAGCGATCGGTTGGCCTACGGACACGAGGTCGTGGGTGTTCGGCCGGTTGCTGAAAGGCACGGTTGGAAAATCGTCCGAGGAGTCTGGGGAGCGCCGCTTGAGGCCCAAGAGGAGTCTCCCACTTTCTCCTGTTCCTCGCCTCGGGTGGTGGCATCTCGCTATGGCGAGGTCATTGCTTGTCGCACAAAAGCGAAAGAAAAAGCCAGATGGGAACTTCGGTGGAGAAAGGACGGCGAGACGAAATTCGAGTCCGTGCCTCCGTTGGTCAGCACTGGCTCGGAGGAGCCGCTATTTTCTCTTTCTGGGCAGGGCACTCTTGCGATCGGCGGAGTCTGTTCTGGTCAGCCGCCGGACGGAGAGTGTCGGCGCCGTGGGTTGTTTCTTGCTCGTCGTGATGAGGAGAGCTTCGAGGCCGTGCCGTTGCCGGGGGCGGACGAGCTGGCCGCGATTTCCTTCATGGGAACCAAGGAGGTGCTCTTTGCCATGTCTCGTCGCGCGAAAGATGGGCATGTGCTTTTGCTGCGGATCGATTTGAAAACCCCCAAGGTGCCACAAATCATCGATCTGACTCGTGAATTGCACCTGGAGCACAAGCCGGCCCAATTGAGGCTCCTTCCCGGGCGGCGTGACTTGATGGGCGTCATGATTGGACACTCCCACGGGATTTCTCTGGCAACGCTCACGGCCGAAGGAACTTTTTTGACCCGAGGGCAGGCCCCTGCCGGCGCCATGGCGGTTCACGGGGCGGGAGCTCGTTTCGTGGGTGTGGATCCGGGTGACAGAATTTTGTGGGAATCGCTCGACGGAGGAACGACGTGGGCCTCATCCATGTTGCCGCGGGATCCCTGTGGGGAGGGCAAGAGTAGTTGCGATGTGGCACTTGCCTGCATTCCGGCCGGATGCGCTATCGGCCGGGAGCTGACTCGCGTGGGATGGGGAACGACCGAGGAGGACTCTCTTTCCAAACATGAGGTATCGATTGGCTCACCTGGCCGGTTCGAGACGAGTTTGTTGATTCGTTGCAAAGGAAAGAACACCAATTGGGAAGCTCTCGAAGGGATCCAGGCTTTTCCTGGTGCCGGAGATGCGGCCCTCGGTGACGCGGACTGGGCGCAGATCGAGGCCGATTGGAGCGACGGCACCGTGCGATTCATCCGAGCTCACCGCGGTGCCGCTCAGGTGTCCAGGCAGCAGGCGTTGGGTCCCGTTTCCGATCCCAGGCGCTACGCGCTTCACGTCAGCCATCAGATCGAGGGGACTGCAGCGGTGCGTTACAAGACGCCCGATCAGGAGCAAGGTGAGCGGTTTCTCTCGGATATTCAGGTTGCCTGGGACAATCGTGTGACCCATGTCGTGGGACATGGGCGGCTTCAGCAGCGGGTCGAGAACCGTTCTGGGGACTATGGCTCGGGCCAAGGAAACCTGGCGGAGGCGCATCCTGGGCTCGTGAGTGTTGCCGGTGCGGGGCTGTATCTTCGACTTCATCGGAAGGTTTCGCCTCAGGACCCCACCTACTTTTTCGTGGGAGATCGAGTTGTCCAGCTGGGGCACGTCAATTGGCCGAAGGCCATTGTGGACCAGGACGACTCCGAGTTCGTTCGAGTTGGGGGCCAGCATATGCCGCTCTTGTTTTCCCCGTCTCGGTCGGCGGTGACGTTTCGTGTTGGTGGGAAAAACGAGGGGCGATTCTTGTCCGCGCGACTGCTGGCGTTGGAAAGTGACGATCCGAGACTGGCTCAGGGAGTGAGCATTGGCTACCGAGGAGATCGACTGGGGTTCATCAGTCAGTTTGCCAATCCCGATGGCTCGACCTGGTCCGCCTACTTCGCGGAGCTCGGGGGCCCTCATGGATTACTCCCGGCAAGGCCCGTCCCACTCAAGGCCGATTTGGGCCAAGGGCTTCGTCCGTGTTCCGAACAAGAGCGAAAGGAGACCCCCCGGGTCGTGGCGCCGGATTTTCCCGGCCCCTCTCCTCGCGTGATCGTTTCGGCGGCGAACTTGGAGCGACGAGAGCTTTCGACCGGGCGCGCCGTGCTTCACGGTTCGCCCGAGCAACCCTGTGTTGCGGCCTGGGAAGCGGGCATGCGCAATTCGACATCTCGGAAGGGACCCAAGGTCCACGTTTTGATTCTACCGCGGGCCGAGCGGCTCGATGGGTGGGTGTTCCGTGCGGTGCGGGGGATCGAGAGGCGCCCGGAAGTCACGGCGATGCCTCTGACCTGTCAGGAAGAACGATTGTGAGGCCCATCGGCGCGCTATCACTCCGATGATGGCGAGAGCGTGCCACCAGCGCACGCCGCTTGCTTCATCTCGATAGACGGGACGCACGGGAACCTCGAAAATGCGTTGTCTTTGTCGTCCGAGCACCACGAGGATATCATTGGGATAGCCGTAGCGAGGCCAAATGTTGCTTTGCAGCAGGAGTGAGGCTGCCGGTGCCGCAAGGGCGGTGTAGCCGCACTGGCTATCTTCTACCGAAACGCCGGCAGCGATGCTCGTTAACCTGCCCAGGATGATTCCCGCGATGCGTCGGGGCAGGGGCATGCGGGTTTTCTCAGGGTGCTCGAACCGGTTGCCTTTGACGTAGTCGGCCTGGCCTTCGCGGATCGGTCGAACGACGCGCTCGAGATCGGCGGGATCCATTTGGTTGTCCCCGGCCATGACAACGAGGACTTCGGCGCCTTTCCGGAGGGCGATCTCGTAACCATCCATGATGGCGCGCCCGACACCTTGGTTGTGCGCCTTTTCCACCAAGGAGACCCGGGAGTCATGAAGGCGGCGCACGGCTTCGCCCGTTCCGTCTTGGCTTCCGTCGTCGACGACGATGATGTGCTCGACCCAGGGAGGGATGGTGGACAAGGTTTTGCCGATGAGACGTCTTTCCTGGAAAGCTGGGACGACCACGGCGACGGGACGATCGACGAAACGACAAGGAGACGGCTCTTCGTTCTTCGTGTCTTCCCGGTTTCGGTTTCCACCGCTATGAGGGGGCCGCGTGTTGTCGCAAGACTCCCAGTCTCCCAGGCGTCGGAAGCGGTTTCCCGCTTGGCTCGTCGTGGTTGTCGTCATCTTGGCGTCCGTGTCCGCGTGGCTCCTGGGGGCGAAGATTTTCTATCCGAGCGATCGCGAGCCAGAGGGGGCGTATCTCCGCATCGTCAAAGCCGTCAATCGCTCGAAGCCCGAGGAGGTGTTCCCTTATACCGAAGAGGCTGCTCAGCACGCATGCTATACGATTCGCGATTACCGGCGGCGGGCACTGTCTCGGGTTCGGGCCACCTTTCCTGAAGAGGAACGTGCTGAACTTCAGGCACGGTACGGACCGTTGGCTCGTGCTCGGCACGGTCGGGACGTCTTCGCTCACTACGCGCGTCAGGAGGGCTGGATGCAGCAGCTGCGCCGAGATCTGTCCGGGATCGAATCCGTGGAGCGCTCTGGGAAACGCGCGACCGTGGTGACCGTTCGTGGTACTCGATACAGTTTTCGGCGGCGCCCCAACGGGATCTGGGGCCTGACCGCCTTCACTCCGACTCTGGTCAGCGAGGCCAAGCGTGCCGCGCGCGACTTGGCTCTCATCGAAGAGGCGGCCCAGGACTATGAGCGGCTCGATGCGGCCGAGTGAGCTCGCCTTGACGCAGGCGCATTGGCTGCCGGTGTCGCAACGCGCTAGCCGTGCCGCTCGCCTTTTCGCTTTTTCTCGGGAAGTCAGCTTTTGGCTTTCGCCATTTTGAGAGCTCCTGGATAGGTTCGTTCTTCGTCCGCTTCCATTTCGATTTCTCGCCCTTCTTGGCTCCAGCCGGGGATCAGACGCCCAAAGGGATCTTTTTTGCCTTCGAAGCCCGCCTCCATGTCGTGAAGCGCCGTGTAGCCCTGTTGCTCGAGGAGTTGGCAGGCCTTCTGCGAGCGTCCGCCGGCTTTGCAGTGCAGCACCAAGGGTTGGTCCTTTTCGAACAGGGCTGACATAACCTCGAGGAACTCTGGATTTTCCTTTCGGCCCTGAGAGGTCTCGAGCAGCAGGGGAACATTGATGGCGCCGGGAATGTGGCCGTCGCTGAACTCCTCCTCGGTGCGGACGTCCACGAGAGGAATGTCGCCGTCCAAGAGCTCCTCGGCCTCGTCTGTCGAGATGATCTTCACGACGGGAGATCTAGAACGCATCTTGACCTCTCTCAAGAGTTCCTTAAGGGTTCATCGACACAGACTCGACTTGTGTGAAGGCTGGGCCGTTCCTCCCTACTCAGTGTCGCCGCGAGCGGTGTAGGCAGTCACCCGAGACGTAGGTGTTTTTTTGCAGATGACGACGAGCCCCCGAGCCGAGCCAACTCACGAACGGACTGTTCGCTTCGTACCATTGGGGGGCCTTGGCGAGATTGGAATGAACTGTTTTGCGCTCGAGCAAGACGGTCGCATCCTCGTCGTCGATTGTGGCATTTGCTTTCCCGATGACGATGTGGGCGTTGATGTCATCCACCCCGATTTTTCTTGGTTGATCGAGCGGCGAGAGGCCCTCGTGGGGTTGTTCATTACCCACGGTCATGAAGATCACATCGGCGCTGTCCCCTACCTGCTGCGGGCCTTGGGGGGAGACTTGGAAGTCTTTGCGCCGACCCACGCTTGCGCGCTTCTCGGGCCACGTCTTGTCTCTCATGGCCTGTCGTTGGAGTGCCTCCATGAGGTTTCTGTGCGTCGCCCCTATCCGGTTGGACCGTTTTTTGTCGAGCCCGTGGCCATGGCCCACTCGATTGTCGACGCAACGGGCTTGAGCATCGAAACCTCGGCGGGCCGAATTTTCCATACGGGGGATTTCGACTTCGACGAGGCGCAGCCTGCCGGGAGCCCCACGGATGAGCAGCGTCTTGGCGAGCTCGGTGACGCCGGAGTCAGGTTGCTGTTGAGCGATAGCACCAATGTCGATCACCCAGAGCGTGGAGGCTCGGAAGCCGACGTCGCCGTGGCGCTCCGAAGATTGATCATGGCGGAACCCCATCGAGTGATCGTGGGAATGTTTTCCAGCAACGTGCACCGCCTCAAGGCACTGCTGGAGGTGGCGCAGAGCACCGGACGGAAGGTGTGTCTTTTGGGACGCAGTTTGTGCCGGCAGGCCGAGGCTGCGGAGGCGATTGGCAGGTTGCAGATACCTAGCTCGTTGTTCGTGAGCCCCGAGCGGGTGAGCGAATTGCCGCGGCGTGAGGTATTGGTTCTCGCCGGAGGCAGTCAGGCTGAAGGCCCATCGTCTCTGAAACGTCTCAGCTTGGGACAACATCCACGGCTTGCGGTCGAAGCAGGAGACTGCCTGGTGCTTTCGGCTCGCATCATCCCGGGGAACGAGCGGCCGGTCTTGCGCATGCAAAACGACTTTTTGCGACGTGGAGTGGTAGTGAGAACTTGCCGGACCGATCCTGAAATCCACGTGAGTGGCCATGCGGCGCGGAGCGAGCAACTGAGAATGATTCAACTCTTGCGCCCGCAGGCTTTCATCCCCGTGCATGGTACGCTTCATCATCTCAGGGCTCATGCTCGGCTTGCTGAGGAGGCCGGAGTGCCCGAGGTTTTGGTTGTAGAGAACGGAACCTCCGCTCAGGTGGACGCCGATCGTCCCCTGCGGAGGGGAGAGCGGGTGCCTTCCGGAGCCGTCCAGGTGGCGGTTGGCGGGCAGACTCTCGATTCCATGACGAGACGGCGGCGTATCGACTTGGGGCGCAATGGACTCGTCCTGGTCTCCGTGGCTTTTGATGGGCACCGAGCCCTCAAGGGGAAGCCAGTCGTTGCTTGCTACGGAGTTGCCGGGATGGATGAGTGTGAAGAATCGGTCGAATCCATGACTCGCGACATCGTCGCCGTTTTTCGCAAAGAAGGAGGAGGGGTGGACGATCTCAGGACAGCGATCACTCGGGCTGTGCGCCGCAACGTTGTGGCTCGTTGTGGTGCGCGACCCTTGGTGCAAGTCAGCATGGTTCGCCTCTGAGAGTTGCCGTGGAGGCCTCTCGAGCTCCGTTTTCCGGAGGTCCTCTCGATCTCGGTTTCTGAGTGATAGAGTGAGGCATGGGTTGGGTCGTCCTCTTTCTTCTTTTCGCTCTCGCTGGCTGTGAAAAAAAGCCGGAGAGTTCGGCTCCCGCAGGGGGGGCCCAAAACGGGGCAGAGGAGACGAGCGCTTCGTCGAAGCGAAACCAGAAAGTCGCCGCTTCTGGTCCCCAACCTTCGGATCCCCAATCTTCGGACGCCAAACAGGAGGAAAAGCCTCCTTCCCAAGAGAGCGACTGGGCTCGCTCTCCTTATCGGTTTCCCGCCGCCCCGCGGGTTGTCGCAATTGGTGATCTGCATGGGGACATCGCGGCGACTCGCAAGGTGTTCGAATTGGCCTCGGCGATGGATTCCTCCGGCCACTGGGTAGGGGGAGAGCTCGTGGTTGTTCAGACGGGGGATCAACTCGATCGGGGGGATGGAGAGAGGGAGATCTTGAACCTCCTCGAAAGGCTTCAAAGAGAAGCTCGGGCGGCAGGCGGTCGATTGGTCGTTCTCAATGGCAATCATGAGGCGATGAATGTCTTGGGAGACTTCCGCTATGTGACTCGCGAGGCCCTCGATGACTTCAGCGGGCTGGAGCCGAGCTCCCCCTATGCTCAGGAGGTCGAGGGACCGGCTCGCTCCCGGGCACAGGCCTTCTTGCCGGGTGGGGCCATGGCGCTCCGCCTGGCGAAGCGGCCGATCGTTGCTCAGGTGGGCGAAACCGTGTTCGTGCACGGCGGGGTGACGCCGAAACACATCAACTACGGCATCTCTCGCATGAACCGAGAGGTGGGACGGTTCATGCGGGGAAAACGGACACAGCCACCTTCGCCCATGGTGGATCCGGAGGGGCCGCTCTGGACCCGGATCTACAGCCAGGGAAAGGTGAACGCTTCGACTTGTGCGGTGTTGGAAAAAACGCTCCGGCTCATGGGAGCCCAGCGTCTCGTCGTCGGTCACACGGTGCAGCGCGGCGGGATTTCTTCTTCCTGTGACGAGCGCGTCTTTCGGATCGACGTGGGTCTATCGAATCACTATGGGGGACGGGAGCTCCAGGTGCTGGAGATCCGCGGTGACCAAACGAAGGTCCTTTCCCGCCCCCGATGAACGGTGACTCGTTTTGTGCGGAGAGTGGGGGCTGAGCTTACTGGGATGGCGGGGTTTCGGCGCGAAACAGCTCGACACTGGTAACCACCTGCGGTTCCTTGGGGCAGTCTCGCGCGTCCCGAGGGACTTGGGCAATCTTGTTGATCGCCTCCATCCCCGCAACGACGTGACCAAACACGGAGTGACGCTGATCGAGGTGAGGTGTCGGGCCCTCGGTAATGAAAAATTGAGATCCGTTGGTGCCGGGACCCGCATTCGCCATGCTGAGCACGCCGGGCCGATCGTGACGCAGCTCGGGGTGGAATTCGTCAGGAAAACGGTAGCCGGGTCCCCCCATGCCCCACTGGCCCTTGGCCGAATCGTGCCGGCTTGCCGGATCACCGACTTGCACCATGAAACCTGGAATGACGCGGTGAAACTTCACTCCTTGATACAAAGACTCGCCGGACTTCTTTTCTCCCGTGACCGGATCGGTCCATTCCTGGTTCCCCGATGCGAGGCCGCAGAAATTTTTGACTGTTTGGGGGGCACGTTCCTCTTCGAGATGAACGACCACGTCTCCCTGAGTGGTCTTGAGGCGGGCGTAGAGTTGGCCGCTGCCTGCGACATCGATCGCTGGAAATTCCATCTTCGGTTCTCTCCTCTTTTGGGGTCGGTCTTGCCTGGGGCAAGGTTGAGAAAATGCCAGGCCCGGTTCGGCTGGAACGCCTGGTCATTGGACGCGTCGTGCGCGCTCTCGGGTGATTTCGTTCTGTCGATCGGCAAATGAGCTTTGCCGTCAGGTTCGCAAGGTGCGTCCCTTGAGTTCCGTGTCGCAGCTCACGCATTGCTCGGGGACCGAGCTCTTGTGATAGACCTGCCCGCAGCGAGGGCAAAGCCGCGCGTCTTCCTCCAGCTGGATGGCTTCTCCGGAGTTGGCGCAGCGAGCTCCGGCCACCTGATCGTCTTGCACGTCCTGGAGAAGACCCTCTGCTTCGCTGGGGGGTGGTAGTTTCTCCGTGAGCGATTGATCGACGTCCATCACATTGGGAACCCGCTCGGCCGCCTCCTTGAGGGCCCACGCCGCGGCGCGGGGATTGGCCCCCAGGGAGAAGCGAATCGTCGTTCCGGAGGAGCGTGCTATCAGATGACCACCGGAGACCCGCAGGCTTTTCATGGCATGCCAAGGAACTCGGATAACTTCTCCTCCGTCTTCGACGGCGATGCCCGCGTCACCGACCGCCACGGCTGATTCCGGCGGTTGACCAAACCACAGGGCAACACCCAGTCCCAGACCCCCAGCTGCGACCATATAGGAGGCCCATGAGAGAGGTGGATCGAGAATCCACAGGGCGAAAACGCCGACGCCGAGTGCCAAGGAACCGACCATCCCGATGACGGCCACGGGGACAGCAATGTAGGTCGTCTGTGTGGCGAAACGGTGCTCCTTACGGCGCGGAGCACCCCCGGGAGCCTTTTTCTTGCGGCGGGTTTTTTGCGACTTCTGAGCCATGAGCGGCGTGAGCGTACTCGCCCTAAATGACCGAGCGCAATTCTCGGGTGCGATTTTCGTGATTGTCTCGTGCCCTCCAAGAGCCGGAGCTCAACAGCTTGGGCCGCCGGGTGTAGCGTGAGGCTCGTGGGGGCGCGGTTACCTCGAGCTTTGGTTGTGTTGCCGTTGGTGACCGTTGTCGTCCTCGCGGTTTCTGCTGGTCTCAGCGGTGCCGACAGCTCCATTGGGTTTGCTCAAGTGTACGGAGGTCCCCTGGGCAAGACCTGGCATGGCTGGATACGGCTCATCGAGGAAAGAAACGGAGTGCAACGGGGGGCGGCTCATCGTTCCCTCGAGCTGGTTGTGCGCGGGGAAACCAGCGAAATCGTGCGCCGTTTGCGGACGGGGCCCGGAGGCTGGAAGGAATTTTCCATTCCGATCCCTTCGTCCTCGTCGCCTCACGTCCAGGTTCTTACCCCTTCTTCTTCGGATCCGCTGGCAGAAGGAAGGCCCCAATTGACGTTGGAGAGGTGGCTCGAGTCGGTTTCGCGCCGTCCGGGGTTGCGTCGGGCTCGATCCGAGGGGCTCGATGTGAGCTTGGACCTCGATCCTCCTGTGCTTTCGGTGCCCTTCGAGGGGCGTTTGACCGTCAAGACGCGAGAAAAGACCTCGGTGGACCTTCGGACCGAACTCGACGGCCTCGAGTGGTCGGAGCCACCGGTGTCGCAGCTGAGTGCTCAACGTCCGGCGGTGCTTTTTCTGCGGCCCACGGCCCACGTCGCATCGCTGACCCTCCATCTTCAGGCCGAGCAGAGGACGGGGGAACATCTCGTGGGGATTCCAGTCGTACCGGGGAGCCTGACGTTTTCTCGAGGTCCGGGGAAGATCATCGTGCAGTCACCGGTGGTGCGGGAGGCGGCCTACTGGGCCGTAGCCGGGCCGTGGGGGCGTGGCCCTGGCGGACGGGTCGAGCTTTCGGCAAGCGGGGATGGAACGTCTCGGGGCGTGATCAGTGAGCACGTGCTGCCCGATCGAAATCGTCGATTCCTGGTGCTTTCCAGCGCTCCTGCGGGGAGCAGTCCCGCCTTGGTGGGACTCCCTTTGGATGGTCAAGACCATACGTTCGACGCGCGGGACGCATTTCTGCTCGATGGCTCTGCCGCGGCCCGCTCCCGTCACGAGCGTCAGCGGCGTCGCGTCCGGCTGACCCTCGGGCTCTATGTCGGAACCAGCAGTCTGTTGACTCTCCTGCTGTTTATCCTTTCTCTCCGGCGGGCGGATCAAAAGCTCGCTCGCGATCTTGCGCGCGTGGGGGCCTTGCGCCAAGCGCGGGAGAGGAGCCTGTCTTTGCCACTGCTGGCCATCTTCTCCCTGTTCTTTGCTTTTTCTCTCGCAGTGTTGTGGATTGTTGCTCGATGACTGATCAGGACCCCCGGCGTGCCCGATCGCTGAGGCCTCAGCAGGCCTGGTTTTTGGGAGTGATGGCACTCGTTGTCATCGGCCTCTTTGCCTTCGTGATCTTGCCGTACGTGGATCGACCGGCATCTCCCTTAGCCGGGGAAACGGTTTCGAACTATGAGTTCGAGGTGATTGGAGGCGACACAGGCGCCCGCTTGAACCTCAGCGACTTGCGGGGGAAGCCAGTGCTCCTGGATTTCTGGGCGAGCTGGTGTGGTCCCTGCAAGGGGCAGGTTGCCGAGGTGAGCGAGGTTCAGGCCGCACTGGGGGATCGAGTTCATGTTGTGGGAGTGGCCACGAGCGATTCCCGCTCCTCCGCCGAGGCCTTTTTGGCTCAACATTCCCCGCCGTACACGAACGTTTTCGATGAAGGTTCCGCGGTGGCCCACTCGTTGAATATCACCTCGCTGCCTACCCTGGTTCTTCTCGACCAAAAAGGTACGATTCGCGAGGTCATCAACCGGCCGGCCGGTTCTGAGGAGCTGGAGGACAAACTGAGCGATTTGGTGCCGTGAGCGAATTCATTGATGCTGTTGCGCTCGGTTTGCTGCAGGGATTGACCGAGTTTCTCCCCGTCTCGAGCTCTGGTCACTTGGCCCTCGCGGGGCTTTTGTTCGGCTTGAAAGACGCCGGGCTGACTCTCAATGTCTTGCTTCACGCTGGGACGTTCTTCGCCACGGCGTTGGTTCTTCGGGACCGATTGCGAGTGGCGGTGAGCGACGGTTTCAAGGCGCTAGTAGCACCGCGGCGTTTGACTCAGACGCAGGGAGGAAGGGATGCGTTGTTCGTCATCGTGGCCAGCATCCCTACCGCGCTCATTGGTCTAGGAGCTCGCGAGACGGTCGAGATGTGGACGCAATCGCCGCTGGCTGTTGGTTTGGGATTTCTTTTCACGGCTCTCGTGCTCCTGGCGACACTCTACGTGCGTGGGGGAGATCTGTTCCATCCTACGGTGGGGATGGCTCTGCTTGCGGGACTGGCTCAGGGGATTGCCGTGGCCCCCGGCGTTTCGCGGAGCGGATCGACGATTGCTGTTCTGCTTTTTTTGGGCATCGAGCGCGGCCGGGCCTTCGAGCTGAGTATGTTGATGAGCCTGCCCGTGATCTTCGGGGCGGTCTTGCTGGAGGGGCCTCGTGCCTTTTCCTCTCCTTCGGGAGTGTCGGCGGCCATGGTGGGGGCGCTCGTGGCGTTCGTCTCGGGGATTGCGGCATTGCTGCTTTTGCGACGGATTGTGACCCGAGGGGCGTTTCCGTGGTTTGCCTTTTGGGTGGCGCCGCTCGCGTTTGCGACTCTAGCGATGGCTCGCGCGTGGCCCTGAGCCCGCGCCTGGCGCCCGAGGAGCGGCGAAAGACAATCTGCTGCTGGGTTTGATGCCGGCTGGTATGGGACTGATGGTTCTCCTCGACGGGAGGGTTCTCAAGGCAATTGTCCTGTCACGAGGCGTCAGTTGCCGAATCGTTCGGCTTTCTGCCAGTGTGCCCGCTCATGACGGCGGCCGCGGAGATTTTTGCAGTGATTTTGGCTGGAGGAAGTGGCACGCGGTTTTGGCCGGCATCGCGCCACCTGCGCCCGAAGCAGCTCTTGCCTTTGGGTGACGGCCAGCAGAGCTTACTTGCTGCCACCGTGGACAGGATCGTCGGCACGGTGCGCGAAGAAAATATCCTCGTGGCGACGGGAGCTCATCTGAAAGAGGCCACGAGGAGCGAGCTCCCTCGACTGCCGCCCGAGGCGTTTTTGGCGGAGCCACTGGCGAAGAACACGGCCCCTTGCATTGGGTGGGCGGCCCAGGTGGCTCGGGCGCGAAATCCCGAGGCGATTGTGATCGTTTTGCCCAGCGATCAATATGCTGCCGATCAGGCCGAATTTCAGCGAGTGCTGGCCCGCGCGGTCGAGGAGGCTCGGCAGGGACGGATCGCTACCCTGGGAATCGTTCCCACGCGTCCGGAAACTGGCTACGGCTACATCAAAAAGGGCCCGGCTCGCGGACGTCGGGATGTTTTTCAGGTCGATTCGTTCAAGGAGAAGCCTGAGCGTGAGAGGGCGGTGCAGTACGTGGAAAGTGGGGACTACCTCTGGAACGCAGGCATGTTCATCTTCCGCGCGGCGGACATGCTCGAGGCATTTCGAACTCACCTCCCCGCAATGACCGAGGGCTTGGAAAGAATCGGTCACGAATTGCGTGTTTCCGGCGAGGCTCGCGAAGAATCCGTTCGGGGATTTTTCGAGGGGGTGGAGAGCATCAGCATCGACCACGGGATCATGGAAAAAGCCGGCTCTCTGAGCGTCGTTGCGGGCGATTTCGGTTGGACCGATCTCGGTTCTTGGGAAAGCCTTTGGGAGCTGCTGTCCAAGGATGAACGAGGGAACGTCGTTGAAGACAACGATATTGTCATTGATGGGCAGCGAAATCTGGTGATCGATCTTCGCTCGCGCCAAGCACGGGGGGCGGCCGCTGAGCCTGGGGCTTCCGGAGAGCGGGACCCTGGCCGCATGGCGGGAGTGAATGCGCTCGTGGGGGTCAGTGATCTGTGTGTGATCCAGACCGATGACGGTCTTCTCGTCATTCCGCGCGAGCGCAGCCAAGAAGTGCGAAAAGTGGTGCAGCAGCTTCGGGAGCACGGGCGCGAGGACTTGCTTTAAGCAGGGGAAAGAGGGGTGCGAGGAAACGCCGGGGATGAGCGGACTTCTTTGTGCCCATCGCGCACCGTTTCCGCTGGTGGCGCCGCTGATGCTGAAATATTGCGCAAAAATCGCAATTTGAGCGCTGAAGCGGTGAGAAAAACGCGCAGAACCAGCGGCATCCGCACAAGAGGAAAGCTACCCTGCGAGGCCTGACTTCAAGAAGGGATGCGGTACCACCTTCAAGCCAGCACGGAAGTGACAATGAATACGACTCCTTCGAAGACATCTCTCTTTACGGTTCGCGGTGCACCGATTGCCGCTTTGCTTCTCAGTGCCGCAGCCGGTGCCCTTGGTGCTGGCGGCTGCATGCAACCAGAAAGGCCGTTCAACGACAGCTGCCCAGAAGGGACGACCCTGTGTGGCGATCGTTGTGTCAATACCAATAGCGATGCGGCGCACTGTGGCAGCTGCAACAACGTCTGCACGAGTGGCACCGTCTGTTCCCTTGGAAGCTGTTCCACCTCCTGTGGGAGTGGGTTGAGCCTGTGTGGCTCGAGCTGCGTTGACAACCTCAGCGACATTGCCCACTGCGGCAGCTGTGGTACGGCCTGCGAGCAGGGGGAGGCCTGTTCCGGGGGGCAATGCGTATGTCCTGCCGGAGTGAATTGTGATTCGAATGCCTCAACGGACGGTTCCGCGGGAGGAACGACCTCCACCACCACCGGTGGCGGTTCGGGAACGAGCGGGGGCACGACGAGCACGACGACGGGGGGAACGACCTCTTCAACGGGGGGCAGCACCTCGACCGGTGGCGAGATGTCCACCGGCGGGGACACCTCTGCTGGTGGGGGCAGCTCGACCGGCGGTACCTCGAGTACGAGCTGCACCAATATCGCGCCCCCTTACGATCCCAATTGGCCCGATGCGACTTGTGAGAAATGGGCGAACGAGACCACTGAATGTAACGCGGACTGGTTCCTCGAGGCCGACTACTGCGCGGAAAGCTGTGGTCGTTGTGAATCGACCGGTGGCGGGGGGACCAGTGGCGGCGGAAACGGCGGGGGCTCCAATACCGGGGGCAGCAACAACAATAGTGGCGGTGGCTCCAGTTATGGCGAGGGCAATCCATGGGGTGGCGTCGACAGTAACGCGCAAGGATGGGCGAGTCGGTACTGGGATTGCTGCAAGCAGAGCTGTGGCTGGTCTGCCAACGCAGGGGGGAATCCGGTCAGAAGCTGCGATGCCTCAGGCGCCAACGTGGTGGGAGACAACGAAGCCAGCGCTTGTGACAACGGGTCCTCCACGACTTGCAACTCCTTTGCTCCTTGGGCTTATAGCGACGAGGTGTCTTTTGGTTTCACTGCGCTCCACTGGAGCGACGCTCAGTGTGGGACATGTTATCACGTTGAGTTTACTGGGACGGCGCAAAACGGTGGAAATGGCCCGGGAGCTGCTGCTTTGGCTGGAAAGACAATGATTGTGATGGTCACCAATACCGGAGGCGATGTGGATGGTGGTCAAATGGACTTCCTGATTCCAGGTGGAGGCACGGGAAACTATTATGGGTGTGATACGGCTTGGGGGGTCCAGCAAGGCTCCCAAGAGCTGGGCGCGCAGCTTGGCGGGCTCCGTACCGATTGCGGAGGTGGCGATCTGAACTCGATCAAGAGTTGCGTCGCGGACAAATGTGATCAGCTCTTCGGTTCTCGAGGCCTCACCGATATGTATGAGGGCTGTATGTGGTATGTGAACTGGTTCGAGGCTGCAGACAATCCTGATTTTCGATACGAGCAAATCGACTGTCCTAGTGAAATCACGAGCGTCGCCTACTAATGAGAATACTTCGCATCACCTGGCGAGGTGTCGCTCATTGAGAGGCGCGAAACTTCTGACACAGATCCCGCTTGGTTTTTGAGTTCCAGCGGAAGAATGGGTGCGCTGGAAAGAGGCGCTCCCTGGGAAGCTACGCAACCCTGGCCCAGCGGGATCGAGTCGAAGGGGGAGAGTCCAGCTGATGCCTTCCAGAGCGCACGACTTTTTGGTTCCTTCGGCGCTTTTGTCCAGTCGATGGTCGCGGGACAACTATCTGTCTCCCGATCCGGGTGCACTCTACACGGGTGTGATCCGTGAGCACCTGGACACGGAGGCCCTGGGACCGCTGCTGGCGGAGCTCGTTTCCCGTCGGGGTTCTTTCGAAGTCCTCTCCGGGGCTCTGGGGGTTCTCACGTGGAACATCCGCTGCCAAAGCGACACCGGGCCGTTTCTCCTCCAGTTGCCCGTTGCGCTCGATGGGGCCGGTGTCGGAGGGCGCGCCAGAAGCCTGGCAGCCCGAGCCAGCTATTCGAACGCCAGCGACTATCTCCAGCGGGGTCTCGGGAGATATGTGCTCCCCCCAGAACAACTGATTTCCTTTGAAGGGGGTGTTCAGGGCGCGACATTTTCGTGGCCGATCGATCACGTGACGGTCTCTTTCAGGCTCGGCTCTGTCCGTTTGGATGTGGCGGAGGGCGATGAAGCCTGGGTGATCCCCTTGGGTCCGGAAGGGACTGCGAGCCTTCTGGTCGAGATGCTGGCGGCGCTCGTGTATCACTACGATCCTGATGTCGATGGGGGGACGGCGCTCGGAGACGTTTTCATCAATGATGGCGACTTCTTGGTGCGACGCCGGGCCGACGGAAAATTTTCTCTGCGACTCTGCGCCGCGCGGCGTCGTGAGAAGGGAATCGACCGCGATCGCTTCTTGTTTTATCTGCTGCAACTTGTGGCGTATGAAGACTGGACCGTCGATTCTCGATTGGTCGGACTTCCTGTGCTCGTTGGCAATCCGTCCCTGGCCTTCGAGGGGCTGAAGCGCGGCTTGTGCTATCGGTACACCGATCTCGGACTCACGGAATCCGAAGCGATCCGCGACGCTATCCAGTGGTTGAGGCACTTTGCCAGCTCCGCTTTGGGGCGCGGGTACCAGCCATGGGTACGCAGCTTTCTCGAAGGGAAGCTACCGCCCACGGTCGGGGACGATCCGCGATTTCGGTGGTGGAATCTCACCGAACTTCGGGAGCGTCGGGATCTTGCTTCTTTGCGTGCTCTTCATGATCCCTCGGACGAGGCCGACAGTTGGTTGCAAGCACTCTCCGCCTTGGTGGAACGGCTTGCGGACGAGATCGGTCGTCGGCCGCTTGCTACGACGGAGCTCGTCTTTGCCAACGATCTCGATGGCCAAGGGGTGAGCGAACTTCTCGGCGACTGTGCGAGCGACGACTCTGCGATCACGGAGTCTCACAAGGAGTCGATTGTGAGACAGTGGATGGATGCTTGGCCCTACCGATCGGTTTCGCAGCTCCCCTTGCCTGCGTCGATCGCTTCCCCGTTGCTTCCCCGACTGACCTGTGGGGCCGTTGTTGCCTCTGAAAATGAGGGAACCCTGGAGTCTTTGGACGCAGGCGAGCAGGCTTCCCGGCCCAGCCGATTTTTGGCCAATCCAGAGGTTCATGGGCCGGTGCGCATCGCCCGCTCGCTCCTGGAATCTGCGGTACGGAGGTTTCCGACATTTCAAGACTTCATGGATGAAGCGCTGCACGATCCGGTTTGGGGTTACTACAGCGAGCGCGTGGAGATCGGACAAAAGGGCGATTTCTCGACGCATCCCGAGAGCCTGTCGCCGCACTACGGACGATGGATTGCGTCCTGCGCGATCCGGGTTTGGCGAGAGATGATCGAGCAGGGGGAGCTGCGATCCGACGACCCGTTCGTGCTCGTGGAGTTTGGCGCTGGCAATGGCCGCTTGGCCCGCGATGTCGTGGATGCCGTTCGGCAACAGGCCCAAAAATCCTCCGCGAAAGATCCCTGGGCCGCATTTTTGCGTCGGCTGGACTACCGCATCTACGAGAGGTCTGCCTCACTGAGGATTCGGCAAAAAGAGCTTTTGGGGGGCGATGGAAAGGTTCTTGAAGGGGATGCGCGCCAGCCCGGAGCAACACTGCGACGAGACTTCCCGAACGGCCTGAAGGGGCTCGTGCTCAGCAATGAGCTCCCCGACGCTTTTGGGGTACAGAAGGTCGTTCTGGACCCACAGGGGAAGGCTTTAGCCGTTCTGGTCATTCCTCGTGTGGAGGAGCGGCTGCTCGGCGAAGGACTGTCGACAGCCTTGTGCCAGGACGTGCGCGCTGCGGACGATCGGTTGCGCGACGAGTTCGGCTGGGCCCGTCACGACTCCGACCGATTCATCGATCGAGACGTGTATGGGCGGCTCATGGCCGCAATCTTTTCCGGCGACGAGGCCCTACGGAATGCTCGACTCGATCGTGTGTGGTTCGAGGAAGCGCTCGTGCCCGCCTCTTGTCTCCCGGCTCTTCGAAACAGCCTTGCGGCGAACGCCACAGAGCTCAACTCGGCGCTCTTGGAACAAGATTCGGGTGTCGTGACCTATGTGAACCTTCACGCTCAGTCGTACGTGCGAGAGTTGGCGCAGGAGCTCGAGGCGGGGTTCATCGTGACGATCGACTATGGAAACTCCACATGCGGGCTGATCCGCGACGCACGCCTGGGTTACTTTCCCTTCCGAGTCTATCGTGACGAAGGACGGTACGTGCCCAAGCCCAATCATCCCTACATCAGGCCTGGCACCCAGGATATGACCGCAGACGTCAACTTTACCGACCTGGCTCGAGCTGGAATGGAAGCCGGTCTCTGTGTCAATCATTTCGGTCCGGAGCGCGACATCGTTGGAGAGGAGTTTCCCCTGGTGCTTGCTTCGGCAGACCAAAGGGCCTTTGCGAAGCTATTGGGTAACTCCGTGTTCAAGATGTTGGTTCTCGGAACCCGGGAGACTCGGATTTTCAGTGGTCCCTCCACTCAACGCCTGCCTCTCTTTGCCCACGAGCCGGCGACCCGAGAATCGAGCCGCTGAGCTCTTGTGGAATGTCGGCATTCACCTCCGGGTTGGCCCAGCCGTGAGTCCCGCACGAGCCGGCCCCGCCTCGCACGGGCCCGCTCGCCGGCCTAGCGCCACGTGCCGATCCAGCCGCGCTCCCGCATGGACGACGTTCTCGTTTCAGGGCGCTTCCTCGTTTCAGGGAGCCTTGTCGACAATCGCTTTGAGGTTGTGACGTTGGACGATGCTGCAGGCTCGGGCCATGCCGAGTCGGCAAGCCATGACGACGTCTCGGGCGGCGGCGACCTCTTGGTCGTTGTACCCCTTGGCACCGCCGCGTTCATAATAGGCTCGGGCGTCGCGAGGGGACCGAGAGATGTAGGCGTCCCACATGGAGATAATCTCGGGGAACCGCTTCTGCACTGCTAACGCGCCGTCGAGGCGGAGATGGAGGTCAAAATCATCCGGATGGGCGGCGACTTTTTTCTTGAGAGCTTCGAGGTGCCCTTGATCGGCATGGGCCATGCGATTGCGCAGGTCTGAATCTTGGGGGTTGAGGGTCAGGGCAAGTTGGAAATATTCGGCGGCTTCATCCGACCTGTTCTGCTTGCGCAGTTGGTCGCCTTGATAGCGCAAGTGATCGACCAGCCAGCGAGCCCGTTTGCCCAAGCTCTCGTTGGCCGCGTCGAGCTGTCGCAGCACAATCAAGTCACGAGCGGCCCCTTGATAGTCTTCTTGTGAGCTCAGAAAATCGCTACGAACGTAGAGCGCCTTGGGATAGTGAGGTGTCTTCTCCAAGATCTTCGTGGCGATCTCTGCTGCCTCCCGCTTTTTCCCTTGGTGCCGTAAAAGCCGCATCGAAGCCGAGGCAAACAGCGGATCGAATCCGAACTCCAGTGCCTTCTGACAGTGGGGTTCGGCTGCGGCGGGCTTTTTTTGAAAGGTGACCAAAGCGCTGCACCGATCCGCTGCAATCAGGCCAGGGAGCCGGGCGAGACGTGGATTTTGGGGCGCCTTGTCCATTGCTTCGCGTGCGGCGGCCCGCATGGCGTCATAGGAACCGCCCCAGCGAGGAGTGAGGTGGAGCATGACGGTGGCGGGGGGACGAAAGCATGCGGGACAACTTTCGAGGGCCTTGTTCAGAAGGACCCGTTGCTGCGCCGCTCCCGCCCCCACGAGTTGAGCGTTGGACAGCCAAGCGACCCAGGCTGCTGTGTACGTTGGTCGCAGCTCGACGGCTTTCTTCAAGTCCTCGATGGCCTCCTGCAAGTGCTCCTTGAAGGTGTCGAATTGGGCATTTGATGTTTTTCCAACGGTCTTGCTGCCGCGAAAGTGCCATCCCGTGGCGGTCCGTTGTCGTGCTCGTGCCGCTCGTGCGTACGGTGATTGGGGGAACTGCTCGACCCATTCGTTCAGCACCTTGGCGAGGGTTGGATCGGCATCACGGAAAGCGAGGAGGGCATCGGCTGGCCAATATTCCTTCTTGAAGTCTTGTTCGAAGGCCTCCTGGTAGTGATCGAAGTGGCTCTCGACTGCTTCGAACTGCTTGGCCCGAAGCAGGCGGTTGAGCTCTGCTTGGTCGGGACGGCGGAGCGGATAGCCATCTTCGTCGGTTCCTTCCCGTCCGACAAAGGGCGCTTCCCCGGGCGCGCCGACTGCAGGAAGAGGTTCGGGAACCGGTTTCGGAGCTTCGGGCAAGTATTGCGGGTCGGGACGCTCGCTCGCTCCCTGCGCTTCCTTCGCGCGCCTGGCAACTTCCTGGACCACGTCTTCAACGACGTTGCAGCTGTTGAAAGCTATCAGAATCGCTCCGAGCAACATCCACCTGAGAATGTATCTCATCACCCCGAAGGGGCTCTGAGATACGTTCCAACAAGAAACCCGGCACATCAAACCAAGCGCCGCAAGAGGCTCCACGGCTACTTGCCTCACCCGCCCGCTCGGGAGCGGTAGCTTTCCAGGTTGTGAGATGTGTTCTAGTGCGTTCACCCCTTTTTTCCTCCTCATTCTGAACACTCCAGCTTAGGTGTCTGGCGCACATGAGGCAAATCGGAAGCCTATTGTCTGGTGCGACACACCATGACAAACCACTGAGGATTGGCCCATAGGCCGGCAATTGCCAGGTGAGCTCGAACGCAGCACGGTGCCATGGCTGGTGGGGCTCGATGAGGGAGCGCTTTCGTACCACTTGGGCCGCCCGCCGTGTGCAGCGTGCAGGAACGGAGCGTGCGGACGGAGCTGCTCCGCCGGGCGAGAATGCGGGAAGCTCGGCCCCGATGGGGTCCCCTGGCTTGCGATTCAGGTTTGCTCTAAATGACCGAGCACGATCCTCGAGAGTCCTTGCGGCCCCACTTTTGGGTGGGGGCCCGCAGGACTCTCGAAAGCCTGAAATCTGCTCGAGGTCATTGTTTGTGGCTCGTTTTTGAGCGATCGACTTTCGCGCTCGCTCATTTAGTGACCCTCTTGCAGCTGGGCGAGTTCATCGCGCAGGCGTGCAGCGGTTTCGAATTCCAGATTTTCGGCGGCGGTAAACATCTGGCTACGCAGTTCCTCCACGCGGGCCAGGATTTCCTCGGAAGGCGGTGCGCTCGGCGTCTTCGCCGGCGCTTTGCTGGGAGTCGGAGATGCGCTCTTCTTTGTCTTGCCGTCTTTTTTCTCGTGCCCCTTCCTGAAGCCGGCTTCTTTGATCTCGCCTTTGGGCACCGTGTAGTAGTCGGCCTCTCCTCCCGCTGCGCTGAGATCCTTGATGGTGCGTTTGACGGTCTCGGGAGTGATGCCGTGCTTTTCGTTGTATGCTGCCTGAACTTTGCGGCGTCGTTCCGTCTCGTCGATAGCGTTGCGCATGGCATCGGTGATGCGGTCGCCATACATGATCACCTGGCCGTGGAGGTTCCGTGCGGCGCGTCCGATGGTCTGAATGAGAGAGCGCGGGCTCCGCAAAAAGCCTTCTTTGTCGGCGTCCAGTATGGCGACGAGGCTGACTTCGGGAAGATCGAGTCCCTCACGGAGTAGGTTGATGCCCACGAGAACATCGAATTCGCCAGCGCGTAGCGATTTGAGCAAAGCCACTCGCTCCATCGTGTCGATGTCCGAGTGCAAATACCGGACACGCACTCCCAGCTCGGCATAGTATTCACTCAGGTCCTCGGCCATGCGTTTGGTCAAGGTGGTCACGAGGACGCGTTCGTCGGCGCTGACCCGTTTTTTGATCTCGGTGAGCAGGTTATCGACTTGACCATCAACGGGACGGACCTCGATAGACGGATCGAGAAGCCCGGTCGGACGGATTAGCTGCTCGATAACATGTCCATCACTGCGCCGGACTTCGAGATCTCCTGGAGTCGCCGAGACGAAGACGGTGTGGCGCATGAACTTCTCGAATTCTTCGAAGCGGAGCGGACGGTTGTCGAGGGCACTGGGCAACCGGAACCCATACTCGACGAGATTTTCCTTTCGGGCTCTATCTCCCCGATACATCGCCGCGATTTGCGGGACGGTCTGGTGGGATTCATCGATGATGAGCAAGAAGTCCTCGGGGAAATAGTCGATCAACGTAGGAGGAGGCTCACCGGGCTTTCGTCCAGAAAGATGCCGAGAGTAATTCTCGATCCCTTGTACGAAACCCATTTGCTCGAGCATCTCCAGGTCGTACTGGGTCCGTTGGGCGATGCGTTGTTTCTCTAGAAATCGCCCCTCGCGATCGTAGTAGTCCAAGCGTTCTCTGAGCTCTTCCCGAATTGCATCGATGGCCTTCGCCAGGTGGTCCTTGGGCGTGACGTAGTGAGAGCCGGGAAAAATGGAGTAGCTAGGGATGCGTCGGAGCACCTTTCCGCGGATCGGATCGACTTCGCTCAGCTCATCGATTTCATCGCCGAAGAATTCAACGCGGATCGCCTTCTCTTCTTCGTAGGCGGGAAAAACTTCCACGATATCTCCGCGCACGCGAAAGGTGCCGCGGTGAAAGTCGATGTCGTTTCTTTCGTATTGGATATCTACCAGGCGACGGAGCAATTCGTCTCGAGCGATCTCCTCACCCTTTTTCAGATCGATGGATAGCCCTTCGTAGCTTTCCTGAGAGCCGATGCCGTAAATACAGCTGACGGAGGCAACGATAATGGCGTCCCGCCTCGAAAGAAGTGCGTGCGTTGCCGCATGCCGCATGCGATCGATTTGATCGTTCACGATCGCATCTTTTTCGATGAACGTATCGCTCGTCGGAAGATAGGCTTCGGGCTGATAGTAGTCGTAGTAGCTGACGAAGTAGGCCACGGCGTTGGCCGGAAATAACTCTCTCATCTCCCCATAGAGCTGGGCTGCCAATGTTTTGTTGGGAGCCATGATGAGCGTAGGCCGCCCATAGCGTTGAATGAGATTGGCAATAGTAAACGTCTTACCGCTGCCGGTGATGCCGAGCAGAGTTTGGTAACGTTGCTTTTTTTCGAGGCCAGCCGTCAGACTCTCGATCGCCTGAGGTTGGTCACCCTTGGGAAGATACTCGCTCTTGAGTCGAAATGGGGACGACATGGGGAGCGTAGGACTTGTCATGGGCCTCGGCCCAGCGCAAGAGGGGCCAGGCTCGAGGTGCCATGACCTAGTCCGTCGCTTCAGTTGAAAGGAGGACCAAAGAAGAAAAAGGGTGGTGGTTCAGACAAGTGGAAAGGGGCGATTGCGGTGCGCTCATCGGCCCTGGGGCGCCGAAATCGCTCAACAACTCGATCGAAACGCTACACGAATGCGCTCTCGCATGGGAGTTCATGGAAATTGCGCAATTCGGGGGATTCCCGCCGTTTCGGGAAATTTCCGTGATACGTTGAACGCCTGAATTGCTTGCGCAGAAGCGCCGCGCGTCAGGTTGTCAATGGCGCACATCCCCAGGATCATGCCCGTGCGTTGATCGGCAACGTATCCGATTTGTGCGCGACCGCTGCCGCGAACGTGCAAGGTATCGGGGAGGCGCCCCTCGGGAAGAATGGAGATGAGCTCTCCGGAAAGGGCCGTTTCGGCAGCCTTGAGGCAATCGGCCGTTGTGACGCCCGCTTCTGCGTGAACGTAAGTGGTCGTGAGGATCCCCCGCGTCATGGGGGCGAGCTGTGGCGTAAACAGAACGCGCAGTTCTGCTTGTGCCGAGCGTGACAGCTCTTGCTCGATTTCAGGAGTGTGTCGGTGCCCCCCGGCCACTTTGTAGGGACGCATGCCCTCGCTCGCTTCTGGAAAATGGAAGTTTGGTCCAACCTTACGTCCAGCCCCGCTGACTCCCGTTTTGCTATCGACGATGACCGCACTCTTTGGGCGGGCAAGTCCGGCCTCGAGAAGTGGAACGAGCGGAAGCAACGCGCTCGTGGGATAGCAACCGGGGCCCGCAATGAGCTGGGCCGAGCCCAGCTCATTGCGATAGAGTTCGGGCAGTCCGTAAACGGCCTGTTCGAGCAGATCGGGGCGGGGATGGGGGCCGTACCAGGCTTCGTAGGTAGCTAAATCGCGCAGGCGAAAGTCTGCCGAGAGGTCGACGACTTGCACGCCCGCATCGAAGAGCGCACCTCCGAGGCGGGCACTCGCAGCATGCGGCAACGCCAGGAAGGCCACGTCGATTCGCTGTGCCAGCTGAGCTGCATCGCCCGTGTCGAACGACTCCAGCTTCATGTCTCCCAGGCCGCTCACTCCCTCCGTGGAAGGGATCACGGCGCCTAGACGCTGGCCCGCATTTTCACGCGCGGCGACGAACACCAACTCGAGGTGGGGATGGCTGTCGATGAATCGGACGAGCTCTGCACCGGTATAGCCGGCGGCGCCGATGATGGCAGTGCGCAGTCGAGTCATGGGAGGCTGGAGCCTTACCAGATGAGAGGCCTGGGGCCAGGAGTGAGGGTGGGGTCAGCTGGAGGGGAGACAAGGGGCCAGCTGAAGGAGGAGGTTCGGACAAACGGAGTGGGGCGCCAGCGAAAGGCGGACGCTGCCTGCACCCCACGGGCGTTGCCTGAAACCAGGCGCGGCTCGAGCCGAGCTGCCTGCGCAACGTTCGAGGGGTCTTTGGGCGTTGTACTGCGAAAGGTCGCGTCGGCGCGCGGGAGAGCCGGACCGGCAAGGGGAGCCTTGCCGGCGCTTCGGCCCTGGTTCTTCAGCGCTTGCTGAACTGGAACTTCTTGCGGGCTGCTGGTTGGCCCGGCTTCTTTCGTTCTTTCTGGCGGCTGTCGCGTGTGAGCATGCCGGCTCGTTTGAGAGGGCGTCGCCGCTCGTTGTCCTCGGCAATCAAAGCTCGAGCCACGCCGTGGCGTACCGCTTCAGCCTGAGCGCTATGCCCGCCGCCGGCCACGAAGGCTTTGACATCGTACTTGTCAGCGAGCTCGAGCAGTTCCAGAGATTGTCGGGCAATCATGACTGCGGTTTCCCGCTCGAAATACTCACCAATGGGCTTCCTGTTGACGGTGAGAGTACCGGTGCCAGGGGTCACCCAAACGCGCGCGACCGCGGTCTTGCGCTTTCCAGTTGCGTACACAGAGTTGTCCGTCATCTGATGGTTCCTTGAAAGCCTCCGGCTAGAGGCTGAGTGGCTTGGGCTGCTGGGCGGAGTGGGGGTGCTCGGCACCGGGGTAGACTTTGAGTTTGCGGAGCAGCTGACGACCCAAGATGCTCTTGGGGAGCATGCCCTTGACGGCGTGCTTGATCGGCATGGCGGCATCCTTTTGAAGCGCCTCTTCGAGGCTGATGGATTTGATGCTGCCGACGTAGCCCGTATGCCTGAAATAGTGCTTTTGGGTGGGCTTGCGGCCTGTTGCCTTGACTTTGGCGGCGTTGATCACAACGACGAAATCGCCGGTATCGACGTGTGGTGTGAATGTCGCCTTGTGCTTGCCACGAAGGACGTTGGCCACGCGACTGGCCACGCGACCTAGGGGCTGTCCTTCGGCGTCGACAACCCACCATTTGCGGTCGGCTAGAGCCGCTGCGGGCTTGGTGCTTTGGGTGTGCATGTTGGGATCCTCTGTCGGAGATGCCTGGATAGGAGAGGTTGATTGGCTATGCAGATGGGTCCCCCACCGACCGGAGTTCTTGTCTCGGCATTGCTCTTGGCGCTGCCGCCGGTTGTCGTGACTGTTGCTAAAACCTTTTGAGATCGTGGCCTGTTTGAGACCGCGATCCTCGAGGCGAGCGAGCTGCACGCGCCGGAAAAGAACTTTCGTTCGGGTCGGGCCCCGGTCCCGGGAACGCAGCCGCTGGCCTGTCCGCCGGGTGGGTCTCCCCCGGCGTTGGAGCTCCAAGAGAACCGCCACCGGAAGGGACGCCGTGACTAGCTCCCCCTTGAAAGCGCGTCAAGTCGCGACCAACTGGACCGGTAGGGCCTCCCTCTCGTTCACCCAGCGGATTCGAGGGCCCGCGGCCCGTCGTGTGACGGCGCTTTCTGCCGCCCGTCCTTTGCATGACCTGTGCAGGGAAGAGCCGGGAAGCGATGACCGTTCCGGCTCGCCGAGGTCCGGGAATTCGCGAGTGCCCGGCCCGCTGTTCGGTGGCCCGAACAGCGGCCCACAGGGTACGGAAGTGTCGGAGATAAGGGGATTTTTGGATGGAATCCCCCTGTGCCGACCTCGCCTTGTGGGGCGATTGGTTCTACCCTGTTTGCTGACCGGGAAGAGCAGGAGCCGTGGTTCCTCCCGCAGGAGGTGCCGTGACTCCTCTTGACCCTTGGTTTTGACGACGATGAATGCGCCTGTGAATCACGCCCTGCTCGATCGGATGGTGAAGGACCGACTCATTTCATCCGAGCAACGGGAGGCGGCTCTGAGCCACATTCAGGCTTTTGGCGATCGCGTCGAAGAGGCATTGATCGAAGGCGGGATCGTCGAGGAGCCGCCTCTCCTCAAGTATCTCGCCGCTCTCTACAAGACGCGTTTCGTGTCGACGGAGAAATTGTCCAAAGCGGACATCGACCCGTCCACGTTGGAAAAAGTCCCCAAAAAGCTTGCCTCGGCTCGAGGGGTGTTTCCCGTGCTGTTCGATGCCAAGACGCAAACGCTGAGCGTCGTGACCGCCGATCCCACCGACTCGGGGGTCCTGGATGAAGTGAAGCTCGTCTCTGGTGTTCGCGGCATTCGGACCTTCGTGGCTCGTCCCCGCGCGGTGAAGGCCGCGATTGCCAAGGCTTATACGGGGGACATTCACGCATTTGCCATGCTCGACCGAGCTGCCCATGCCCAGTTCACCTCCATGCTCAATGTCTACGAGCGCAATCTCGTCAGTGACGAGAGCATGGCCGTTGCCTTGGCCAGTGAGGATCGACCGCGGGAGCGAGTGATCAACCCTGAGGAGCTCCAAGGAGGAAACAAAAAGTCTACCCGCGGGCTCGGTGATCAAGGCTATATCGAAACGTTGAACGTGCTGGTCAGTTTGCTGGAGAACTCTCGCCAAGATCTCCGTGGCCACTCTGCTCAGGTCGCGAGGTTGATCAAGAAGATTGCCGAACGCATCGGACTGAGCGAGGGCCACCTCATGCAACTACAAATTGCTGGGTTCATCCACGATTTGGGTAAGGCCGGTGCCTACCATTTGACCCCTCTCAACGTCGCCGAATACGAGGGACATGCTACCCAGGCCAAAAAAACGGTCACCTCTCCCACTCGGTTGATGGAAGCCGTTGGTCTTTCACAAGAGACCAAGTCCGCTGTGATGCAGATGTACGAGCGTTTCGATGGACAAGGCTTTCCTGAGGGAGCCCGAGGTAAGGATATCGCTCTGGGAGCGCGAATGTTGGCGATTGCCGACACCTACGCAGATCTCACCCAAAACCCGAGAAATCCTTTCCGCAAGCGGCTCCGACCCATTGAGGCCTGTGAGGTCCTCTCAAGGTATCGAGGAAGTGTTTTCGATCCTAACTTGGTCGATCTGTTCAAGCACACTGTCTCCGGTGAAGATCTCAAGGCGCGGCTATTGGCCAATCGGCATCGAGCTGTCGTTGTTGATCCCGATCCGGAGGAGACCACGGTGCTCGAACTGCGAATGGTCGAGCAAGGATTCGAGGTCACACAGGCTCACAATGCCGAGCAGGCGTTGAAGCACCTCAAAACGGGCGACTTCGAAATGGTCGTAAGTGAGATCGACCTAGGGGGCGGGAGCGATGGTTTTGCATTGCTTGGTGAAGCGAGAAGGCACGAATGGGGGAAGAAGATCCCTTGGATATTCGTGACCAGCCGCAGCGGCAGCGCAGATGCCCGCAAGGCCTTTGAGCTCGGCGCGGCGGACTTTATGACCAAGCCGGTGGTGGCGGATCTGTTGGTTGCCAAGCTCAAACAGATCATGGAGCGCGAGGCGACGCAGGGGGGATCCAGCCGAGGTGTCAGTGGGTCTTTGTCGGAGATGGGACTCCCTGACATGGTTCAGGTGCTCTGGCATGGGAGAAAGACCGGATCGCTCAAGATCCGATCAGCCAAGGAGCAGGG
>CAYTRQ010000011.1:27411-31111 GCA_964440025.1 uncultured Polyangiaceae bacterium | reverse complement strand
TTCCAGAGAAAAGTGGTCTCCCTACCGACCACTTTTATGTGGTCGCAGCACTAGACACGTCGGCTCATCACTTCCTCAAGAAAAGGGCGACGCAAGCGGTTTGAGAAAGGCGCGAACGTTCTGCGACTTGCAGCGACTCCGGCTCACTTTTTCTTGGGCTTCTTGGGAACGCCCCGTGATTGTTCGCCCACCCGGATGTCTCCATAAGCATAGCGAAGCAGCCGCTTGAAGCTACCGCGATTATCACCGCCAAGCAGCCACAGGTATTCGTGAGGACCCGGCCGATGCAAATCGGCAACCCATTCGCCACTGGAGACCCAAGCGAGGACCTGGATATTTCCAGGCGCGACGCGAGCAATCTGCAGCCCGCAACGAGGTCCCCGAGCGGCTCCTCGCCCACAGATCGCCATCAAATGAAGTTCTTCGTTCGCAACCGGTCGCCACAGCCAAACCCGGTGTCTGCGAATCTTGCCACCTTGGGAGAGCGCGTCTTGGGCTTCCTCAGGAAGAGCCGCGATCAAACTTTTCTCGAGGTCCTTTCCAAACCGAGCCCGCGGAATCAAACCGGCTTTGAAGCGAAGCTCCAAATCCACTTCCGCCTCATTTCTCGGTCCGGCACAACAGCGAAAGCCAATCGTTCCCGACCGCTCGTTGGCAGCCGACGGCTCGACATTGGCGCAACGTCCCACCACCTCTCCCTGGCGAGCATTCCCCCCTTTTAACACAACGAGCTCCTTTTTTTGCCCTCGCCCGTAGGAACTGCTCGTCCATTCGAAGGGGCCCCCATGCATATCACGCACTCCGAAGTCGCTCTGACATCCTACGTGATAGCCACTCGGACGAAGGTGAGCTTCTTGGCCCGTCTTGCAAGGCTGCTCGTCGTAAGTTTGACCGTACTCATAGGTGCGGTTGTCGGGTCCTTTGCACGCACGCTCCCATTCGAGTTCCGTACATAGCCTTTTGTCGCGCTCCTCACACAGCGCAGCAGCTTCTTCCTGAGTGACCGAGGTGACGGGAATCGCCCCCTCCTCATTGGGATAGGGGTACCGATCGACGTAAAATCCCTCAAGCATGACCTGCTCCCCCGGCAGCTCACGATCCGCTCGCCGAGGGCGCTGATTTTGGGGAGTCCCAACAACCAATGCCCCTGGCGGGATGTAGACCATCCCCACTCGCGGTTCCGGCCGCTCCGAGGGGGGACCGAGAGGGAGCCCCGTGGTGGGCCGGGGAGCTCCAGCAAGCTCGGCGGAGTCGACCGATGACTCGCTGGCCGATGATTCGCTGGCCGATGACTCATTGGTCGATGACTCGTCGGCATCGTCTCGACAGCCAGTCGTGCTGGCGAGCATCCCGAGGAGAAGGAGGGTTCGATGAACGTTCATTCGGCTGAATCGGCCTCGCGCGCCCCCCTCAATGGGACGTCGCGCAAGCCCAGTTCCTTCATCTTCAATTGGAGTCCCTTGCGAGAGAGCTTCAGCAGTCGAGCCGTGTGCGTCACGTTGCCTCCCATCTGCTCCAATGCACGCAATATGAGCTGCCGTTCAAGCTGGCTCACCGCCGCCCGGACCTGCTCTTTGAGCCCCACCTCGGCTCCCGAGCAAGCCCGTTGGTTGCCACTATTGCTATAGGCCGCAAGTTCTCCGGGCAGATGCTCGGAGTGAATCAAGGCACCGTCTGCAAATAGTGCAGCACGCTCCATGACGTTCTCCAATTCTCTCACGTTACCGGGCCAAGAATAAGCGCTCAGGATAGCGAGAGCGTCGGAGCCCAACCCGACGATATTCTTGCCCAGGCGGGAGTTGAACTTATCGATGAAGTGATCCAAAAGCGGAGGAATATCGCCAACGCGCTCCCGCAGTGGCGGGAGGCGTACTCCCACGACATTGAGCCGATAGTAGAGATCCTCACGGAAGGTCCCCTCCTCGATCTGCTTCTTGAGGTCGGTGTTGGTTGCAGCGACCAAGCGCACATCGACCTTGAGCGTGCGCACGCCACCAACACGCTCGAACTCGCCTTCCTGCAAAGCTCGCAATAGCTTCACCTGAGTTTCCAGTGGGATCGCTCCGATCTCATCCAAGAACAACGTTCCCCCACTGGCCAGCTCGAAACGTCCGGGCTTGGAGGCGACGGCGCCGGTAAATGCGCCTCGCTCATGGCCAAAAAACTCACTCTCAATCAACTCACGCGGGATAGCCGCACAGTTGACCTTAATGAAGGGACGCAAACGTCGTGAAGAAGAATCGTGCAGGGCCCGAGCAACCAACTCCTTGCCGGTGCCGCTTTCCCCGGTCACCAGGACCGTCGTGGGAGAGTCGGCAACTCGCTCGATGAGGGAATAGACATCGAGGATGGCTGGGCTCTGACCGATGATGCCGTAGCGGGAGTGTTTTCCTGAATCCGCACGCGTCGCGTCCCGCGCCGAGAGATCTCGGGTCTTGAGAGCCTTACGAACGATCGTGCGCAACTCTTCCTGATCGAACGGCTTGGTAATGTAGTCGAACGCCCCGGTTTTGAGCGCCTCCACGGCATTGTCCACCGTGCCATGCGCCGTGATCATCACGACGGGCAAACTCGGCTCTAGCTCGAGGGCCTTCCTCAGCACCTCCATTCCATCGAGCTGAGGCATCCGCAAATCAGTGATGAGGAGGTCGATGTGGTTGTCTCGCAGACAATCCAATGCCTGCCGACCGTCTTCCACGAGGTGCACCTCGTGGCCGTCTCGGCTGAGCTGGGCTCCCAAGACGCGCCGGAGATTGGGCTCATCATCCGCGATGAGAATCTGTTTTTGATTTCCGATCATGTGCTGCCTTCAGTCGCTGACCGGTGAAGCTTCCGGACAACGAGAACTCATGCCACTTCCCGAGATGGTGGTGCAATACACCAAACTGGCGGAATTGGCCCCTGGCTCCCCAACCGCCAAAATCCAGCGATCCTCCTGAGGCACGGCAGCCAAAGCCTCGCCGAACCGATGCCCTTCCCCCGGATCGGAGGGATAGCGAACATCCACCAGCTCGCCCTCTTGACCATACACAAGAACAGCTCCAGCGTTATCTTGCCCCCTCACGGTCATCCGTGGCGCTCCAACGGCCACTTCCCCGCGGCCATCCCCACTGAGGTCGGCAATCTGCATCGTCACGCCAAAACGCGAGCCCGAGCAATCTCTCGCCTCCTGAGCGGGCTGGCACGAAAGCTCCGAAAGAAGAAGATCCTCCGGAGCGAGACCGAGGCCGCACCCCTCGCCCGTCCATTCGGAAAGCCCGAATAGCCCGCTACCAGAAAATATCATGACGCCATCCTTGAGAGCCACGGCAAGTTCCTCTTCATCGTCGCCGTCAATATCCCCCGCAGCGAGCGTTCTGCCGAACTCCTCTCCACCACTCAAACATCCGATGGACGTCGGACCACTCCCGTCGGTCAGGAAGAGCCAAACTTGCCCCACATTGGGAGCGCCCACGGCGAGGAGACGGGTGTCGCCGGCTCGTGCGACGGTCACGGCCGCCCCAAAGGAGTTGGGAACAGCTCCGGACGTTCCGAGATCGACGGGCGAGCGCGAATCCTGCTCGTAGTAGAAAGCGCGTCCTAATTCGCCAGCTCCGGCCAAAAGGACCGGCCGGGCACTTCGATCGGCTCCCAACGCCACCACGGGAGCTTGATTCCCCCGCACCACGGCTTCGACCACCTCGTCCTCGAAGTCCGGAGG
>CAYTRQ010000011.1:24285-27401 GCA_964440025.1 uncultured Polyangiaceae bacterium | reverse complement strand
GCAAACTGAGCACCGTCCTCGCAGCGGGTCCAGAGGCCCCGCTGATCCCCAGAGGCCCCAACACCACTCACAAAGCAATTCTCTCGCTCCTGGCTTGCGGACCTCGCGTAACGCATCCCCACTGGTTGAGTAGAAAGGACACAACGGTTCGTGGAGCTTTCGTTGGGGCAGTGGGAGCGATCGAATGCTTCTTCGAAAGCTTCCCCCGAATTCCTGAGAAAGTACGTCCCTGCTCCGGAACTGAAAGGAGGTCCTCCGACCAAAACCACCGATGTGTCGCCAGCACCAAGAGCAGCAATGGTCGAACCGAACGGTAGGTCCGCTTCATCGATCGGCGTCAATTCTTCGACTGGGGGATCGGTGCGGAGCTCGTCGAACCGGTCCCACATGCAGCCGAGGGTAGCCCAGGAGACGGCACAGGGGAGCACGCAACGAGCCCACCAAAACGGACGCGAACCCAACCCGCTCATGGCCTCGACCCCGCACTGGAGACGACCTTTGATGACGACTTTGAAAACTCGATCTTCTTTCCTCGTCGCAATTCTGGCTCCGGATAGGGATCCTTGATGAAGTTGTAGATCGAAAGGATCCCGAGCACCCCCCCGACGGCGAATCCGGCATCGGCCCCCAAGGAGTACCAAAAACCTTGGTCGAGCCGCGGATCGGAAGGAGACAGTCTGCCGGCCGCTCGTTCAGCGGTCAGCTCCCGCGCAAAACGGTCGGATTCCACCCCTAGATAAATACTGCCCCCCAGCACGGCAGCCCCCAGCACCGCTTGGGTCCAAGCAGCCCCCCGGGGATACTTTTCGATCATCTGCGCGCGCACCGGAAGAATCCGCCCCTTGGGAACCTCCACCTGCGTGCGCAGTTCCTTGTAACCTCGCATACGAATCGACAGCTGGTGTTTGCCTGCCGCCAGGCGAAGCTCCAAAGCAGGGGTCCCTTTTCGCCAGGTCCCGAGGTAGTGATCGCCTTCGTAAACATCGACCACCGGTGCAGTCGCATCGAGGCGAACCACCCCGTAGGCGACACGCTCCAGCTGGATCTCGAGTTCCTTCTGCTCGCCAGCCTTGATCTCGATCTGTGTCTTGCTCGGCTCGAAACCAGGCGCCTCGACCACAACCTCATGCTCGCCGGGCTTCACGAGCTCCCCGTGCGGCGCTTGACCCCAGGCTGTCCTCTGCTGCCCCCGTTCATCCAAGAAAATGGTAGCCCCCACAACATTCGAGCTGACTTTCAAAAAGCCCATGAAGGCTCCCTGCGAAAGGTTGGCTTTGAAGTGATGGACATGCCCCGGCGAAACGTCGATGTCTGTTTCACTCCGGTTGAATTCGCGAAACTTCTCCACCACCACATGATAGCGCCCCACTGCTAGGGTCAGCTCGGCAGGCGCAGTGGGCTGCGCCACCAGCTCCCAGCCGGGTGGCTTTTCTCCGCCCTCCTCGAAAGCTGGCGCGGTCGAGCGAACGCGCCGGTAAACCTTCAACGGTGCACCGGTGGGCTCGGTCTCGACCACCACCAAGGACTTCATGGTGTTCTGCTCTTGGTCCTCGGGCGGCGCTTTTTCCTTCTGAGAGGCCTGGTCCGCCTCGGTTTCCGTCCGATCTGTCTCCTGCTCCGCCTTCTCTTTGCCATCTTCAGAACCAGGCGGAGCCTCTTCCGCCTTCCGGAGCTTCTCGATGCGGCTGCTGACCTCGGCAGCGTCGGGGGCCTGCGGATCCTCTTTGAGATACTTTTCGAACGCGCGAATCGCCGCGGTCGGCTGCCCTGCCTTCTGGTAGCAAACCCCGGCGTTGAACAGAAAAGCCGAGTAAGGATGCTCAGCGTAGCCCGCTTCGAAAATCGCCGCGGCCTGTTGATATTCGCCAGCGATGAACAGGGCTTGGCCCTCTTCCATGGCGGCCCGAATTCCTTCGAGAGGTTCACTGTCGCGGGCCGGACAGGACGCACTCAAAAGCATGACCAAGGTCAAAAAAGCAACGCTCAACCAGCGCCAGCGAGCTGACCCTGGTTTTCTTCGGCTCGCCAATTGGTGCGGCCGCTTCTTGAAGCGAGCGCTGTCTGGGCGCCGAGAGGCTGTGAAGTGCGCTCGATAGCAAGACATACCGTGCCCTCAGGGTCTCCCGAGGAACCCGGCGAGGACAAGCCCCCGGCGCGCTTTCTCGGAGACTTCTTTGGTCGTTGGCAGGCCGTTCACTATGATTCTCACGCACGCACCCGCCCCCCTCCAGATCCGCCCGAGCCCACGCTCCTCGCATTTGTCCTCCATGCGCGTCTCCGTTTTCAGCTGCACCCTGGTTTTCGCCGGGGCCCTCTTTTTGCCCAGCGTCCACGCCGAGCCTTCACCCAAGCCCTACCCCACATGCAGGACCGAGCCCACCGAGGCGCAGATCAGTGGAGCCAAGGGAGCCTACAGGGCGGGGCTGGCCTCCTTCGAGGAGGCCGATTATCATCGAGCCATTTTGTACTGGGAGGACGCCTTCCGAAGGGACTGCACCGCGATCAAGCTCCTCCTGAACCTGGCACGCGCCTACGAACGAACCGGCAACTTGGAGCACGCTCTGCTCGCCCTCGAGACATACTTGGAGCGGGCTCCCCAAGCCGACGACCGAAACTCCATCGAAACAAGGATCGACCGACTGCGCCAAGAGGTGCAGAAAAAGCGAGCGGCTGCGGAAGCCGACACAAAAACCTCGCCAAAGGCCAGCCGGGTGCAAACCGAAAGGTTCACTCCGCCCTTGGCCCATGACCAGGAAGACGCGCGGCGCCCTGCTTGGCCAGTGATTGTCACATTTGCAGGAGGGGCCTTGGGGGGAGTCGGTCTTTGGGCATTTCTCGATGGCGAAGCAACGATGAGCACTCTCGACTGTTCGCCGGGCCCGGAGGGGACAACCAGCTACTGTCAGGCCAATCCCCGCCACGGAACGACAACCCCCCAGGAGGAAGCCGAACGAGCCCTCGCAGCTCAACAGCAGCGGAATCTAGGGGGAATCGCCGCGATCGTAGGAAGCGCGAGCGTCATCGGAGGAACGATCGCTTGGGGCCTCCTTTGGAAGAAGAACGGAGAAGACGCAATCGCACAGCACATCGCGCCCTGGATCGGTCCAGGACAGGCC
>CAYTRQ010000011.1:0-24275 GCA_964440025.1 uncultured Polyangiaceae bacterium | reverse complement strand
TGTCACTCAACGGTTCGTTCTGAGCGGGTGGGCTCGGCTTCGGAATGTTCGGAGGGCTTCGAAGGACTCTCCAGAGACTTCTTGGGCTCTTGTTGATTTTCCGCATCCGCAGCCTCGGGACCGTGGGGCAAGGGCTCGAGCGGAAAAGGCGTCTCACTCGATGAACCACCGCAAGCCCCGACGAAAAGCACTAGGAAAGGAAGCGCGGCGGCCGCAAACCAGAAGCGAGGGGAAGCAGTCATGGGCCCCGCCTATCACAACGGTAGAGGAATGCACTGCTCTCTTGCTGACACATGAACGCGTTGTCCCGCTGAAGAACTCCCTTGCTTCCTTTGCTTGTCCCCTCGCGCACGTCTCATAGCTTCGAAAGGCTCCGCCGACATTCACCCACGAGCGGGGAGGCGAGCATCGGCAGAACCTTTTCCGGTGCTTGGTTCGGTGTCCCGGGCTTCTGATTGGAGCTCTTATCAGGAGCCAAGCAGGCTGAGCTCATTGTTGAGCCAATGAAGCAGGATACAACCCCAGATGCTTCGCGTCATCGCGAAGACGATGCCCAAAACCAATCCCGTGACAAACAGGGGCATGCTGGACTGAAGCGTCGCGACCAGCCCCAGCTCCGAGAGCCACCAGGGCCAGTGCACCAATGTAAAAAGAAGAGCTGCAGCGAGCTGAGCCAGCCAAAATCGGAGCCGCAGCGAAAGAACATCCTTGGCGGTGTCTCGAGCGATGGCCATCGCTTCGGAGACAACGACTCCCCGAAACACCAACTCTTCAAGCACCGGAGCCGTCAATCGCAACCGCGCACTGTCGAACGCATCACCCACGAGATCAAAGAGGGGGACTTCAAGCTGACGCGAGGTCCCCAAAAGAAGCAAAAATCCCACAACACTGGGAACCAGGACGGCACTGACAATTTGACGACGACCACCAGGAAACCCCAACCCAAGCACTCGAGCCCAATCGTTCCCTGCAACCCAGTACAAGTAAGCCGCGCAAGGGCCTCCCCAGAGAACCAAGCGAGCCACCACCGACAGAAGCGGAGGAGAGGGGACGGTGGTCGTCTTGAGAAAAACGGCCCACCCCAACCAGGAAAAAAGGAGTACGGCTCCAAGAAGCAGGAGGTAGGGAATCCTTTCCGAGTAGGGAATTCCCTCCGCTGAAACGCGGGACTGTGGTGCGGCGGGCGGCATCTTCCGTTCGAGGCAGCTCGAGCGTATCAGGGTCTCAGCAAATTCGCAGACGGAGAAGCGGTCATCATCCAACCGGCAGCGAAAGGAACCAACTCATGATCGGAAAACTGACGGGTCGTATCGAAAGCGAAGAACCCACCGGAGGTCTGCTTCTCGACGTCGGCGGAGTGGGCTACGAGCTTTCGTGCCCTATCGGAACCGTGGGGCGCTCCGAGCGCGTCGGACCAGAGGGGAGCTTGGTCACTCTTTATGTGCACACGAACCTGCGCCAGGACGCCTTGGAGCTTTTTGGTTTTTGCAGCTTGGAGGAACGGGCGGCGTTTCGTTTCCTCATTACGGTCCCCAATGTCGGTCCCCGTCTGGCACTTTCGGTGCTTCACGTTCTGCCGAGCGACGATCTGACCCGGGTCATCGAATCGGAAGACAGGGCGCGCCTGAGTAAAGTCCCCGGCGTGGGCAAAAAGACCGCAGAGAGATTGGTCCTGGAACTCCGAGGCAAGCTTTCGGCAAAACGCGCCACGACATCCAGTCGGACCCCTCCAGGACCAACAAGTGGTGCTGCTGCCGGTGGACAGCTCGTCACCGCTCTCACGGGCCTCGGGTACCGCCAACCCGAAGCGGAACGGGCCGCGCAAGCCGTCGCCGAGTCGCACCCCGACGGCGATCTCTCATCTTTGCTCCGACAAGCGCTGAAGTACCTAGCTCCCTAGAACTCCGACACAAGGCACACGGCCTCGAAAGGCCGCGCCGCCGCGTTATTCTAGCCTCAATCCGGCCCACGAGGACAATCCGGTTGACCCACTGGGCCTTGACGAGATAATTCCGCGAAAACGAGAGCCTGTCCTTTTTCGGAAAGCCCCGTTTCAAGAAGCGGTTCCCTCTTGGGACAATCTCCATTCATTCGATCGAGCCCGCGGAGAAGTCGCCTGTGATCAAATGCGCCAAGTGCGGCAAGGACAACCAGGACCACTACAAGTTTTGCCTGGGCTGTGGAGCAGAACTCCCGAAGGGCTCTCCCAAGGAATTTCAACCTGTAGAAGCGGAACCCAAAGTGCCCCCCGTGGGCGCACCAGCTCAGGGTGCAGCTCCTCAGGCTCCTGCCGCGGCCGGTCCGGCCGCTGCTGCTCCAGCCGCTGCTGATGCGGCCAAGACAGCGCTAGCTCAAGGATGCCCTCAGTGCGGTCAGGACAACCCCCCCGGCAATCGATTTTGCGCGGCCTGCGGCTATAAGCTTTCTGGCCGAGCCGCACCGGGGGTTCCTCCGGTTGCAGCGGCACCTGTCAAAGGCAGCGGCATCACTCTCACCGCCCTCAGAGCAGACGGCTCCGAGGCAGGAAAATACGAACTGCCCAGCGCGCCGTCTTGTACGATTGGCCGAGATACCGGCACGATTTTCGCGGGAGATAGCTATCTGTCTCCCAAGCACGCGACATTCACGATTTCAGGAAATCGGGTCACGGTGCGTGACGAAGGCAGCCTCAATGGCGTCTACGTCAAGCTCTCTCCCAATGTGCCTTTTGCACTGGTTCCCGGAGCCGTATTTCGGATCGGTCAGGAGATCGTCCGTTTCGAGACTCTTGCAAGCCAACCGCCCGTCGACGGCGTGGAACGGTTTGGTAGCCCCTCGAAGGGAATCATTGGCCGACTCGCATTGGTGATTGGCCGCGAGACCACTGGAAATGCTTTTCCCATCCCGGCTCGAGGCATCCATCTGGGAAGAGAACGGGGCGATATCTTGTTTTCGGAAGATGGCTACGTCTCGGGACTTCACTGCCAGATCGCTCCGGGCGAAGACGGTCAAGTGTATCTCACGGATGTAGGAAGCTCGAATGGAACCTTTGTCCGCGTGGGTCAGGATCATCCGATCAACGCAGGTGATATTCTGCTCATGGGACAACAAGTATTTCGTGTCGATGCATGAATCGACCGAGCGTGTGGTATCGTGGCTGCAATTCGGGTCGTGTGCGCCGTTGTTGAACGCGACGGTCATTACTTGATCACTCAGCGCCGCTCTACGGCAGTGCTCCCTCTCCTCTGGGAGTTTCCTGGAGGAAGGGTCGAGCCTGGAGAAACCGATGCGGATGCCCTCACACGCGAAGTCAAGCTCCGGCTCGGAGTGGATGTAAGAGTCGGACAGCTCATCAGCTACATCAATCATCCCTATGAGCGATACAGCGTCGACCTGTACCTCTACGAATGCAAGCTCAATGGAGGAGAACCCTCGGCGTATCACGTTTCCGATTTCCGGTGGGTCAAAAGCGAGGACTTTGAACGGTATTCCTTTACTCCAGCCGATGAGGCGTCGATGAGCCAATTGCTGGGAGTGGAGTAACGAGGATGCCGGAGCTCCCCGATGTTACGATTTATTGTGAAAGACTGACGAACATGTTCGGCGGGGAGCTTCTTGACGGTTTGCGTTTGGGGAGTCCCTTCATTCTACGAACCACTCATCCCCCCAAGGAAGAACTCCAGGGTCAGCGCTTCATGCGGGCGGAACGGCTTGGCAAACGGATCGTCTTGCACTTCGAAGGCGGCTTCTTCGCTGCAGTGCATCTGATGATCGCGGGCAGGCTCAAGGTGCGACCACGTGGAGCGAAACTGCCCGCCAAGGTCGGCCTGGCGGCCTTTGATTTCCCTCAGGCCAGCGTTCTGCTGACCGAGCAAGGAACCAAGAGGCGGGCCAGCTTGCATCTTTTTTCCGAGCAGCAGTCCGTGCAACGGCTCGACCGTGGTGGAGTCGATCCGCTTTCCACCCATTTACCAGAATTTCGCGACGCCCTCCTTCGCGAGAATCGCACGCTCAAGCGTGCTCTCACCGATCAACGACTGCTCAGCGGGATTGGCAATGCTTACAGCGACGAAATTCTCTTTTGGGCCGAGCTCAGCCCAGTCAAACGAACTCAATCACTTTCAGAAACCGAGCTCGAACGATTGTTCGTCTGCACTCGAATGACTCTTCGCTCGTGGACGGAAAAACTGCGAAGGGAGGCCGGCAACACCTTCCCAGAAAAGGTCACCGCTTTCCGGGAAGAAATGGCCGTGCATGGCCGCTTTCGTCTGCCCTGCCGCGTTTGTGGGACCAAGATTCAGCGCATCCGCTACGCGGAAAATGAAACAAATTATTGTCCCCGTTGCCAAACGGAAGGGAAGTTGCTCGCCGATCGCTCCCTGTCACGGATTCTCCGTGGCGACTGGCCGAAGCGCATCGAAGATCTGGAGGACCCCCCGTAACCTCGCCCCCCGGATTTTCCTTGAAGAACTGCATCGAGCTCAGCAACTCGATTGTCTAGCGGCCGATACCATGGTCATGAAAAGACCGGCGAACTGGCTGCGACACCTGTTCGAACACTGCCTTCTATGCGGGATCCGCGGGCCAAGCCTTTGCAAGGCTTGTGCGACCCTCGCTCAAAATACGCAAACCTTGGGGGGACTGTCCGTGGTTTGTCTGGGAGTCTATGCGGGGCCTCTGGGACGGCTGATCCGAGAGCTCAAGTATGGACAAGCAACTCACTGGGCACGCCCGCTTGGCCACGCTATGGCAATCCGAAGCGCAGAGGCTCTGAAAGAACAGACCGTCCATCTCGTCCCTGTTCCCCTCTTTCCCACTCGTTTGGCCAAGCGCGGCTTCAACCAGTCCGCGCTGATCGCCCGGCACCTCGGTCGACGGCTCGGCGCTCCCACGAGCGCGAGTCTTCTCTTTCGTCGCCGCCCCACTTTCGAACAAGCAAAACTGACTCGACTCGAGCGTCAAGAGAACGTCCGGGGAGCCTTCTCGGTCAACGCCAAGGCACGAAAACCGGAATCCCCCGTCCTCTTGGTCGACGATGTCGTGACCACAGGCAGCACACTCGACGCCTGCGCAGCCGCTTTGAAAGAAGCTCGACTCGAGGTCCACGGAGCAATATGCGTCGCCCAGAAGCGCTGAATCGGCGGATGAGGCGAGCGTTGCCGGTTTCCAGCAATTTGGTTCGAGGTGCCGGATTTCTGATGGGAACGTCTCTCGAGAGCTCGTTCGAGGCTAGTTCGCATCCACAAAAGGATGCGAACCAAACAAGCAATGAGGGGTTCAGCGTCATAATACAGGCGAAAAAGCGGAGTCGACCGCCCTCGCCCCGAAGGAGGCGGGCGACGAAGCGGCCTTTTGGAGACGCGAACTAGATTATGAGATACTTTCTAGCCAGAACACCGTCAACGCATCTCCTCCCTCGCTGCGCTCGGCCGCCCTGCTCTCACGGATACATCTATGTCCTCGCAGGTGACTCCTCACCGCTTCCTTCATCGCCCCCGTGCCATGCCCATGAAGGACAAATCCTCCGATCTCCTGCCTTCTCAAAAGCTCATCAATGAAGACGTCGAGTTCGTCCAAGCTCGGCTCGACGCGCTTGCCCCGGAGATCCAATATGACGTCCTTGCTGCGCACCGGAGAGGCCAACTGGCTCGCATCCCCCGCTTCTGAGGACACCGAACGTTTTGCTCCCCCGTGCTTCGACGAGGTGGGCCGCGACCTCGCAGGTCTTTCCCCTGCAGCCCGCCCCGACACAGAATCCAGTTCTGCCTCGATTTCCTTGGTGGGCACGTTCAACTTGAGTCCGCCCATGAGCACCCGGACTTGTCCCTTCCGGGGGAGGTCGATCACTTCCCCGCAACCACGCATCCCCCGCAACTTGACCTTCATGCCCACCTGGAGCACGGGCGGAGCCGGCTTCTCGTCCTTTTTGTCGCTCTCACCGGTCGCTGTCGTCTTGCGCAGCGTTTGATCGATCGCGCTCCCCAATGACACATGAGAAGAAACTTGGTCGATCCCTCGTTCGATCTCTCGCAGCTCCTGCGCCGAAGGAGAAGCTTTCAGCTTCTTTCGAAGGGTTCGCAGCTCACCTCGTGCTTCACGAATCGCAGTGCGCAACTCGTCACTCTCGCGGCCCAGATCACGCCGGCGCGCTTCCTCGAGCAACTGGAGCTCCCGCTGCTTCTTCAAATTCAATCGCTCGGACTCCGCAGCCTGTTCCGCCAGCTCACCGCGCTGCCTGTCCAGCTCGACTCTCATTTGCTCGATTTCGATACGGTCCTGCCGCACTCGAGCATCCAGCTCAGGCAAAAATGCCTCGGCTCGATCGGTCACATGGTTCGGCAGCCCGTGGCGTCGAGCGACATGCAGGGCGCTCGAGGCGCCCGGTCTGCCCATTTCCACGCGAAATGTTGGCTCCATCAGTGAGAAGTCGAACCCCACAGCAGCACTCTCGAGTTTCTCATGACCGAGAGCGAAGTCCTTGAGACCATCATAGTGGGTGGTCACCATAACCGCAGCTCCTCCGTCAACGAAGGCCTCAAGGGTTGCCATAGCAAGAACCGTCCCTTCTCCGGGATCCGTTCCCCCCATGAGCTCATCAAGAAGAACGAGCGTATCTGTCGAGGCTTGATCGAGAAAATCACGCACCCGCTCCACATGCCCGCTGAATGTCGACAGGGAACGTGACAAAGACTGGTCATCGCCGATGTCGGCCAGCACAACCGGAAAGAAGCCCATCTCGCTTTCCGGTGCCACCGGGAGCGGGAGGCCCGCCGACTGCATCACAGTCAACAGCCCCACGGACTTGAGTGCGACCGTCTTGCCCCCAGCGTTCGGGCCGGAAACCACCACCCCACGTCCACTCTGCATTTCGAGATCGTTTTCGACGACGTCGACTCCACTCTCCACAAGCAGGGGATGACGTGCACCGCGCAAGTGGATGACTTCTCTCTCCGACAAGGGCACCACTCGTGCCCCAACGGCACTGGAGAAGTCCACGATGGCCGCGAGGAGATCGGCACGCCCACAGCATTCCTGCGCCCAGGCTAGCTCCTCACACCATGGAATGACCTGAGCGCAGAGCTTCGCGAGCACCTGAGCTTCCACGCGCTCCACCTGTGCCTCAGCCATGCGGAGCTCATGACCCAATTGTGCAAGCTCCCTCGGTTCAACATAGAGCGTCGACCCGCTCTGGCTGGTCCCAAAGACAAACCCTTCGACGCGATAGGGCGCATCCGCGCGGACAGGCAAAACGAACCGTCCTTCCCGTTCGGTGAAAAAGCCATCCTGAAGCGCGTCTCGATAGCGGCTGATCAGATCGTTGATGCGTGATTGAAGCCGGCGCCGCAGAGCCCGCACACCGCTGCGAGCTTCGGCCAGAGCTGGCTCGGCTTGGTCGAGAATTTGTCCGTCGTCGGACAGAGCCAGACTCAAGCTTTGTTCCAACTCCCGGAGTTCGGGCGCCATCTCGAATAGACGCGCCACGACGGGGGCCGTCTCTCGATGAGCCCGCGCAAAACGGATCAGCAGATCCGCCGCCCGGAGGAGCCCGAGGACCTGGGCCATCTCGACTCCCGAAGAGCCGCCTCCTTTTTCGATCCGAGCCAGGAGAGGTTGAATATCCGGTACCTCGCGCGCCGGAAGCCCGGCTCCTTGCTCGAACAGAGTCAGGAGTTCTTGCAGTGTGGCTTGGCGCTCTTGCACCTCCTCCGGTGCCTCGCAGGGGCGCAGCTCCTCACAGAGCCGTCTCCCCAGCTCGCCTCGCGCCCGACTGGCGATGCAGCGAAGGACGATAGGCCATTCGAGATCGACAAGCGATTGCTCGATGAGTTGACCGGGCTGAATTTCACTCGCCACGCCACGCTCATAGCAGGCCTGCGCACTGACACACCCCCTCGAGGGGCGGACACGCTGCGCGAGTGCCAAGGGACCAGCGACGAAACGAGAACGCCAGCACATCCCCTGGAGGAATGGACTCTCAAAGCCTTGCCGCTACAGCATGCTCCGACGGCCCTTCCCCCGGCTCGAGACACCCGCTGATGGCCGACTCCGACCCCCAGATCCGATCCCCCACCCGAACCGCTAGCTCCACCGGGCTCTCGGCCAATACCCGATCCAAGGAGGCCGCGAGCCCGCGAAGATGGGCTCCGGCTCGCTTGCCACATTTCTCGTCCATCGCGAGGAGCAAACACCCTTCGTTTTTCAACCTCATCCTCGCCGCCAAGCCCCGGGCCAAAACGGACCGCGCCGCGACGGCGTCGGGATCGGTCCGTCCATTGGAGACAACCACGAGCGTGTCGAGCCGCCATCCCACCGCCTCGAGACGCGTTGTGCGACTCGCCACCTGCGTCACCAGCGAACTCGGGTGTCCCTCGTAGTGCTGAGCCACCACGGCCATGTCTCCGACGCTCGGCTTCAGCCACCGAGGCCAAGCTGCTGAAAATTCGATGACGACCATGATCGCGGACCGGCAGATTGAGTGCATGGATTCCTCCGAGCCTTCACACCAAGGTGGCAAGAGCTTTCCTTCGCTATCGAATCGAAACGGGTTGGGCCAAATTTCGAACGCACAACCTACCTGGAAGGCTTCCCGTCCGAGCCCTCTCGTAGCGAGCGTTGGCGCTCGACAGCCTGCAACTCCTCCAGCAACTTGCGATTGACCGCTAGCAGATCGGTCACGAACCCTAGCAACATCGTGTGGAAGCCCATCATCAGAAGCACTGCCGCCAAGATGAGCGATTGGATCATCCCAGTCCCATCGCCAGCAACATACCGAAAGAGAAAGCGCACTCCAAGCGCAACACCTCCCAAAAAAACCAGTGTCCCCGTCACCATAAAGAAACGGAATGGCCGATAGACGACAAACATTCTTACAATTGTCGTCATCGATTTGCGAACATAGGACGGAACGCTGGTCACGAGGCGTGAGGGACGAAGCTCGTCGTTGACGCGTACAGGGACGGAAATGACCGTCATGTTCTTTTGACCGGCCTGAATGATCGTCTCGAGCGTATAGGTGTACTTCGAAAAGACATTGAGACTCAGAGCTGCCTCACGTGAAAAAGCTCGAAATCCACTGGGCGCATCCATGACAGTGGTGCCGCTGACGAGCTTGACCACCCAACTGCCCATCTTTTGAAGGATCTTCTTGACGGGAGAAAAATGCTCGATACTGGAGATCGGCCGGGCACCAACGACCAAGTCAGCGCGGCCAGCGACGATTGGCGCAACCAAGACGGCGATGTCGTCGGCGCAATACTGGTTGTCCGCATCGGTATTGACGATCACATCGGCCCCCAGGGAAAGGGCCGTCGTGATCCCCAACATAAAGCCCCGCGCGAGCCCTTTGTTCCGCGGACACCCCACCACGTGATCCACACCATGGGCTCGCGCCACCTCGACCGTTCGATCGGTACTCCCATCGTCGATGACGAGCACCTCGATCTCGTCAATACCGGGAATGGACTTGGGCAACGCAGCCAAGGCGACCGGCAATGAGGTCTCTTCGTTGAAGCAGGGGATCTGAATGACGAGTTTCATCGACCAAGCCAGTTGAACAGTGAAAGAATAATGAAACCTCTGTCCGCCACCTCAGCCGCCGCTCGACGACTTTTTCCGACTCCTGGACGCGCGCTTGGGACGTTCCTTTCCGGCCTTTTTGGGAGGACGCGGTTTATCCTGCTGCTTCCGTTCCCTTTCTGCTAACTCTTCGCTACCGAGACTCTGCTTGAGGGCCTCGAACAAGTCGATGATCTGCGCCTTGGGAGCCTCGGCTGCCACCTGCAACTCCTGGCCAGCAGCCTTTTGCTCCACGGCGGCCAAAACTCGCTTCCGAAAGGAATCCTCATATTTCTCTCCATCGAATTGAGAGGAGGAAAGTTGCTCGATCAACTTGCCTGCAAGCTCTCGCTCCGCATCGGCAAACTCGAACGTGGCCCCGGTGTCGATCTCCTCAAAGGAACGCACCTCGTCGGCGTAGTAGAGCTGATGAAAAATCAAGCCATCTTGATAGGGCCGGATGACCACAAGTTGTTCTTTCCCCCGCACCGCCCAGCGTCCGACAGCAACCTTGTCGGCGTCACGCATGGATTCGCTGAGCAGGTGATAGGCTTTGTCCCCCCCGCGGTCCGGACCCAAGTAGTAGGAACGTTCCACCTGCACCATATCGAAAGAATCAAGAGGCACGAATTCGACGATGTTGATACTGCTATCTCGATCTGCCTCCAGAGCCTTGAGCTCTTCCTCGGTGAATTGAACATACTGCCCCTTGGCGACCTCGTAGCCCTTCACCGTATCCTTTCGGTCGACCACTTCGTCATCAACCGGGCAATAAAGCTGCTGCCGAACTCGTGTGCCGCACTTTTGGTGAAGCATATTGAACCGCAATTGCTGGCTCGTCGCAGCGGTAAAAAACTTCACGGGAATGGAGACGAGCCCAAAAGAGATGGTTCCGCTCGTTGTGGCGCGCGCAGGCATGACATCGTCATCGTAGCGCGTCGAGGAGCCTCAACCCCAAGAACTTGCACCCTTTTCCCTGCAGTGAAGTTCTTCTGCAAAGATCAAAGGACGCTTCTTGCGGCTTCTATCATGGCTTCAAGGCCGGCCGTCGCTACGCTGATCCAGCTATGAGCGGTCTCTCGCGCTATCGGAAAAAACGCGACCCGGCGAAGACTACGGAGCCGTTCAGTGCTGAACAGTCAGGCAGTGATTCCGAGACGAATCGTCTCGATGGAACATTCGCTGGACGTTTCGTCGTCCACCAACACGCCGCTCGGCGTATGCACTACGATCTCCGTCTGCAGGTCGGTGGGGTTCTCCTCAGTTTCGCCATCCCTCAAGGCCCATCTCTCGACCCGAATATCAAACGCCTCGCTATCGCCACGGAAAACCACCCTCTCGGCTATCTCGAATTCGAGGATACCATTCCAGAAGGCAACTACGGCGCTGGCTCCATGATCGTCTGGGACACGGGGGGAGTGCGCTACAACGAAACCAGCGCCGAAGGCGGGATTGAGAGAGGTAAGCTCGATTTCACCTTGAGCGGCTATAAGCTCGCTGGACGCTTCGCACTCATTGCCACCGGACGCCGCAAGGCCCAAAGCGGCCTAGCAGGCACCTCCGAAGCCGTCGCTGAGTGGCTCCTTGTTAAGAAGACAGATTCCGGCGCACAAATAGAGAACGACGTCTGTAGGGAACAACCCCGAAGCGTTCTGAGCGGAATGACAGTCGAAGAACTGTCCCGCAGGGACGAAATGGGCCGAAACTTGATCAACAGGGCCGCCGAGCTCGGAGCCCCCGAAAAGAAGGAGAGCCCGAGCCGAGCCGCTTCTCCCATGGTCTGCACCACCCAAGGGGCACCACGAGATGGCAGCGATTGGCTCTACGAATTGAAGCTCGACGGAGTCCGCATCCTGGCGGAAAAGTCAGGCCAAGGCGCCACCCTGAGCTATCGTTCGGGGCGCCACGCCACGAGAAACTATGCAGAAGTGGCCCGAGCCGTTCGCTCGCTGTACGTCGAACACGTGGTGCTCGATGGGGAAATCGTGACCTTCGACGAACGAGGCCGACCCAACTTCGCGCTTTTGGGACCGCGGATTCGCTCGAGTCGAGCCCGCGACCTCGAAAGGCTTCAACAACAAATCCCGGTCATCTACCTCGTCTTCGATATCCTCGAACTGGGAACCAGAGAGAGCATCCTCGATCTCCGCAGTCTCCCACTGTGTGCAAGAAATCAACTGCGCGCACAGCTCCTTCCCGGCAAGGGGCTGCTTCGATCCCTCGATCACATCGACGGCCAAGGCAGCATTTTGTGGCAATTCGTCTGCGCGGAAGAGCTGGAAGGCATGGTCGCCAAGAAAAAGCGGTCGGCCTACCAACATGGCCCCCGTCCCTCACCGGACTGGGTCAAGTTGAAAAGGGCTCGAGAGGATGAATTCGTTATCGTCGGGTGGACGTCGCAAGAGGGAAACTCCCAGAACATCGGAGCGCTCCTCGTGGGCAGCTACTTCCAAGACCAACTCCGCTATCGAGGACGAGTGGGCACCGGCTTTGGCCGATCCGCCCAAAGCCAGTTGAAAGAAGCCCTTTCTCCCCTTGCAATCGAGCGGTCTCCCGTCGTCGGCGCTCCGCCCCGGGAGGAGGCCGAGGCGCACTGGGCTCGCCCCGAATTGGTCGTCCGCGTGCGCCACCACGGATTCTCGGAAGACGGGCACCTCCAAGCGGCCGCGTTCCAAGGACTGCGCGACGATGTCCGACCAGCGCTCTGTCACGCCGGTCCTTCCACCGAGCAGATCGACGAGGCCGCGTTCGAAGAGGCCGGAAGGGCCGCGATCGACAGCTCGAGCCCCCACCCGGCGCTGACTCCCGAGAGGCGCATTCAACTGTCCAACCAAGACAAGGTCTTTTGGCCCCAAGAAGGGTACACGAAGGGGGACCTGCTTGCCTACTACGAGACGATCGCCGAAGTGATTCTTCCCCACCTTCGTGGGCGTCCCGTCGTTTTGGTTCGTTACCCTGATGGGATTGAGGGCAAAAGTTTCTATCAGTGGAGGCTTCCGGAAGGAGCTCCAGAATTCATGCGTTCCCAGGAACTGTATGACGCAGAGAAACGGCAAAAGAGAGGGACCGGAAAGTCAACGTTTCTCATCGATGACGTCGAGGGGCTGCTCTATGTCATCAATCTCGGCTGTATTCCGCTACATATGTTAGCGAGGCGGGAAAACTCCCCAGACCATTGCGATTTCCTGACTGTTGATTTCGACCTTGGCGAACGAACGCTCGCCGATGCAGTCCCCCCAGCCCTCGATCTCGCTGAATTGTTGGAGAGCCTCGGTCTGATGGGCCTCCCCAAGACCAGCGGTCGGCGAGGACTCCATGTCCTCGTCCCGTTGGGGCCTCGGGTCACCTTCGAAAGCGCCAAGCTTTTGTGTGAGCTCCTCGGGCGACTCATCGTCGCCAGGCATCCGGACGTGTGCACGATGGAGAGACGCAAGGAGAAGCGGAACAACAAAATCTACATCGATACCGGACAAACCGGGCATTCTCGCACCATCGTGGCGCCCTATTCAGTCCGAGCACATCCCGGAGCCACGGTCTCCACTCCGCTGCGCTGGGACGAAGTCCACCGTGCCCTCGACCCCAGCCGGTTCGACATCCTTTCCGTGCCGGATCGGGTGGCGACCCTGGGCGATCCCATGGAGCCGCTACTGAGTGCACAGCCCGATCTCTCCAGAACCCTCGAGCGACTTGAACGGATCTCATAGCCGCTCGAAGGTGTCCGTTCCCGTGGAAAAGGGTCCGCTCACGCTCGCCTCACCCACCCGCCGGGAGCGGCGGTGCCTTTGAGTGATGCGCCAGCGTTCTTAGCTTTCCTCACTCGCGAGCTGTCGCAGGTGGAGGGAGAGCTGAGCAAGGAGCTTCCGGTCGAGAGCCTTGCTGCGCAGGTCACGACCATCCCAACGGAGCTCTCCGCAAAAGCGCCAACGCCAATTTTCTTCCGTCCGTGAAGAAAGACAAAGAGCCGTGCCTTGCTTGCCTGAATCAAACCGATAGATCACGCCGTCGAGCTCGACCTCGCCCAGGCCCTCCTCGTCATAGTTAACTGGGCTCACCTCCTCATCGGGCACCATTGCGCCAGACGAGCTTTCGATTTCGTCGGGCACCATTGCGCCAGACGAGCTTTCGATTTCGTCAGGCCCTCCTTGAGAGAGCACCTCTTCATCGGGCGTGCTTGTTCTCTCAGCGGGGGTGGGAGCGTGCTGCCCGAATGAGGAGACGCCGGTCTCCACGCCCTCGTTGGGCACGGATTGCAGGTTTTTCTGCCCTGGGGCCGTCGATCGCGCGGTAGCTTGACTATTCATATGTTCAGTATACTGATTCTGAACAGCTGCGGCCAAGAAAATATGGTTCCGCTGTCTTTCGAGGCAGCGGAACACTGCCGTCTCATGGCACCAGCCAGCGCAGGCCTCTGATTCGCGGCGCGTACCAACCCAGTGTGGCACTCACCGCAAAGATGCCCATAGAGGAACCTAGGGCAAAGCCAAGGCTACCATGTCCAGGCAGTTGGCTCAGTGTCCTCTTGGTCAGGTCGAGGACCAGTTGATGGGCCAGAAAGGCAAAGTAGGTCGCCCGACCCAGCGGAGCGAATCGTTTGATGAGAGAGCTGTTTCTCTCCGCAACGCAGACAATCAGCCAAAGAGCACCCGAGACGTTGGCGAAGATGCGGATTTCGGTCCAAAAACGCTGTCGCAACGGTTCGAGCAGAAAGAAGTAGGCAATTTGGGTGACGACCAGCAAAAATGCGCACAAAAGAGCGAGACGGCGTCGGCGCTTTCGGCCGAGGCGCTCGAGGATCCCGAGCGAACGACCATAGAGCGCCACGCCCGCCAAAGCTCCTAGAAGTAGAGGAAGTTCTTCGATCCAGCGTCCCAACCGGACCAAGCGCAGCCTTGTGAGAGCCTGGCGGTCGAGCTCCGGAAGTAGGAGACCATAGGAAAGGGCATAGGCTCCCAGCACCAAACCGACGAGCAATACGAGGAGTCGCTCCGTTTTCCAGCGGAGAAGCACGGGCACCGTAAAAGCAGTGGCAGCGCTAGCCACGAACGCGAAGGGCAAAAACCAAAGATGCGGTGCGGTTCCTGTGAGGAGTCCCCAATAACGCGTCACCTCGGCAACCTGATACCCCTGAGGCAGCATGGTGCCGAAGTAAAAAGCCGCATAAACCACGGACCAAAGCAGGAAAGGAATGAGCAGGCGTTTCGCCCTCTTGCGCAGAACCGTTGGCCCGTCGGTCACGCGGCCCAAGAACAACGGACGAGCCGACATGAGCACTGCAGAAACGATATAGAAGGAGGTGCCAAACCGTCCGAGGGCCGACCACTGGGCAGGAATTCCTTGGATTTCACTGGTATGGACCCAGACGATGGCAAACGTCGCCATCACGCGCCCTGCGTCGATGCCGGCGACGCGGCTGGGCGCGCGGCTGTGTCTTGGCATGGCGGCGTCCATGGGACGTGGGGTAGCGTATGGGCCGCCGACCATAAAGCGGTTGTCCACGAGCTGATCGCGCAGCCAAACCTACATGTAACCGCTCTTCGGTGACCGAACTCGGCCCTCATAGGGGTGACGAAGTGCTCCCATTGTGGCCTACCGGCAGGCGAGTTGCAGCGAACTGGTGACTTTTCGACGGTGCAGAAACAGCCCGACTGGAACGAGGTTTGGGTTACTGTAGTGGTATGCAGCATCGACTGACTTGGCTTTTCTCGCGCGGGCACTGCTTTCGTACAGCACTCTTTGGCTGGGGGTATCGTGCGGCGATTGTACTTGGATATGGTTCGATCGTTAGTGGCTGCGCCTCCTCCAATGATGAAGATGGAGTCTTCGACTCTTCAACTGCGACTGGCGGCAGCGACGCAAATGATGGTGACTCCACCGGGGGCTTAGCGAGCGGTGCCGCTTCAAGTGGCGGCAGCTCCAGCGGAGGCTCACTCTCGACGGGTGGTTCCAGGAACACCGGCGGATTTTCGGCGACTGGGGGGACAGAGACCGGAGGGCAAAATGGTGCCACGGGGGGATTGGGCTCCGGTGGCCAGCCCACGGGAGGCTCCGGTGGCCAGGTTGGCTCCACGGGAGGCCAGGGGAGTTCGGCGGGCGGAACGGCAACGCAACCAGATCCCGATTGCACAATCGATCTCGAATGTCAGCCGGCGCCGCTCCCCTCTACGGGAGACTTCAGCCAGGACTGTGTCAACCGGATCAATCAATTCCGCGTGGGGTGCTATTGCCTTCCCGCGCTGGAGCGGTGGACGGAAGCCGAGGTCTGTGCCACCGAAAACGCCGAATACGATCAAGAGGTCGACATGGCTCATGCTGGTTGGGTAGGAAACCAAGTGTGTGGCGAGGAGAGTGGGGATCTCGCCGCTGAATACAACGGCAGCGCCACGAATGAATGCCCGCGCTACGGTTCCTCAGAAAGAGTGATCAGCGGCTGTCTTTCCGCAATGTACGCCGAAGGAGCTCAGTGGGCCCAGGAGCTCGGCCGTGCGCCGGAACAATCCGACTACACCCCCTGCGCCGATGACTTCGACAACTGCTATGTGCACTATGGACACTTCATCGCGATGACCAATGAAAACTTCACACAGGTCGCTTGCGGAATCACCGCTGACGAACCGTATTGGTCGGTCCAAAACTTTCGCTAAAACTGGGGACCAGTCTCTCGAGGAGCGCCGCCGCTTTCCCCGCGACGAGCCTCTGCGGCGCCTGGGGAGTCAATAGATTCGACGCGGCGATGTCCTTCCTTGGAACGGCTATCGAAAACGGGGACTCCTGCCTGCGCAAAGGCCCATTGTTCTCCCTCCTGGTAACTAGCGCAAACCTTGACCGGATGCGGAGGCGGCATGAGCCAATTGAGTGCGGTAACAGCCCCCTTGACCAGTGAAGAACTCGTAATGACCGCCGTCCCCAACCAGTTCTTCTTCACCAATGTGATGTTCTCCTGATACATGGTAGAGATTGCTTTGCGCTGCTGAGCAGAAGGCGGAGGACCCACGCGCACGTCGTTGATCATTGCGAAGGGCAGATCACACTTTAGCACACGAACGATCTGGTTAATCAGCTCGTCCCATTCGTGGTTCGCAAATGTTTTGGGGTTCGTCACCTCAATCACGGGCCACCGGGAAAGATTCAGTTCAAGCCGATGAGCCGGAGAGCCGCGGGGGGGAGACGAGAGGTTGTGTGCCGGTGTTGGGATGATTGTCATCTCACTGCTGCCATTTCAGTAGTAGATTGACGTCGCACTTTCGATCGAGAGGTTGAGCGATGACCGAGCCCTTGATGCGATAGGATGTCATGGCACCTTCCATGACCCCTACTTGGTAGCAATCGGGAAAGCACCACACATCTCGCATTTGCACCGTGGCAGAACGTTGGGTCATATTCGCGATGGTGACACTGCTTGGGTTGAGGCTCACCTCGTAGGCTTTGCCTGTCAGGTTGAGAGCCGATGACCAACTGCGGGCCACGCTGAAGATGACTCTGCCGACGGTACTTTCGGCTAGCGTCGGATAGGCGATCTGTCCCAGGCGGCGTAGGCCCTCCCGGGGAGGCAAGTGAGGCCAAGCCGTGGCTACGGCATCAAGCATCAACGACATAAAGAGAGTCAACGGATAGTCCTTGAACGTCACGAATCGATCGTTGGTTGGACGCTGATGCCCATCTCGGTCGAGCGACTGCAGAAAGGACTTGAGGTACATTCCTTTGACAGTGGCCTCCGGCGGGGTTTCGGCAATCCACTGCTGTAGCCCCTGGTACTGTGCTTGAAAGCGGGCCCCAGAGGGCGTTCCCGTATCGGTCCTGTTGCCTTGGCTCCCCCGAGCGGGCTGATGATCACGAGAATCGGTTCTTGAAAACATGGCTTCCCTCGCTAACGGATTTCTCTTCATTGACACATCATCAATCATTCTATGGGTGGCGGTGGAGGCGGAGGAGCACAGGCCTCGGTGCTGAAAGCCCAACCGCCACTGCAAGTTTCTGGCGACTCGTGGTCGGCCCCCGCTTGGCAGGAGGGCTGACCCGCTGCCGGGGTATCGCACCAGCCACAGCCCGGCTGGGAGCTGCAGGCCATACAATTGTTCTCTTCCGGTGCTCGGTCCGCGCAATATTCAGGTTCGTTCGGTTCGTTGGGGGGAGGGTGGTCGACACCGCCATGACAACCCGTGCCGGCGGCACCAACACCGAGAAATAGAAGGATCAGGAAACTCCTCATGACTCTGCTCCAGGAGTAGCCATCTCGCAGTCGGTGGGAACTCCTCGGTGTTGGCGATAGAAAACGATGCTCGCCGCCCGTGCGATGAGGAATCCAGGCCAAATGGTGGATACGTGGCTCCTTTGCAATGAGAACTTGGTGCTGATCTCGATGTACGGTTTCTGGCTCGTCCCCCCTTCAATCTTTCGAGACGTGATCCTGAGGAGATCAGGTTCGTCTCCGTTCATGGTCAGCTTTCCCGTGTAGGCGTGGCTGGGGCACGCGAATGGCGTGGGTTGGTACCCAGAATAGGCGTTGATGGTCGTTTCGAAGTTCTTTCCGAGATACAGAACCTTGGGTTGCCCCGTAGCGGTGCCTGCCTCGAGAATGTAGCAAAATGGATGATCGTCATCGCTCCGTTCGTAGCCGAGAAGGACGCTGATCGCGCCAAACCGGACCCCCTGCCGGGGAGGAGTGATCAAGTCGAGACGCCCGATGGGACTTTCCAAGTAGCGAGCATATTTCTGGTTGGCCTCGAGGACCGTGTCGACGAGATGGTCACCTGGGAGAACTTGACCGATACAGGTATGGAAAGATTCGGGATAGGTTTCTGGAAGTGTGACGCGCACCATGGCCAGCTTTCCAACGAAAGGTTCAAAGCCAGCGGGCGTCTCGCGCACATGATGCGACTCAACCCAATAGTACTTTCTGTCGTCACCTGTCGGCCGCTCTTGGGAAGACTCCTCGAGCTCAGGAAGGTCCAACTCGCTCGCGGCATCCTCGAGCTCGGCGGAGTAGGGAGAAAGATCGATCTGCTCCAATTTCTCGGGGATTTCTTCCTGTTTCTTCTTTGCACGGTTGAGGCAGATCCCGAGCGCCGTGACGTCAGCGTCGGAGATCTTGGCGTCGGGGAACGCTTCCTTGAGCGATCCATAGAGTTTACCTCGGGTTTGGTTGTCGAAACGAATCACAAAAGCCCTCCCAGATAAGTTCCCGGCTCAATGTAGCGCTTTCTCGCTTACCCATTTGTCAGTGAGCGAGTCTCGTTGCCGCCCCGTCTTTTCGCGCTTTGCGCAAAGTGACGATGCGGAAAAATTCGAGTGGCCGAGACTGTACTTGCATGATGATTTTACTTGTTTGCTGACGTCCTTACCGATGCGAGTCGTGCGTCGCGAGAGCGAGTGAGTTCGCCTTGAGTCAGCACGTGTTGAGCCAACATGTGTTGTACTAGCCTGCATTGTGCAGCTGAACGTCTCCTTGCTTGTTCCCCGGCTTTCCTTCGCTGTGAATGCAAACCAGGTGAGAACTCCTTGGTACATCATTCAGAACGAGAACGCACCCCAAACGGTGTTCGCTGCCCACATCAGCCTTTTTCACGAGGGATCAGGCAACTCGCCTTGTGCAAAGGTTTTACGGATCGCCATAAAATTCACGGAAAGCACACATTTCTCCCCAATTGAGCAGGAGGTATGAGCCAGGCGCACCCAGTGTGACGCTTTTTCTACAATGTCGGCACAGGCCCCTCGGCACGAATCCGCAGAACTTGCTCAAGGCCGCAGATCTGGCGATGTACAAAGAGTACGGGGCGTACCACATTCCGCTATTACTCTCGAGAAATGTTGAAGAGCTCCATGGAGATGCCTCGGGTCCGCGACGAGCTCAGTACTGCCATTGCGGAACAGCAGATGCTCCTTTGGTACCACCCCCTCGTCGACGTCCCCTCCGGAACAATCTGCGGGATGGAGGCGCTATTCTTCCTAGCCCTCTGGCGAATCATTGTCAGCTGAGTCAGCCCGCGCTCACTTGGGAATTTCAATCGATTTCATCAGATGCTGTTGCCGAATCAGATGCTGTTGCCGAGCAGTTAGACAGTATTTGACGGCGTGATACCCGTGCGGTATAGGGAGGGCCTATTACTAACCAAGGGCGCGCCACTGTTGAGGTTGCGTCTGCAGAGAGCAAAGAGGGAGGACCAATGAAGGGCAATGCTGAAAGGGTGAAGCTCGTGGCGCGTCTGCGCCTGAGTGCTTGGGGGGGGGGGGGCGACTGCGCTCATTCTCCTTGGTATTTTGGCTGTCGGTTGTACAACTGAGGACAGTACCTCCAAGCCAGGAGCCAAAAATGGAATAGGTCTCCGCCAGAAGGGTCAGGCGCAAACCTCACAGACGAGTCTGAGCATCCCTCAGGCGGCGTTCGATGCGGGGGCCTTGCTGTTCGGAGCCGAGTGGGTGCGCGTGGGCGACCGCGCGCGCGTCGGAAGCGAAGAGAACGGGGCTGCTATCTCGAGTAGTGGCAGCAGCACCACCATCATAGGCACGGACGCCCAAGTGGGGAGCATTTGGTCCAAGGGCCAAGTCGATCTGCGCGATCGGGCTCTCGTCAGCGGCTCCATCACAACCGAGACCGGCGTTTCACAAGGCAATCAGGTGCAGATTAGTGGTTCTACCACAATTGGCTCCCTGGGGACATTGACTCCGACCAGCGTCGAGTTGCCCGACTTGCCCGTGGCTGGCGGGCATTTGAACATCGAGCCGGGGCAAGTCATGGATCTTGCACCAGGCAAGTACCAGAGCCTCACCGTGAAGAACAACGCCCGCGTGAAGCTCTCGAAGGGTGATTACCAGTTCTCGAACGTCACCTTCGACAGCGGCTCGAAGCTCGAGATCACCGAGTCCTGTGAGGCGGTGCGGGTGTTCGTGACCGCGAGCCTGCTGTTCCGTGGACAGGTGATTCAGCCCAGCGGTTTGGGCGCAGGCCTCGGTTTGGTCGTTGCCTATTTGGGCACGAATACGGCGCATGTCGAGCAGCCCTTCCAGGGTGATATCATCGCGCCCAGCGCCGAACTGGTCCTCGCTTCGTCCCCCCACACGGGTCACTTCCTCGCCAAGCGCGTCCGCCTTCAGGCGGACGCGCAGGTCGTGGCCCCTGGGGCTCTCGAGGGGCGTCCACTCTCGTGCGTTCCCGAGCCTGCGATACCTCCGGATCTCGACCCGGTGGCACTTGGGCCAGTCCCGGTGTTCGAGGAGCCAAGTGACCTGCCTGCATTCCTGCCCTGGTATTATCGCATGCGCCGCGAGCACTTGGAGCTCTTTGGCGGCGTCGTGCACAAGATTCAGGGCGACACGGCGATCACGAGCGCGGTCATCGACGAGCTCGAAGACATGCGTGACACCGCCGAGTTTGGTCCTGCTCTCATGCTCGTCCATTTGATCGGTGCCATCGGCGCCACCAACGGAGAGGACTACCTGGTCGACCTGCTCGACGCACCCATCCCGGCAACTCCGGACGTGCCTCAGGAGGAGTCAAGCTCATCGCGCTCAGCCTACGCCATGGAGGTTGCCGTCCGGAGGGCGGCTATTCAGGTTTTCGGTCGCGATCTGACATCGAGCCGTGAAACCTTCCTCAGACAGCTGATGACCCAGCACCCCGAGCGTGTGCTCCGGGCCGCCGCCATCCGCGCCGTGAGTCGAGACATGAGCGATGCGGAGCGCGACGTGCTGAGAACTCAGATCTTGCCCGAGGACGAAGCGGTGCTCGACCGCGTATCTCCCCTCGACCCGGACGTCGAGACGAAGCTCGCGGCATTCATGCAGAAGTACGAGACCCAGTGAGAGAGGAGGGACCCAGAATGAAAAAGCAACACATCGGATCTTTGGACAAGGCCTCTTTGATGGTCACCGTCGCCGCCGCGGCGCTTCTGTCGAGCAGTTCTGCTGCTGCCCAACCCCGCACGTGCAACAACACGGACTATCCCATCATCAATCGGGTGGTCTTCGACTCGATCAGCGATCTGAGCGGTTACATCGACTTTCACCAAGAGCATTTCATTTTCGAGGCGGGGCATGGGCTCACGGGGATCGAGGAGGATCTGCACAGAGACGTCAACAAGCACCTGCTCGGCAGCGTGCTCGTCACGCACGGCGTGGGCGGGACCGCGCCGGCTCCACAACAGGATGCGGCGGGACAATGGTTCTTGCCACGACCCCTGATGGTGGCCCCGTTCCATCGCTCGGAGGACGAGTGGGGTCCGATGGTCGGTGGTTGGGGCCTCCGTGGTAGCAACGTGGTCGATGGCGCGGGGAACGTGGTGACCGGTCAACGCTTCCACCGGGGGCACCGCTCCCGCAAAGCGAGCGAACCACTTCCAGGGCTTAAGGCTAGGAATCGCACCTTCTGGAACATCGACTCCCTCCCGGATGGAGCCATCGAGTACGACTGCGAAATGTTCAACAAGTCGGTGTTCGCGCTCAACAGCTCAGGGAAACGGATCACCGTCGTTCGCGGTTCAGACGCGATCGACTTCGCGACAACGATGGTGCACGAATCCTGGCACTCCACAGGCACCAGACACGCGAAGTCGGATGTTTCAGGGGCAGTCCATGAATGCAACGAGGCGGCGCCCGGTCCAAGTGGTCCTATTCCAGTGGCTGTCTGTAACCAGTTCATTCCCCGGGCTCCACGCTCCCACAGCGGGGAACTCGTCGAGCGGCAGCCTGGGTATCCGGTTGTGCCACCACACGCCTTCTTTTTCGACGCGTCGGTGGGGCCGGGCTCCTATCAGATGGGCGAGGAGTTCGCCTGCGATTTGGCCTTGCACGCGGCAGACTGGGTGCCGCTCATGGTCAGCGTCGAGGCGGATTTCGATCAAGCCAACCGATTTGGGCGAGACTACTATACAAATATCAATAGATTCCAAACCAGTGGCCCCTTCGCTTGCGACGATGTGGTCCACGATGCCTTCCGGGAGGCGAGCGGCCTGGGGCAGTGCGACCTCGACGGCAACGTGTGCCAGACCTACCTCGACTGTGACCAATCGGGCGGCTTTCAGGCTTGCAACCCACCGCCAGGGAGCCCCTGTTCGGTGCAGTCGTGCTTGGTGGACGCCGACTGTCCTTCGCCCTATGTCTGCAGCAACAATTGCTGCATTGTCATCAAATGATGCGTTCCGTTCGTGCGAAGGTGTGGCCAAAGCCAGCGGGGAGGAGCGGCGGTGCGCTGGCGTCGCTCCTCCCCCTGGCCGCGGGCGCGGTCCTGCTCCTGGGTTGCGAGACTCAAACCTGCCCGGATCCGGACCTCGCCCAGGGTACCTGGATCCCCTCCGGCGGGACGAAGGATTTGTGGCGTACCGTAGCAGCGACGGAAACCGAGCTCTGTGTTTACGACTACTCCATCAGTGCGATCCGCGTCTTCGATCCCCTGACGCAAGAGCAGACCATAAGCAGCACACCTCCGTATCGGTACAACGAACTCGCACCGTCTGGCATGGCAGCGACGCAGGACCTGCTTCTCGCCGTGAGTGGTAGCGACGGCCAGGACTACCTACCCATCGCCCAGCTGTGGGACCGCGCGAGCGACACTTGGCTGGAGCTCGAGATGCCGGAGTACGCCCCCCCTGGGCAGGACTACCAGGTGCACTGGACGGGGGACGTATTCATCATGTTGGGGGCCCTCGCGTCGGACAACACCACCTTGGGAGGGGGCGCTGTCTTCGATCCGGACACGCTGGAGTGGCGACCCCTCTTTGGTGGCGAGGGACCCGACGGGTTTGGCTCCGAGGGGCGCGGGGCAGCGCGTTCGATCTGGACGAATCACGGCCTCTTCTGGTGGTCCATCGACGGGCAAAAGCCTCCCGAAGCTTGGATATACTCGCCGGCTACAGATCGCTGGAGTCAGATCGCCACTGCGTCGGCACCACCGGCTCAATGGTACTCGCTCACGACCGACGGAGACCGCGTCTGGCTGTCGCCGATTGGTGGTGAGGGGGCTACTTGGCAGGTGGATCTTGAGACAGAAACCTGGAAACCTCGGGAACCGCCTGCCGAGGCGCCACCCGATCTTCGGGTCGGTGTAGCAATGCCGGTGGGGGATTGGTTCCGAGTAGGTGCTCCGGGATGCGAAGAAGGCGTTTTCTGGATCTACCAGCCCGAAACCGGAGAATGGAGCGTGGGACGGCCCTCCCCAGCTGGCGGATTGGGACCAGGATGGATCGGCGTCATTGCCGGCCACCTGGTGACCTACGGCGTGGTCGGCGACGGCTGGGACAACGGACAGATGTACACCTACTATCCCGACTGCGAACCCGGCACTCTGTGTGAATAGGGCTCGCTGGAGCTCCCCCCCCGTGCCAACCACTGGGTGAAACAGCGGCTCTGCGTCCCAGGAGCACTTCTTTCAATGCTATGCTGGACTCAGCCGGCGTTGGCCGATTGCGCGTCACCTCCCTGCGGAGGAGACGAGGCGCTGATCGCTCGCGTCAACCCGGCGAGCGTCGCCGCGCATCAGGCGCTGTACAACGGCGAAAAAGTACAAGACGCTGGCAGGTTTCGGCTGGGATGAAGGCAACCGCCAGGAGGAATTCACGAGTCACTTCTTTGCCACCTTGCTCATCAATCATGGTGTGGTTGGGCCGGACCCGCCGGTGTGGCAAAATCCTCAGACGGAGGAATTCGAGTACGCCCCCAATGGGCTTTCGTTTTCAACGATAGCAACAGCTCGACCAGCGACGTGTGCGGATCGGCTTCGTGCTGTGTGTACAATCCCGTTTGCTCCAACAACG
>CAYTRQ010000010.1:21912-31412 GCA_964440025.1 uncultured Polyangiaceae bacterium | reverse complement strand
TTCCAGAGAAAAGTGGTCTCCCTACCGACCACTTTTATGTGGTCGCAGCACTAGGTTCCGACGTCTGCCGGTGAAACGAGGCCATCGATCAACTCGGCGACCTGCTCGCGGCACTCCGGGAAGAAACGGATGCCCAGGCGCACTTCCGTCGACTCACCCCACGCGACCCAAGCAATGTCGCCGTGTAATATTTCACTGCGCGAGGCTTGTGGCTCGTTTGTTAGAATGGTGATATTGATTTCTTCTCCCATACGGAAGGGCACGTTCGAACGACATGCTGCTCCTCCCATCCCCAGATTGACGATCGTGCCGGACGCGACCACGTTCCTCCCAGCCGCTTCCAATTTCACCGCCACTTCGACGAAGAAGCGAGAATGCGTTCTGAACTGCTGGCTCACCATACCGATTCCAAGATACCACGCAGGGCCAAGGCAAGCGTGGGGATGTCTCGAGATTGGTGTGATGATGTGGCAAGTTCCCATCCACTGGTGGAGGCGGACCGACAAGCGTTGACGCAGAGGAACCGATAAGCCACTCACTCTCTTTGGCGGAAGGCGAAAAGCAGCGAGCCCGCGATGGGTCCGCGAGGGCCCGGTTCAAGACGGAAGTGGTCCTGTTGTTCCCCAGCTCTCGCTCGACCAGTGCGGTGACGAGACAGCGGGCGGGTGACGAAGTGCTTGGAAATGCTCGCGATTGTTTTTTGGCGACCGGTAGGCTCGCCGGCCGAACCGGTCACTCTTCGGTTCAAGTTTGCTGTTTTCGGCTGAAAGTTGCACTCTCGGAAGCGCGAATGGCCCAACGCTTCGGCAAGTCCTGTTGGAGGTTGGGTTTTGTCCTCTTTCCCGCCTAACATGCGTCTGTTTCTTACAGAGCAATGTAGTCCAGGTGCCTACATTTTTCGCTCGGGACTGTCCCCGGGCGGGGAAGGTCGATCGGGCCCCGGCGGGGTCCAATAGGTCAGGATGACCGGTGCAATGATGGGTCAAAACTCACGTCGAGAACCTCGAGCCAAGGTGCTCTCCATGACGGTCCGCTACAGGAGCGCGACTCTTGGAGAATTTATCGAGCACCATTCATATGATGTCAGCCGCGGCGGGATGTTCATCAAAACTCCCTCTCCGTTTCCTCCGGGCACGCTGCTCAAGTTCGAAGTAAAAATCGCCGATGAGCAGCGGCTCATGCAGGGAGTGGGACGGGTGGTTTGGAAACGGGAGGAGCAGGATGCCTCGACCGATTCTCCGGCGGGCATGGGCGTGAAGTTCATCAAGATCGATGACGCTTCGCAGGCTCTGATCGAGCGACTCGTTGACAGTCGCGGGGATGAAGGGCCGGGCGCGTTCGATCGGAGCAGTCGCTCCGATTCCCAGAGAATGTTTCCTGATACGGGGACCGCACATTTGCCGACGCCGGAGCAGCCGACGGATCTCACTCCCGGAAGTGGACATCCGCCTCAGGTGTCCGAGGCGGAAGCCGGTGTCGACCGCGCTGGAGAAAAAGACGAAGCGGAAACCGGATTTTCCTCGGACCAACCTGAAACGGCCAGCCAGGGTGATGGCGCCGAGGTGCCTACGACTTCGACAGAGGGATCCGAATCGGGCTCTTCGCGCCGCAAAACAAACTCTCAGGATCGGGTGACTGGGAGACACGGCCGAGGAGCTTCGGGGGATCAACGTTCCGGGGATCGGGAAAAGGGTGATAACCGGGCGTTCATTGCTCTCGTGCTCGTGGCGGTGGTGGCGTTGGTCGTCTATTTGCTAAGTCGGAGCGACGACCACCGCGCAACCACCCCCAAGGGCGAGACCGACGATGCGCTCCGAGTTGTTCCCTCCGAGCTGGGGAAAGAGGACACCGAGCCGATCATTGCGCCAGCCACCGAGCCGGCGGTGGCTTCACGGAAGGAGTCAGTGAAAGGGTCGGGGGAGGAGCCTGATAAAGCTCAGGAGACCAAGGATGACAGTAAGGAAGGGGTCGAAAGCGGCGCCTCGGATCCGGGGCGACTCCCGGGGCGCCAGGCCACTCCCCAGCGTGTGGTGAGCCCCCGACAGGCCCCGCAACAGATCTCTTCAGGGGAATCGCAGGCGGCGGCCAGCACGAAATCGTCGCCGAGCCGAACGGCCACGACGGAGTCGGCTGCGGACCGAGCCGCTCAGAAATCGGCCTCCGCGACGGATGCCGAGCCCTCCGCGAGCTCCTCGGACTCCACCGGTTCCGCTGAAGTCGGCAAGCCAGAGGAAGAGTCCTCGCAGGGGGCGGAGACGTCAGCGCCAACGGAGGCGGACGAACAGACGGACAATGAGACTGAGTCGGCGCAAAAACCGGAAGCCGAAGAAGAAATGGAGACTCCTTGAAGTGGAGTTTATTAGTACGATGTTCCTTTTCGTGCCGCCTCCCTTGTTGTGCTCCGAGCGTGAAGTCAACTGACGCAGCGGGCTGTCGAGCAGCCGGTAGTGAGTGAGGATCCATTGATCGGCAAGGTCATCTCCGACCGCTATCGTGTCGACTCCCTCTTGGGAGAGGGAGCCATGGGGCGTGTATATCTTGGGGAACACGTTTTGATGCGCAAGCGTGTCGCCATCAAGTTCATGCACCGAGAGCTCACAGCGGTTCCGGAAATCGTTCAGCGGTTTGAACGGGAGGCCCTTGCCGCAGCTCATATCGAACATCCTCACGTGGCATCGTGCACGGATTTTGGCCGTTTGGAAGACGGTACGGTCTATCTTATCCTGGAATACGTCGAGGGACAGTCGCTCAGTGATCTGATCGCCCAGGGACCTCTGAATGCAAAGCGTGCGCTGGGCATCGCTTCGCAAATTGCTTCTGCCCTCGAAGCGGCTCACGCACGAGATATCGTTCACCGCGATCTAAAGCCTGACAATATTCTCCTCGTCCAGAGGGATTCACGAGCGGATTTCATCAAGGTCTTGGATTTCGGGATTGCCAGGGTTCCCGTGAAGGCGGGATCTTCTGCAGGACCCATCACCCAGGTAGGGATGGTTTATGGAACTCCCGAATACATGGCTCCGGAGCAGGCTCTGGGACAGACCGTCGATCATCGCGCCGATCTCTATGCTCTTGGAGTCATTGTCTACGAAATGCTCACTGGGTTGCGCCCCTATGGTGGTTCTGTGACGACCTTGCTGGGGCAGCAACTGTCTCAGCCTTTTCCTTCGATGAGGGAGCGAGCTGGCTTCGAGGTACCACCGGAGGCTGAGGCTTTGACCGGGGAGCTGCTGACGGTTGATGTCGACAGGCGTCTTGGGACCGCGACCGAGGCCGTGGAGAAGCTGGAAGAGGTGCGCAGGATCTTGGCCCACCGGTTTCCAGAGCGCGATTCGGCCCAGCACAAGTTGCCTTCTCGGTTGGGGAGGCAACGTGACGTCTCGGAGCAAAGGGGAGATCAGGGAGCCCAGGGGGGGCGGCGAGTCGGAAGGGGCCGCGGTTATCTCATGGCGCTCGTCTTTGGTCTCATTGGTGTCGCCACCGGGGTGATTGGTATCGGCTACTGGAAGGGGCGGGAGCCAACTTCGCAGCCCTCTGCCCAGGTCCCGTCGGAGCCTGAGTCCGCTTCGGAGGTGGAGTCAACTTCTCCTGCCGATTCCGAGGAGGCTTTTCTCCCTGGGGACTCTCCAGAGGACTTGTCTCGAGACATTGAAGTGGCCCAGGACAAAGGCGTCGAGGCCTTACGTTTTCTGGCCGAAAAGCATCCTGCGGAAGCTCGGGTTCACGCGGTCTTGGCTCTCGAGCTGGCTCGCGAGGGACTCCACGAAGAGGCTGTGATCGCGGTGCGAAAAGCGCTCGAGCTCGATCCGCAACTCAATGAAAGTCCGGAGATTCGGGATGCGCTATTGAGAGCGGCTCAGTCTTCGCAAGCGAGTTCTGCGGCGTTGCGGTTGCTTCAAGGGCCAATGGGAAGTGCCGGAGCGGATATCATCTACGATTTGAGCAAGATCCCCGAAGTCAACGCCTGGGTGAAGAGCCAGGCTCATGAATTTCTCTCTTCTGAAGATGCGCGGGATTCAGCTTCGCCACAACTCCGGCTCCTTTTGGACTTCAGCGAAACGAAGAACTGTGAGGAAGTCCTCGAGCTCGTCTCCAAGGCCGAGACGATTGGAGATCATCGTGTCCTTCCTCTTTTAAGAAAAATGAGAACGAAAACGGGCTGCGGGCGCAATGATCGAGACGACTGCTATCCGTGCTTGAGGGGGTCGGAGGTGCTTCCCTCAGCTATTTCGGCGGTCGAAAAACGAACCGAAGCTTCCTCCGACTAAAAACGTATCTCAAAACCTCGGAAGAGGCTCGGGAGAGACGTTCCAATCAGAACCCCGGTACACCTCACAAATTCGCAGGCCCCTCTTGCTTGCCAGCGGGGTGGGACGAGTGGCTGCCGGGGGAGCCGTTGTCCTTCTGTGATGGATCCGGAGCTTCCGAAGACCGAGTCTCTGTGCGACTCAGCTCGAGCTCGATCAAGCGTTTGAAATGGTCCAGTTTGCGAGCGCCGGTCACCAGATACTCTCCCACGACAAAGGCCGGAGTGCCTCGGATGCCCAGCGAACGTGCCAGGTCGGCATCTTCTTCGAGCGCGTTGCTGGTGTCACTTTGTTCTAATGATTCCTTCAGTTTGGGGATATCCAATCCGATCTCCCGTCCGTGCTCAAGGATCTCTTCTCGCCCGAGAGCGGGAGGATCGCCCGGCGGGCCAAAGAGTGCATCGTGCATTTGCCAGAATGCTTCGGAGCCTCCTTGTTGAATGGCCTCTTCAGCGGCGCGCGCCGCGGGCCGCGCTCGCTCATGGAACTGGAGCGGAAAGTTGTGCCAGACGTATCGCAGTTGGTTGGGATAAGCGCGATCGAGCTCGTCGATGGTTTGTTCTGCTCGCTTGCAATAGGGACATTGAAAGTCCGAAAAGATGTGAATCGTCACAGGAGCGTCTTTCTGACCTCGCGTGGGTGAGGTGGTTTCCGCCAGCGGCATGTCGACGGGCTGTGGGGCTCCTGGTTGTCGCGCTTCTTGCTGAAGATCCTCGTACAAATGAGTCGGCGCGACGCCATCTTCGAGGTGCTCTTCGGCGCGGGCCATTTCCTTGTCGACGATCGCCTTGAAGTGAGCCAGTGGTCTTGCCCCCGCAAGCCTCTTTCCGTTGATGAAGAAATGGGGCGTGCCCCGGGCCAACACGTCGTCGGCCAAGAATGAGTCCTTCTGGAGCCGTTCTTCAATCTGTGGAACATTCCCCTGGAGCGCGGCATCGAGTTCCTTGTTTTCGAGACCGAATTCCCGCCCTAGTTTCCGCAGATTCTCTGCAGTGAGGTCGGGAGCTTGGTCAAAGATCTCGTCGGACAACCGGAAGAATGCTGCGTCGCCGGATTGAGCTCTGACCGCTTCGGCGACGCGTGCCGCCGGGCGGGCCATGGGGTGAGAGGGAAGAGGAAGGTGCTTGTGCACCAATCGCACTTGGCCTTCATACTCGGTCATCAATTTTTCCAACGTTCGTTCGGCATGCTTACAGTAGGGGCACTGATAATCCGTGAACATCACGATGGTGACGAGCGCATCCTCCGGTCCCTTCCTGGCCGAGCCGTCGATGGGAACTAAGTAGTCGTGAGGATCCTTCTTGAGAAGGGCGCGAGCAAGCCCTCGAGCAGTGTTGTCCTCGACTCGTGCAGCGTAGGCTTGGCGGGAATTTTCCTTCGTGTGTTCTTTCATCCAGTCGAGCTCACTGTCGATCGCGCTGGAAAATGTCTCGAGCGGTTGCACGCCATCGATGAGACGACCATTGATGAAGAACGCTGGCGTTCCTTCGACCCCTAGCCTACTGGCCAGGATGGCGTCGCGAGCCACCCGGCGTAGCGTTGTCTCTTTGGAGACGCCTTCGTTGTATGATGATTGCGTGACTCCGGATTGACGAGCCCAGTGAGCGAGTTGAGAGAAGTCCATCTCATCCTGGCCCTCGAAGGCCATCTGGGCAAACTCGAAGAATGCTTCTGAACCCGCCGTTTGCATGACGGCCTGACCTGCAACGGCCGCCGGCAGAGCCAGGGAGTGAGACTCGAGAGGAAGATGTTTGAAGACGATGCGGAGTTCTTGGGAAGAGTATTCGCGTCGAAGTGCCTGGAGAGTCTCGAATCCCCGTGCGCAATGGGGGCATTGAAAATCGAGAAACGCAACGACGGTGACAGGCGCAGCAGGGCTACCAAGACGGGCATCGTCCTGCTCGACGGGCAAGGGAGACTCGGGCTCCCCTTCCGCCAGGCTTCCCAGGGGTGTGGTTGTTTCCCGGGAAGAATCGTCTTTCGTCTCATTCTCTGAATGAGCACTCTTTTGTGTCTGCGGGGCCTGCTGGGTACATGCGGCCAACGAGACAGAGCCGAGGAGAAGCGTCCCCCAGGCGAGCCATCGACCGAATCGTCGGGCCATCGAGCCAGTTCGAGCGCCTGCGCGGTAGCAATGCATGACCCAGACTTAGCAGAAGTTGGGCATTCGTCAGCTGGAGAAGGCGTCGTTCGGCGAAAAAGAATCGCGCGCTTTGGGAGAGATGCACGGCGTTCGGCAGCACTCGTGGAAACTCAATGAGTGCTGCCGAACGGTGGCTTTTTAGAGGTCCTTCTTGGCTAGCTTGATGGCCTTCTTGAAGGCGCCATAGGGCTGTGCACCACTGATAAAATAGCCATTGATCACGAAACCGGGAGTTCCGCTGATGCCAGCCTTTCGGGCGGCCTGAGCATCGGATTCAATGCGCTCTTTATGGGTGCGTTCGTCGAGCGCCTTCTTGAACTCGGCCATGTTCACGCCAAGCTCCTTGGCAAACTTCTCGAGGTTGGCACGCTCGATGCCGCCTGGTTTTCGCTGAGAAGCAAAGAGCTTGTCGTGGTACTTCCAGAAGGCCTCGTCACCTTTTTGTTTGTACACCTCGTAGGCGGCTTCTGCCGCCAGTGGGGCGTTTTTGTGAAAGGGCAATGGCATATTGCGCCATACGATCTTCACCTCTGACCCGTGCTCCTTGAGAACCTTCTTCAGTGTCGGGTTGACACGAGAACAGAAGGGGCACTCGAAGTCCGAAAACTCCTGGATGACTATCTGGGCGCTTTCGTTCCCTTTGGCCGGCGCATCCTTGGGAGGAGGCCCGACCTTTTTCTTGGGGGGTGGAGGAGGAGTTTTTCCTTCTTCTACGATTTTGTCATAGATTTCCGATCGCGGAACGCCCTTTTTGACCATCTTTTTGGCTTCGGCCAGCCGTGCGTCGATGACCTTCTTGAACTTCTCGAACGGTTGGGCGCCGGCCAGTCGAATGCCATTGATGAAGAAGTGGGGAGTCCCCCTTGCTTTGAATTCTTGGGCCAGATCCTGGCTTTGCTCGAGCTTCTCTTCGTATTTGTTCTTTTCGATCGCCGCTTTGAGCATGTGCTTCGGAACACCCGTGCCTTCGGCGGCGGCAATGAGGTCCTTGTCGGACAGCTTGGGCTGCTTTTTGAACAGCCGATCGTGAACTTTCCAGAAGGCCTCGTCACCTTTCTGTTTGTAGACCTCACGGGCTACGTTGGCGGCTGGAATTGCCCGTGGATGGAAGCCCAAGGGATTGTCCTTCCATACGAAGCGAACGTCGTCGCCGTAGGTTTCCTCGACTTTGTCGAGGGTTGGCCCAACTCGCTTACAGAACGGGCACTGGAATTCCGAAAATTCGACGATTGTCACGAGGGCGTCTTTGGGGCCTTTGACCGGATCGTCCTCGAAGACGGGAACGGCCCAAACGGTGTTGTCGACGGGCTTTTCCTTGCGCTTCTTCTTTTTCTTGTTGTCGGGCTTTGCCTTGGCGTTCTTCTTGACGAGTTTCGGGTACACCTCCGAAGCGTCGGTTCCCGAAGCGACGAGCTTTTTCGCTTCGGCGAGCTGCTTGTCGATGACTTTTTTGAACTTCGAGAACGGTTGAGCCCCGGCGAGTTCGATCCCGTTGATGCGGAAGGCTGGCGTGCCATTGGCGCCGATCTTTTTGGCCAGAGCCATGTCCCGCTCGATTTTTGCATCGAGCTCGGGAGAATCGAGCATCTCTTCGAACTTCTCGACGTCGACACCGGCTTTGGCGGCCCACTTCTTGAAGTTCTCCTTGTTCAGCCCCTTGCGGTTCTTGAAGGCAAGGTCGTGGAACTTCCAAAATGCCTCGTCCCCTCCAAGCTTGAAGACGGCGACGGACGCCTCGTGAGCGGGACGCGCGTTCTTGTGAAATGGGAGCGGGTGGTGTTTCCAGACGATTCGGACCTTTTCGGGGCCGTACTCCTTCTTGATCTTCTCGATGGTGGGAAGCACCCGCGAGCAAAAGGGACACTCGAAATCGCTGATTTCGACGATGGTGACGGGGGCATCGGGATTGCCCCATTGAGGATCCTCGTCGGTGACGGGAATCTTGGCCGAGCTATGGTCGACCTCCCCGGTACTTGCTGAAGTTTCCGCCGAGATTTCCACGCCGCCGCTGCGGTCGATTCCCCACATGAGGAACATGCCCGCAAGAAACGACATGAAGAACCCGACAATTGCGGTTCCCTTGTTCATGTTTCTTTATCTCCGTAATCAATCATCCCACTCAGGAGTAGAATACTCAGGAGTAGAATAGGGGTTAGTGACAGGAAGGGTCCTGTCTTGATGTGTGTCAAATATTGGGAGGACTGGGATCCAGTCTCGAAGAATGAGTCGAGCGACTTCCGGAAGGCGCTCGAGCTGATTTTTGGGTGCTCGCCTCGAGCCAAGGCTCAGGTGAGCGGTGAAACACCTCCGCCATGTCTCCCGCTTCGTGCTGGAACTGTGGTGATTGGTTGGTTCGGATGACGAGCGGTGCCGCAAAAGCAGCTGGCCCGTCTGAACGACTCGACAGGCTGAGCACTTCTCCCCTGGCTGCTCGGTGGTGGGCTGCGTCGGCGTTGGTGCTCACGAAGTCGAGCTACGCAGCACTCCTGCCGAGCAGCACCTCCATTCACGACACGTCCTAGGAGGAGGCATTCGAGGAAATCTTCGCTCGTTGGCGAAGAACGGCCCGAGAGTCAGTTGACGGTGTGGCCGCTGCCCAACGGCAAAGGAGGGCGCAGCAGGGGTCGAGGGTGATCTTCGCCCGAATTTCTTTCCCTCTCCGGAAGGCGAGCCCGGATCCGTCGTCGAGGGGGAGCAGCTAATGGAGCACTGAGAATGGCGGGCTGCTGCTGCGCTTGGGGTGAAATGTTGGACAGTTCCGTCGGAGTGCCGCGGGCTTCTCGAAGGGTGAAACTTCCGCTATCGCTTTTGGCGCAATCCCAGGCCAGCGCATTGGGTCCGGGGTAGATGGGGGGAGGCGCTGCGATCGATTCGGCCTGCGCGCCGCACATTCCCGCCCTCTCGCGCTTGAGGACTCTTTCGGGGGCGTGCGTTCCTGTTGCCTTGGTGGATTCTCCCGGCTCTGCAGCCTCGTGGGGCGCTGCTGTGTCTGGCCCTGCAACACCGTCGGTTGCTGCGGCATTCGACAGCGTCTCATTCGACAGTGTCTC
>CAYTRQ010000010.1:0-21812 GCA_964440025.1 uncultured Polyangiaceae bacterium | reverse complement strand
GTTCGACAGTGTCTCGTTCGACAGTGTCTCGTTCGACAGTGTCTCGTTCGACAGTGTCTCGTTCGACAGTATTGCGTCCGGCATTGCAGCGAGACCGGGTGAGCAGAAAAGCGCAGCAACGGTCCAGAGCAGACAGGCGACACGCGGGAACATCCCGGTTCGCACTGCTGGGGGTAGTCGGCTGCACATTGCTGGGACCATAGCCCGTCGATCTTTCAGCCACAACCGAGTTCGCAGCGGGAATTGAAGGGCCTTGGTGGTTTGGCGGGTCGGCAGTCGGTCGAAACGAAAGCAAAGTATGCCGTTTTGTTGCCCACTTTATCCTACATTGGCACCATCAGCCCATGACCGAGAGCCCTGAGGGAGAAAAGAGGCCAAATAGCGAGGAAATTGCTTCCCCGGCGGCGTCGGAGACCGAGGTTCTTCCCCGATCTTTCGGGCGCTTGACGCTGCTTCGTCGTTTGGCTCGGGGGGGGATGGGTGAGGTTTACCTGGCGACCACCGGCGGCATCGAGGGCGCCGAACGACCCTGCGTTGTGAAGATCATTCGTTCCGAGCACATCGGGGACCGATCTTTTCGGGCGCGCTTCCTGGATGAGACACGCATTCAAGCGCAGCTCCAACATCCTGGAGTTGCCCAGATCCTCGAGGCGGCCGAAGAACAAGGAGGTCAACCCTACGCGATCGTCGAATATGTGGAGGGACGCCATTTGGGAGAGGTATTGGCTCGCAGCAACCAGCTAGGGGTCAAGATCTCGTGGCCGGATGCCGTCGCTATTGCCATATGCTTTGGTGATGCTCTCGCCCACGTTCACGAACGAACGGATGCCATGGGTCGGCCACTCGAGATCGCCCACCGAGATCTCAGTCCTCAAAATGTCATGTTGGGTTATGCTGGCGACCTCAAACTGATCGACTTTGGGACCGCTCGAGGCGAAAATCGTCGCTGCCGTACCGTTTCTGGGATCGTCTATGCCAAGCCAGGCTATGTAGCGCCGGAAGTGGCCAATCAGACTCCAGGAGGACCGCAGGCCGATCTCTACGCGTTTGGGATTATGCTTTGGGAGCTCGTTGCAGGGCAGCGGTTTTTGCAAGGAGATGCTGTCGAACACCAAGCGGCCGTGGCGCGGGGACAGAGGCCTTTGCCTCCGCTCGCGCAACAGATTGGGGCTCCTCCCCGGCTTGACGAGATTCTCGGTCAGCTGACGGCGCCTTCCTTGGATGAGCGCTACCAGAGCGCGCGCCGAGCCGTGTCGGATCTGGTCGAGCTTCTCAAGCAGGCACCATCGCTTGCCGATGGCGATCGCAGTGTGCGGGGGCGGATCGCGCATGTGATGCAGAAGCTCTACCCGGCCGAGCCGGCTCGGAGTCGTGCCGACTTCGCTCGAAGGGTCACCCAGGCGCGGAAGGCGCTTTCCACGACCGAGATGCGTCCTGGCATTCCAGATCCGTCGCCGGCGCCGGCCGAAGCGAGCGCGGGTCGATCGGATGCACCGCTCGAGGGCACTCGCTACCGGCTCCTCAAGCCCCTTTCTCGAGGCGGGATGGGCGAGGTTTGGAAGGCGACTCACATCGATCTTGGTCGCGAGGTGGCGTTGAAGCTGATTCCCGAAGAGGCCTCGAGAAGCGCGGAGGCCCGCCAGCGCTTTCGGGCCGAGGCGCGAGCGGTGGCGCGTTTGGATCACCCGGGGTTGGTCAAGGTTCATGACTTTGGTGTGACCGCTGACGGGCGGTGTTACTACAGCATGGAGCTCCTCGAAGGAGAGACGCTCGAGCGTCGATTGCGTCGAAGTGCTTTGCCTTGGCGAGAGGCCGTGGCTTTGATGATCGAGGTGGCCAGCGCTCTTTCTGTGGCTCATGGTGCAGGGATCGTTCACCGAGACATCACGCCCTCGAATCTTTTCGTGACGACGCAGGGGACCATCAAGGTGCTCGACTTTGGGGTGTCTCGGTCGATGGATGTTTCGGAAGAGGTGTTTCACGGCGGGCCTGTGGTGGTGGGAACTCCTGAATACATTTCTCCCGAGCAGGCCGCCGGCGCATCCGCCGACGAGAGAAGTGATATCTACTCGCTCGGCGTGGTGCTCTACGAAGCTCTGACGGGATCGCTCCCCCATCCACTTGGAGCTCAAGGGTCTCCCACGCTCGCGGCTCTGCTCACAGCCAAGATCACGATCACCCCGGAAGCCCCGAGCGTCGTTGCTCCGGATCGTGGTCTTCCGGAACGACTCGACCGGGTGGTTCTTTCGTTGCTCGAGCGGGATGCGGCGAAACGTCCCGCATCGACGAAAGAAATCGCCGAGGAGCTCGGTGCGCTGCTCCTCGCGCGGTCACAACGGCGCCCCAAGTTCATGGGGTTCATGTCGACGGCCGCCGCGGCGGCGGCGCTCGTGACTTTGGGGTTGAGCTTCTCGGGTGAAGAGGAGGAGCGACCAGCGGCGCAGGTGGGGAGCGAATCGGCGGAAGCAGATCTCTCACTGTTGTCCGAGCGCGGGTTGACGACTGGACCTCCACGCGAGGATTTTTCTATCGAGCATTCTTTACCCGAAGAAGAAGCTCCGGGGGAGCGAGCTGCGGTGAAAAGTTTCGAGGAGGCGGTGGAGGTCGATCCACTCACCGAAAAGGTCGAGGCGATTGTGGGTCTCCACCGACGGGGGCGGAAAATCCGGGCTCACCATATGATGAAGCAGCTCGCTGGAAATCGTCCGGAATCTGCTGCGGTGCAGCGAGGCTTGGTCACCACTGCCCGTGGGGTGGACGCTTGGGGCGAGGCGCTCGATGCTGCGCGGCGTTGGGTTGCCCTGGAGCCAACCTCGGAAGCACGGCTCGCTCTGGCCAGGCTTCAGCGAGCGACCCTCGAGGGCGATGCGCTGGCGACGGTCAGGCTGGTGCTTCGAGAAGACCCTGAGAATCAAGAGGCGCAAAAGCTTTTCGACGCCCTGAGCGAGGCGAAAAAAGTGGCCGCCCGGTAGGGCGAAGGAGCCTACGGTGGCGCCATTTTCTGGGGCTCGAATCGGCTGCTGCGCTCGAGAAGAGCCGCTCCGTGCGGCCGCTGGGCTCGATAGCTGGCTTCCACCCGTGGAGGTGCGGAGTGCGGGTGTTTCGGCTATCAGCACCCAGCCCTCCACTGGCGCTTGCTTCCGATCCCCGCATGGCTTCCCCTCCACTGTCCGAAAAGAACGTCGTGACTACGGGCAATCCGTATCGGGTCGTTCTCCGCCTCGCTTTGCCGACGGTCCTGGCGATGCTCTCTCAGAGCGTTGTCAACGAAATCGACATCGTCTTCTTTTCCTGGCTTCCTTGTCCTGAATCATCCAACGCTCAGGCAGCTCTCTTTCCGAGCTTGATCATCCTGTGGGCCTTTGGTGGTTCGCTCAGCGCCATTTCCGTGGGAACACAAGCTCTCACGGCGCGTCGCTACGCGGAAGGAGACAGGAGGCGTTCTGGAGCAGTGCTCCTGAATTCCTGGGTGTTCGGCACTCTGGCGAGTATTGCGTTCACAATCGTGGGATATTTGATCCTGCCGTGGCTTCTCGAGTTCGCGATCAAGGTGCCTTCCGTGCAAGCCGATGCGCGAAGCTATCTCAATTGGCGTTTGCTCGGTATTACGTCCATGGTGGTGACCTTCTCTTTTAAAGCGTTCTTCGACGGATTGGGGAAGACCTACGTACACATGTGGAGTGCGATCATCATGAACGTGCTCAACGTCCTGTTCTGTTGGGTCTTCATATTCGGCAATTGGGGTGCCCCAAGGATGGGCATTGCGGGAGCTGGTGTGTCGGCCTTCATATCGACCTGGGTCGGCCTTTTGGTCATGGTCTTCTGGGCACTATTGAAGAAGTACCGCTCGGTCTATCGCCCCTTCTTGCTTGGGCAGTTCGAGCCTCGTCTGATCCGCGATATCCTGCGGCTCTCGGTCCCTTCTGGGGTTGCCACCGTTGCGGTGATGAGCGGCTTTTTCCTGTTCTCCATGATTGTCAGCCACCTGGACTCGATCACGGATGCTCGAGTGGTGAGTGGAGGGTGTCCTGGAGCCGGAGGAGAGGCGGTCAATAGTGCGGCAACGACTCTCATCGTTGGGATCTTGAAGTTGACATTCACGGCGTGTCTCGCCTTTGGAACGTCAACGGCGACTCTGGTGAGCCAGTCTTTGGGGGAGGGTGACGGAAAAAAAGCGGTTCACTTCGGTTGGGTGTCCGTTCGCCTGGGCATCCTCATCTTCGGGGTGGTGGGCTTTTTGGAAGGCGTGGTGTTTCCTCAGCAGATTCTCGATCTAGTTTCCAACAGCCCAGCGGTTCAACAAGCGGCGCTCATGCCTATGCGGATGATGGGGATTGTCACGCCCCTCGTGGCAGTGGGCATGATCTTGACCCAGGCGCTCTTCGGGGCTGGCAATAGCGTGTTCGTGATGGTTGTCGAACTCATCCTCCATTTTACGTGTTTGGTGCCACTCGCCTGGGTTTTGGGGATCACTCTGGAATTTGGGCTGATGGGGATATGGAGCGCTGCCGTTGTTTATGTGGCCTTGTTGACCATCGTGATGGCCTTCAAGTTCGCTCGGGGCGACTGGCAACAAATCAGGATTTGACCAATCTGCCGCGCTGAGTGACTCACCGATGGTGATGAGTCGCATTGGTGATGGTCATATTAGCAATGCGTTGCTGGTGACAGAGTCTGCCGGTGCTGGTGAGCATGACTCAGCGAGAAAAACGATAAGCTGACATTGCGGCGGACCTCGGCGCCGGCGACTTACTCGGCGAGAAGACGACAGCTGATATTGCGGCGGACTTCGGCGCTGCGGTCGGCGAGAAGCGGAGCGAGACTCCGAAATTCGCCGAGACGCAGTAGCCCATAGCCGGCTACCAGGCGCAGATTTGCGTGAGGCGATTGAAGCTGTTCGACCAAGAATTCGGTTGCCTGGGGACTTCCGGCGGCGGCAAGAGCAGCCAGTGCTTCGTAGGATTGATCCGTGTCTTCCCGCGCGATGTCCATGAGCGCCTTTTGGGCAGTGTCGGCGTACTCGGGCCATCCGAGCAAGCGCGCCCAGGCGATCACCGAAACGGCGGGATCTGCCGAACGGGTTAGGTCTAGGAGCAGTGCTCGAGTCGCCTCCGAGTCTGCTGGCAGGAGCCGAAGAGCGAGCCTTCGCTCTTGTCGGGTGCCGTGGCGTGCGAATTCCTTGAGGCGATTGAGCCCCCGCTGTCCAACTTCGCCTTGTTTTCGACTCAGCAGGGCGGCCGCGTGCAAGGCCGCGAAGCCGGTCTCGGTTTCGCTGATCCGTTGCAGGCGCTCGAGACCACCTGTTTCGAGCAAAGCCGGCTTGCCGTAGGCGTCGACGATGGCGAGGCGAATGGGCTCCTCGGCGTTTCGAAAGCGATCGGTGAGAGCCGTGAGCACTCGTCTTCCTCCGATCCGGCCCAGAGTGGCAATAGCGCGACTGCGAACCATGTCATCGGGATCGAGGCGTGAGGCTTCTAGGAGTGCCGGAATATCACGTTCGTCGGCCGTCGCGAAAGCCGCTGAAAGGGCCGCGCGACGAACCCGTTGATCGTCGTCGACGAAGAAAGCCACTCGTTGGGCGTGATCCGTTTCGGTGGCGCGAGCCGCAATAGCTCGCCAGGCTCCTTCCGGGCTACTGCGGAACCTCTCTGGATTGGGGCCACGGTAGAGATTTTTCCGTAAAAGAAGGAGCGCAGCCTCCCCACCGACGGCGTCGCGCGTTTGGGAGCGTTCCCGTAACGCATCCGCAAGAGCTCGAGCGCAGGGGGTAAGTGAGCTGATGAATGTACGGGCCTCCATTTCCTGGGCCGAGAGGATGTCGTTTCGAAGAGTCGCGCGCGCGATGACCTTGGCTTTTCTTTCTTCGACGGTTTCCTGATCGAGAGCAGCTCTGAGCTCTGCAATATCACCCTGTTTGGCGCTTCGGAGAGCCTGAGAGGATGAACAGGCGGTCAAAAGAAGCACGGCCGGAATGGTCAGGTAATGAGAGGATCTCATGAGATGTCGCATGCACGGAAGCGAGGCCAGGAGACTCGGTGCCGCTCAATTCATCGAATGGACTTCATCCTGGGCGATTCGACCACGACCGGTGCTTTCCCGTCGAAAAAGGGCAGCTCGCACGAAGCTCGAGAAGAGCGGGTGGGCTCGGTTGGGACGGCTTTTGAACTCCGGATGGAACTGGCACCCGATAAAGTGGGGGTGGTCCTTGAGCTCGATGATTTCTACCAGGCGATCATCCGGACTTGTGCCGCTGAGGACCAAGCCGGTGCTTTGGAGCTGTTCCCGGTAGTCGTTGTTGACTTCGAACCGATGGCGATGGCGTTCGCTGATTTCGCTTTTGTCGTAGATTTCCCCTGCCCGACTTCCATTCAGGAGCTTGCAGGGATAGGCGCCCAGGCGCATCGTTCCGCCTTTGGTTTCGATGCCTCTTTGGTCGGGCATGAGATCGATCACCGGGTGCTTGGGCCGTTCGCCAAACTCGACCGAGGAGGCACCTTCGAGTCCGGCGATGTTTCTTGCTGACTCGATCACCGCGAGCTGCATGCCGAGACAGATCCCAAAAAACGGGATCTTGTTCTCGCGAGCATAGCGGATCGCTGCGATCTTTCCCTCGACGCCGCGATCTCCAAACCCGCCGGGAACGAGAATGGCGTCGAGATGTTCGAGGTGTGAAGAGAGAGAGTCGCCGCGTTCAAGGTGCTCGGAGTCGATGTACTCGAGCTGGACGAAGACGCCGTTGGCCATTCCTCCGTGAACAAGCGCTTCGTGAAGGGACTTGTAGCTATCCTTGAGATGGACGTATTTGCCGACAACGCCAACTTTCACCTTTCCCTTGGGGGGATTTTTGAATTGGTCAACGGCCTGCTCCCAGGGAGTGATGTCCGGCAATCGAGACCAGATGTTGAGTTGTTCGGCGATCTGCGTGTCGATCCCCTCCATGTGCAGGGAGATGGGCAACTCGTAGGTGCAGCTCACGTCCACGGCGGGGACGACGCGGTCCACACGAACGTTGGAAAAGAGAGCGATCTTCTCCTTCAAGCTCTGGGTGATGTTTCGGTCACAGCGGCAAACGAGAAGATCGGGCTGGATACCGATCTCGCGCATTTCACGAACCGAATGCTGAGTCGGCTTGGTTTTCATTTCCCCGGCAGTGGGGATGTGCGGCACCAGAGTCACGTGGACACTCAGTGCGTTTTCCGGCCCCACCTCGATCTTCAGCTGTCGGATGGCCTCGAGAAACGGTAGCGACTCGATGTCGCCCACGGTCCCACCGATCTCGATGATGGCGATGTCGGCGTCACTCGCTGCGGCAAAGATCCGCTGTTTGATCTCGTCAGTGATGTGGGGGATGACTTGTACCGTCGCCCCCAAGTACTCGCCGCGGCGCTCTTTGGAAATCACCGCTTCATAGACCCGGCCAGTGGTCAGGTTATGATGTCGAGTCAGCCGACAGCTGGTGAATCGCTCGTAGTGGCCCAAATCGAGATCGGTTTCGGCTCCGTCGTCGGTGACGTAGACCTCGCCGTGCTGGTAGGGCGACATCGTGCCGGGATCGACATTGATGTAGGGGTCCAGCTTCATGTGGGTCACGGTGAGTCCCCGTCCCTCCATCAAGGCACCGATGGAGGCGGCCGTGAGGCCCTTTCCAATCGAAGAGACAACTCCTCCGGTGACGAGGACGAACTTGGCTCGACGGCTCACGACAGGTACTCCGGCTTTGGCATCACGTTTCTCTCGAGCAAAAGGCCGAGCGCACACTCCAAAACGCGCAATTGAAAGCGCGCATGGCCCAGCGCGCCACTGCGCCCGGCGGAGGGCACCGCTGGCCCGGTTCTCTTCAGCATATTTGGGGAGTGGGCTCAACTGAATCCGACAAGGGAGACGTTGTCCCATTGGCTTTGCTGGTTCAGCCAGCGACTTGACAGGTTCAGAAGGTGCCAATCAGCCCGAAGCCAGCTCCGGACCCCGTCGCGTAGGGGGTGGGCCAGAGGTGGACCGTCCCCACCTGCCACCCGCCCCGAGGTTGTCCCGAGCCGAGAATGTCGGCATGCGGCGCCGAAGAAGCATGGTATGGCGCCGAGGACGTGAGGCCGGTCCGACGGGCGCCCCTCTGTCGCGCTCGGACCTTCATGAAGGCCCCTTCGAGAAAAAAGATGGTGCCACCGATCTGCCCCACGCCCCCGAGGACGGAGGCGACCGCACCCACGATTTGGAGGGGATTGTTGCATCTGGAGGACGCCTCGGGGAGGTCTTCGCAAAGTCGCGTTTGACTCAGTTTGAGCCAGGGGCCGGCGAAGGGAATGCGGAGATCGGCGGCTCCCGGGTCGTCAGGCCACGCGAGGGAAGCTCCCACGGCTGCGCCATAGAACCCCAGGGTCATGCCCGTGCCAAGAAGGACAAGTCGCGTCCGAACCGTGGGTGGGGGGAGAGCATCACTATCGGGCAGGGTGGGAACGGGTTCCTGGGCGCATGCCTGGGAAGGGGAAAGAAGCGCCGCGAAGAGGAGCGCCAGGCAACAGGGCAAGAGCCGCTTCGGCATGGCCCGCTTGTGGCGTTTTTTTTTCGTGGGAGCAAGCTATCGAGCTTGAGCTCTTGCGCCTGCGAGGAACATCGGGCACGGCGCATTCCATGGTGCGAGGTCTCCGGTGGCCATGGGTCTGGGTTCTGCTGCTTGCTTGCGGCTGTGAGGGGCTGCAGAAGTCGCCGCCGGAAGCCTCCCTTCCGCAGAGTCGTGCCGAAGAAAAAGCGCAAGAAAACGACGAGCCAGTCGAGCCCCCTCGGAATCCGTCTCCCGCCGAGCCGGACGTCGATCGGGCGCCTTCTGTCGAAGAGCCCCCGCCGGCACCTTCGGGGCCATCGGAGATCGGCCGATTTCCCGCGGGTTCGAATCAGCCGGCTCAGCAGATCCTGCTGAACTTGAGGCGATGGGTCGACCAGAGGAAAGGCCGAGTTTACGCAACCCTGCTCGATCTGGAGCAGGGTCGAGTCTTGGCAAGTCACCGTCCTCGAGAGCCGGTCAACCCGGCGTCCAATATGAAAATCCTCACTGCCGCTGCCGCACTCGACCTGTTGGGCCCTGGTTACACTTTTCGCACGGAGCTCCGAGGAAGCATCGATGCTTCAGGATTGGCCAAGCGTCTGTTTCTCAAAGGCGGAGGGGATCCGGAGCTTTCGATAGCGGACCTTTATCGATTGGCCCGTGTGGCTCGGCAACGGGGGCTCAGTCAGGTCCGGGAGATCATTGTCGACCAGTCGTTGTTTGCCGGCGATTACGTGCCTCCTGCCTTCGGTCAGCAGCCCACCGAGTGGGCAGCTTTTCGGGCGCCGGTGAGCGCGCTGGCTCTCGAGGGCAATAGCGTATCTCTCAATGTCATGAGCACTCGGGCAGGACGTCGTGCAAAGGTATGGTATCAGCCTCCCGCCGTCGTGCAGTCGAAGGGGACGGTGCAAACCGGAAAGAGAGGGAGCGGCGACCGAGTGATTTGGGATCTGGAGCCGAAGTCGGACCCGACCCGGCCAGTTTCGCAAATCTCCGGTTCCCTTGCGGAGGGTTTGGGAAGACGTCGGTATTCGCGTCGTCTTGCCGATCCACGCCGGGCCGGAGGATTGGCCCTGTCCAGCATCCTCTCGGAGATGGGAGTTGGTGGCGAGAAGAAGGTCAGTTTCGTTGAAGGTGGCGAGAAAGATCGATCACTTCTTGCGCGAATCGAAAAGGCCGAACGCATTGCTTACGTCGTCTCGCGACCGATGGCGCAGGTCGTGCGGGCCTTGGGAAAACGCAGTGACAATTTCGTGGCGGAGATGTTGCTGATCGCGCTTTGTGACGAACAAGGTGATGAGGGGAGACCTTGGTCGAGTCAGCAGGGGGGCCGTCGATTGGTTCAGTGGTTGAAGAATGGGGGGATCTCCACTGATGATTTGGTCATCAAGAATGGTTCTGGGCTCTTTGATGCGAACCGGCTCACCAGCGAGACCTTGGCGCTGACCTTAGCCAGAATGGAAGGGCGTCCCGAGGTGTTTCCGGAGTTTTTGGCTCAACTGGCGGTCTATGGGACCGGTGGCACCCTTCGGAACCGCATGGTGGGGCACAAGGAACGTTCGCGTGTTCGGGGAAAAACGGGAACGCTACGCAATATCGATGCGCTGTCCGGTTACATTCTCCGGCGTGCCGGACGACGCCCGCTCGTGTTTAGCTTGGTGGTCAAAGGAGCTAGCGGAGGTCACGGTGCAGTGCGCACCCAGCTCGACCGGACGGTCTTTCGCTGGCTGGAGGCTCTTGCCGAGTAAAGCGGCAGATCCTTTCCAAACCCCACCGCCGGCTTCCTCCACGTGCGGGCGAGGCAAGCGGGGGCTCGTTGTTTGGTCGAACGCGGCTTACGAGCCTACTCGGGGTGCTGAGTGCGTTCTGGCCGACCAACTGACGGTGCCGAGCCACAGGAGCAGAGCCACAGTAGCGAGCTTTTGGACCAGTGGGAGTCCCACCCAACTGGGGACGTTGGACAAGGCTTCTCGCGCGTACTGAGCCAGGTTGACCAGTGACAGGATGATGGCCAAGCCGCCCGAGAGCTTTGCCCCTCTGTCCTTGCCACGAAAACTCGCAATCACTCCTAGAGCGATGGCTAGCACTCCACTCGGTCCGAAAACGAGGACGGTCCAGGTATGATACTGAGGAGGCATGACTCCTGTCACGCAGGCGACGAGTGCAAGTCCGAGGCAAGACATCCAGCCGAAGAGCTTGAGCGCTCTCCCGACTTTCTTCGAAAGGCCATAGTGACGCTCAATTAGGGTCCAAAAGGGAACGAGGCTCAGTGCCAGAACCAAAAGAGCGATGCGAGCCGTGAGGGCGCCCAGCTGATTGCTTTCTCCATTGAGGCTCTGCGTACGGAGAAGATCGCTCCAGAAGTTTTGTGCCACCTGGAATCCTTCGGAGTCTCGGTCCCACCAGGTTCCTCCGGGGTAGGCTGCCGCTGCCAAACCGAGCAGAGTACTGAAGATCGAGAAGCCCAGCAGCGAGACGTTGCTCCTTTGCCTCAGTGATGACGAGACGAGGCGTTGATAAATCATAGTGATTTATGAGCTTTGAGTTCCAGATAGTGGTTGATAACTCTCGAGGAGAGATCCTTTGCCGGGACCTCGAGCAAAAGGGCTCCTGCCTGAGTCAGCTTCTTCGTTGCTCTGGCCTGCCACATGAGCAACTCAGCTGCGGCTCCTTGGCGGTAGAGTTCCGCGCTTTCTGAGCCTCGAGAGTCGTTGCCCTGTGCCATCTCGCTGAGATCGGTGTCTTTGAGGACGATGACCAGCGGCAGATGCTTGCGGGCCAGTTGTCTCAAGTGAGCTGCAAGTCGTGATACGGATCCATCGTCGATGAGCTGCGTAAATAGCACGAGCAGGGAACGCTTTTTGACGCGTGTGTCGAAAGCGGAGAGAACGTTGTGAAATCCCGATTCGGTGAGTCGAGGGTGCAGTGAGTAGGTTGCCGCAACCAGCCGCGAGGTGGTCTTGGGCCCTCCTTCCGGAAGGACGAAACAGCGAATTTCGTCGTCGAAGCAAGCGAGACCAACTCGGTCTCCTCCCTTGGTTGCGACGTGACAAAGCAACAGGGAGCAGCTCAGTGCGTGGTCGAACTGCGTAATGCCCTCCACCTCGGCCGTCATGAGTCTGCCCGCGTCGAGCAGAATAAAGATATTTTGGTCGCTCTCCAGCTGATATTCACGAGTTGTGAGGACGTTGCGTCGGGCAGTCGCTTTCCAGTCAATGAGTCGATAGTCATCATCGGCTCTGTAGTCGCGCAGTCGGGCGAATTCGGACTCTCCTCCGCGCAAGCGACTTGCCCGAATCAGCGCGTACTGGCGATGCTGGCGAGCCAGCAGTTCGTAGGTTCGGATCTTCGCAAGGTCGGGGTAGACTCGGACCGTATGTCTTGACCCGTGGCTGGTTTGTTTCATCAGAAGTCCCCAGCGCGAAGGGATCCGAACGAAGCAAGGACCAATTTCGTGACGTCCTCTTCGTGAAGGGTAGGCGTGAATCTTCGTTCTTGCCCTTTCCCCTGCCGAGACCCAGATGCGAGTTGGTTGGTCAGGAGCCTCGAAGCTCGGAGGAAGGGTGATCTTCAACGAAACCCAAAAAGATCGGGGGCTCCGATTGAAAACAAGCAGCTCAATGGGGTTCGACTCGGCAATGGAAAAAATGTCACGGTGATGGATCTCGACGCTGACACGGTGGGTTCTCGACAGCAGCGCGTCGGCGATGAGGGCCAGGAGCAGCAGCGCATCCAGGGCCAGCACGGCGAGTAGATACTGTGATCCATAGAGAGCGGCGATCGAAAGCACCGCAGGGAGGACGAAAAGCCAAACGAACCGAGGGGATGGAAACATGATGTCTCAGGTCACGCCGCCGGGGACGCTGGTGTCATTGACAATGGCGTCAACGACTTCATCGGGGGTCAATCCCTCCAGCTCGGCATCGGGATGGAGGAGTATCCTGTGTCTCAAGATACCGGGAGCGAAGCTCTTGACGTCATCGGGCAGGAGGTAGTTGCGTCCCTCCGCTGCGGCAACGACCCGCGCTACCTGGAGAAGGCCGACGGAGGCGCGGGGCGAAGCGCCGACTTCGATGCTGCGATGGCTCCGCGTCGCGGCGACGATCTGAGTGATGTATTCGAGAATGCTGTCCGTCGCTTCGACGGTCTGGGCAAGCTGTTGCATTTGGTTGAGCAGTGTCTTGTCGAGGACCTGTCGGAGTTGGAGGTGCTGGGGATCGAAGCCACGAATGTAGGCGGAGAGGAGTTGCTTCTCCACGGCGACGTCCGGGTAAGTGACGTCGACCTTGAGCAAAAACCGATCGAGCTGAGCCTCGGGCAGCGGGTACGTTCCTTGGGATTCAATCGGATTTTGAGTGGCCAGAACCAGAAACGGCGAGGGGAGTGCTCGAGTATGTCCGTCGATGGTGACGGCCCGTTCTTGCATTCCCTCCAAAAGAGCCGATTGAGTTTTTGCAGGGGCGCGGTTGATTTCGTCCGCCAAGAGCAATTCTGAGAAAATGGGGCCTGGGATGAACTCGAATGCCCCCGTCTTGTTCGAATAGACATTTCCTCCCGTGACATCGCTCGGCATGAGATCTGGAGTGAACTGAATTCTCCCAAACCGGGCGCCAAGAACCGCAGCAAGGGCTCGCACCAGAAGCGTCTTTCCGAGGCCGGGAACTCCCTCGACGAGGACGTGTCCTCCCGCGATAAGAGCGACGAGGGAGCTTCTTACCACTTCGTCTTGGCCGAGTACGACCTGGGAAAGTTCTTTTGCTGCCGTTTGGAAGGCCGTTTGGAACTCGTCGATCTCCACTTGAATGTCCTCTCTTGATGGCGCCAGGTCGTCTTCAGAGATTGCCCGGCAGGCTTGGTGAGCGATTATCTTTTGCGTTGATGCCGTTGGGCAAGACGCAACTCCCGATAGCTGGCCAGGAGTTCTGCACGGGAGCTTCCTAGCTCTCGGGCGTTTTGAGCAATGCCCAGCGCCCGCTGGAGCCGCGCGGCTTCTTGGCTTGTTTGTCCGAGGCTTCGAGCAATGCCTTTTTGATCGTTGGAGGCACTCCCCGAGCGCAGAAGAAAAAGAGACGAAAGCCAGTTCGCATAGTGATAGAGAGCTTCCGCCAGCGCTCCCTTTCTCCGGTAGTGGCTGGCGAGAGCCTGAGCGTGTTCGACGAACGCTCTCCTGCCCTTTGGAGGCGGATCGGTGGGCCGTCCGAAATGTCTTCCATGAGCCCAGCAGTAGAGTGTAAGGAGGAGGAGAAGGTGTGCGATCCAGGGGCCAAGGCCTGCCTGGCGAATTGTGGCAACGGGATGATTGGCTCCTTTTCCGGTGAGCGGACCGAGAAGCTCGACGTGCCCGGAAAGATCGCCGAGCAGGGAGATCAGAAAAGGTCCGTTGTCCGAGGCGGCGAGTGATGCGTTTTCTAGAAAACGGGTATCTCCAATCATGGTAATGAGGCCTTGACCGAGCGGGCGAACGACCGAAAACGCGACCTTCCCACAAGATGCGGTGATGATGTCCTTTTTGGGGCCGGCAATGCCGGAAAGCTGCCTCAAGGAAGTGACCTCGAGTTGCTCATTCTGTGGGGGCTGAGGGCAAGGGACCTGTTCGATATCGAGCTCGAAGGCGTCGGCAAATCCGCGAGGTTGTCCTGCGACGATGAGGTGTCCACCCTGGCTGACGAAGCGCCGTAGATTGTCCCACTCGAGTGGGCGAAGATCGGCCTTCAACGCAACGACGGTCGTCGTCTCGGAAGGAAGCTCGATCACACGACGAATGCGCCGGGTCATGCTGTCGGCCCGCTCACCGATGAGAGATTCAGCGAGGGCAAACCCTCGAGGTCCGGTTGGTTGATGCGGCCCCTCCGGCAGCTTTGCCGTACTGCATCCAAGCGGCATCGCGAGAACGAGGAGCAGGGCAGTTGACTTGAGTTTCTGAACGAAATCGGTTGTCTCGCGAAGCAGGGCCCGAGCCTTTTGTTCCGTGAGTTTCTGGCGAAACCGGTTTTGGTCGAGCCCACGGATGAGCTCTCGATAAGCCTCCGTATTGTCGTGCCGAACGAGCATGCGAAGATATTCACCACTGGTCGTACTGCGATGGGGACGCACGAGCCCCGCGTCGCCCAGCGCTCGAACCATTGCCGCGTAGCCGAAATGAAGAGCTTCGTGGTATCGCCCCTCCAAGAAGAGGTCTTGGGCTTGCTGCATCAATTCCGTTGCGGGAACGTTTAGCCGATTGTGAGATTCGGTTTGTGGGGTGCGATGGGAGGACCCCTGAGAGGCAGGTTCGAGCTCTCGCGCCCCGAGAGTGCGCCATACCCCTCGAAGCAGAAAGGCGAATCCCAATCCGAGACCAAGCCAGAACAGGCCCTTGATCACGAGAGCCTGTCCCCGACCGAGAAACTCCGGCAGAGAGAATTCTACTTCGGGCGCTTCCGGCTCGTCCGTGAGGTGCTGCTCCCACGGTGCTCTCGCGCAAGCGGCGTCGAGTGCTGGGCAGCGGTCTTCATAGTTGGAAATCTGTGGACAGATCGCGTTTTTGTCTTCTTGCCAAAATCGGTAGTTGGGATCCGTGCAAAATCGGTACGAGCCAGTGGAGAGCTCATATTCAATCTGCGTTTCCAAGGCGGTAGGAGGTTGCCGTGTGTTGGCATTGACAGTGACAGGAAGAAGCAGAAAGAGCACAAGGTACGCCTCCTTCAACGAAGTGGTGACCCTCGATGTCACGCTGCCTCCCTCGAGGTAAGGGGGGAAGTTTTGCGGCTCAGAGCGAGAAAGGCGATCTGGATGTCCCATCCATCCTTTCGTGTCCGCTCGTTGATATAGGCGAGAAAGCGGTACACGGTGGCGAGGGGAACCGCGAGCAGAAATCCCGCGCAAGCAAAGATCGAACCACCGTCGTCAATGAGTTGTTGTCCGCTGAAGTTGATATCCAGAACATAGGTCCACAGTGCTTGACCGAGAATTTCCCCCAGCACGACGAAGCTGATCACGATACCGTTTCGAAGAAAGACCGTTTCCATTCCCGTGCCGCTGCGTGTTCGCAGGAACGCCTTCGAACGTCCCAAGCTTCTCCATCCCGAAGCGCGTTCCAAAACGACGGCTTCGTTCGCGAAACATATAGTTGAGGCAACGAATAGGGGGCCTACGACCGTTGGCATGACGAGGAGAAGAAGCAGACTCTGCAGAATCCAGGAGACAAGAAAGGGGATCGCTCGATCCTTGGTGGTTTTCAGAACCTGCCTCAAGCTCGTATTGGGATTGACCAGGAGCTCGCCGGCGAGAGCTAGGAAAGGAAGCTCAGCTATCCAAGAGACGGCGATCAACAGGGCCCAGATGATCGGCCAATCGACTTCCATCACATAGCGAAGAGCGATCGCGCCACCGAGCAATGGAAGAAGAGTGAATGCCATCAACTGAATCGTGAGAAGTGGACGAAGGCTGCGAATGAAGCGAAAGGCAAGATCCACGACTTCGAGGGAAGAACGCTCGCGCAGGACGGTTGCGACGGCATCGAGGTTCATAGTTGGCCTCTTTGTTCGTTATCGGGGCGTCCCGAGAAAACCAAGTAAGCAACGACACCTAGCGTCACCAGACCACTGGCGATCCACTTGCCTTCCGCCGGGACTCTCGAGGGAGACCAGAAGGCTTCGACCCCCGCTGCCAATATCAACATGGTGGCGGCGCCGAGTACCTGAGCGACGATGGGGTCTCGTTTGTTCCACAGGGATCTCAGACGCGTCTGCCCGGATGTGTTGATGAGCGCATTTCCCATCTGGAGACCGGCCGCGCCCGCAATGACGATTGCCGTCAGCTCAAGAGGAGCGTGGCCAGAAACAAAGGTGAGAATGTTTGGTCCTCCGCCAGTGCGGATGACGTGCCCTACGATGGCTCCCGTGACAGCGCCATTGTAGACGAGAAAGAAGGCACTTCCCAAACCAAAAAGGATACCTGTGGCGAAGCAACGGAATGCGATGCCAACGTTGTTGTAGACGTAGAAGCCAGCCATCGCAGCACTTCCATCGGGAGTGCGTCCTTTGCTGGGAGCGTTTTGATAAGCTTCGGCCATTCGTTCCAAAGTTTCGATGGGAAGGACCTGCGCGGCGAAGTTGGCCGAGATCAGACTGTTGGAAACAGCAATGGCAAAAGGCAGCCAAAACAATAGATTCGAAAGAAGAAATAGCCGAGCATTGTTCCTGAGAGCTCGAGGAAATTGGCGCCTCAAGATGTCACCAATCCGGCCGATGCTACGCCCCGAATGGGCGTACAGCTCGCTGTGACTCCGTGAGACCAAGCCGTCGAGGTAGCGGAGGGTCGTTGGGGTGCAGCCTAGGGTTTGCGCGCGGATCAAGTCCCCACACACTTCGCGATGCAGCTCGAAAACTCGCGAGACGTCAGCAGGAGATCGTTTGGAGAGTCCCTTTCCTTCCAGCAGCGTATTGAGTTCCTCCCAAATGGGTCTGCGCTCGCGGAGGAATTGGTCGGCGAGTGATGTTTGGCTCATGATCGCCCGCTCCTGATATGGAGGATCTGAAGGAGCAGAACGGAAGGCGCATCCGGCACGTGGAAACGTTGCCGAAACACGGGAGCCACGATGTCTGCCAGCTCCTCCGCCCTGGCTTGACTGAGCTGAGGAAGCCGTCGGCAGAAGAGGCCGAGCGCGGCCTTCTCTTGCGCGCTGAGACGTGGGCGGGGCGGTAGTTCCGGAATATCTTCCTTCGGTGCGCTGACGGTTCTCTGTTCGAGCTGATGACGTGCTTCACTGACGACGACGGTTCCCGCAGCAAGATCGCCAAGCCGACGGAAGTGTGGATCCAGGCTCATCACGACCACACCAATTGCATAAAGAAAAGGAAGCAGATCTGCGGCACGAAGAAGATTTCTGAGGACGCTTTCCCGCAGAGAGAGGTTGCGGCCGTCTTGATGGATAGTGCGAAGCCGAAGTGCGCGTTTTCCAGGCGAAGAGCCGCCCCAGATCGTCTCGAAGAAGACAAAGTACCCCCACTCGAGAAGAAAAAAGACAAGGAGTAACGCCCCCGACTCGAATCCGAACCAGTCGAATCCTGATGCTATGGACGTCAGGACTACAATCCAAGAGACGAGCATGAGAATCAAGACGCGCAGGAGGAGGTCGAGTGAATAGGCAACCGCTCTTCTGGCCGGTCCCGCGAGCTGGTAGCGCAAGGCGACGTGCTCGGGGGTTTCCACCAGGAGGGTCGTGTCGAGTGGTCCAGTTCGAGCCGAAGCGACCTCGGGCTCGAGGGGACTCGATAGTGGGGAAGAGTGCTGGGCTGTTGGTTGACCCCTCATCACAGATTGATTGTCGAGGCCCAGGAGGCCTCTGACAAGCGAGGGTTGCGTTGCGTTCGATTGTGCCCTCTCATTCAATCATGCAAGAAAATCCATATGCAGCGCCCACGGCTGAGCCAAGCGCAGAGGTGGTCGCTAGGGAAGAGCGAGAGGGGCCCGTTGATTGGACGATCGGCGGCATCTTGGCACACGGCTTTCAGGCGGTGAAGGAGCAACCTGTCGCGCTCGTCGGAGGCATGCTGCTCGTCATGGTCATTCAATATGCTGTGCAAGGGTTGTCCCAAGTCCTGCTGATGAAAGACGCCATGGAGAGTGGCGGCACGACAGAGGTGTCGGCGGGGATCAGTTTCCTGTTGCCTATCTTGTCGATGGTGGTGAGCGTCTACTTTCTCATCGGAACCTCGCGGGCGGCCCTTGCTGCTGCTCGTGGAGAAGTCGTCGAGATCGGAATGTACTTCTCTGGCTATGATCGATTGCTGGCAGGTCTCGGTTTGTCCGTGTTGATGTACGTCGCGATCTTGGCTGGTTTCTTGTTGCTGATTGTTCCCGGCATCATCGCGACGCTGGGATTGAGTTTGGCCTTTTTCAATTTGGCGGATTCCGACATGCCGGTGGTCACAGCGTTGACCGAAAGTTGGGAGCGAACCAAGGGGCACAAATTCCACATTTTTCTATTTGGCTTGGCTGCATTGGGGCTGATTTTCGTCGGCATTTTGGCTTTGGTCGTGGGCGTTTTCGTGGTCTATCCGGTGCTCTTCGTGGCTGGGGCCGAGATGTATCGTTGCATTACCGGACGGCACTGAGGCATGTCGGCATGATGAGTTTTTGTGCGCCCGGAACGCAAATCACTACCCCAAAGGAGTTCCCAAGATACGTTCCGAGGAGAAACCCGGCACATCGAACCGAGCGCTGAAAGAGGCTCCGCTGATGCTTGCCTTTCTGGGTGGAGCGTCGGCGAGGGCTGTCCAGGTGGCGAGAAGTGCTTTAGAGACGCGCACGCTCCGCCGAGCGGGCGTGCCATTCTTGGAGAGACTTGACGCCGACGACTTGTCCAGTCGGTAGGATGGCGTTGGCTTCTATCGCATCGACTGCGGCAACGCCCGCTGAGATGGTCGTGAAATAGGGGACTCCGGCTTGCAGCGCATTCCTTCGGATGGAGTAGCTGTCACGGATAGCCTGTGCCCCTTCCGTCGTGTTGATCACCACATCGATGTTGCCATCTCGGAGAGCATCCACGACATGTGGTGAGCCGTCGAGAACTTTATTGATCGTCTCTGCGGGAATGCGCGCTTGAGCGAGGGCACTTGCGGTACCTCGAGTCGCGACAATGGAGAAGCCCAGGTTGCGAAGACGCCGGGCGAGGTAGCAGGCGATTTCCTTGTCGCTCGCTTTAACGCTGATGAAGGCGCGCCCGCCGCTTGGAAGGGATGCGTTGGTCGAAGCAACGGCTTTTCCAAATGCCAAGGCGGCGCTCAATGAGACACCCATGACCTCACCGGTCGATCTCATTTCAGGGCCGAGGATCGTATCGACTCCTGGGAACTTGTTGAACGGAAAGACGGATTCCTTCACGGCTACATGTGTTGGAATGGCCTGGTCGAAAACACCGAGCTCTTCGAGAGTCTTTCCTACCATCGTTTGGGCAGCGATCTTGGCCAGGGGGCGGCCAGTGGCTTTCGAAACGAAGGGGACGGTGCGTGAGGCTCGAGGATTGACTTCAATCACATAAACGTCCCTGTTGACGATTGCGAACTGAACGTTCATCAGACCAACGACGCCGAGCTCGACGGCGAGCGCCCTTGTGCTGCTCTCGATCTCGTGAACCACGTCGGGCGGGAGGGTGTGCGGTGGCAGAACGCTCGTGGAGTCGCCGGAATGCACCCCCGCTTCCTCGATGTGTTGCATGACACCACCGATGACGGCTCGCTGACCATCAGCGACGCAGTCGACGTCGACTTCGATCGCTCCTTTGAGATACTGATCGACCAAGAGGACGGGCTCGATTCCCTCATCGTGGGCGGAGTCCACGGCAATCCCGACGTAGTCTTCGAGCTCGCTTTCGTCTTCGCAGATCATCATGGCGCGGCCGCCGAGCACGTAGGAAGGGCGCACGAGGACAGGATATCCAATGCTACCGGCGATCTTTTTGGCTTCGGTGGGATCTTTGGCGATGCCAGCCTGGGGGCGCCGGAGATTCAATTTGCGGAGAAGTTCGTCGAAGCGCTCACGGTCTTCAGCGCGATCGATGGCATCCGCGGGAGTTCCCAGCAGTTTCACGCCCCGCTCTTCGAGAGGGACCGCGAGTTTCAGAGGAGTTTGTCCGCCGAATTGGACGATGACTCCCAGCAGCTCTCCCTTTTGGCGTTCTTCGTCGACGATGGCGAGCACCTCTTCGAGCATGAGTGGCTCGAAGTAAAGGCGGTCCGCCGTATCGAAGTCCGTGGAGACGGTTTCCGGATTGCAGTTGACCATGATGGTCTCGAGGCCCAGTTCCTTCAGGGAGAACACTGCGTGGCAGCAACAGTAGTCGAATTCGATGCCTTGGCCGATACGGTTTGGTCCACCACCGAGAATAATGACTTTCTTGTTATCGGTGACTTGCGCTTCGGATTGTGTTTCGTAGGTGGAGTAGAGGTATGGTGTGATCGCGGGAAACTCTGCTGCGCAAGTGTCGACGCGGCTGTAAACTGCGGTAATTCCGTGCTCTTTTCTGGTAGAACGGACTTCATCTTCCGTGATGCCTCGGAGCGAGGCGATTTGTGCATCGCTGAAGCCAAGCCGTTTCGCGTCCCGCAGCACTACGCGCGACAGCTCGTTGGTCTCTTTGAGGGTCCTCTCGAAGGACACGATGCGGTCCAATTGAGCCACCCACCATGGGTCGATGCCTGTCAGATCGCAAACCTCCTTCTGACTGATGCCCTCTCGGAGCGCGTCTCCCACGTAAAATAGTCGGTCGGCCGTGGGTCTTTGGATCACGATGCGCAGTGCTTGGGCCTGTTCCCCCTCTCGTGCCGGAGGCAGGCTCGGGCGCGGCTTGTTGGCGGGAGGCGCTTCATTGGTGAGATCGCGAACGACATCGCCCTTCCGGGCAAGGACTCTGTAATCGACCCGATCCTGCACCGACACGAAGCCGTCCTTAGCGGTTTCCAAGGAGCGTGCTGCTTTTTGGAGAGCCTCCGGAAATGTTCGCGCCATGCTCATCACTTCCCCAACGCTCTTCATCTGGGTGCCGAGTCGGTCGTCCGCCCCGGGGAATTTCTCAAAAGCAAAACGTGGCCACTTGACGACGGTGTAGTCGATCGTTGGCTCGAATGCTGCTGAGGTCTTAGTGATGTCGTTTTCCAACTCATCGAGAGTCATGCCGACCGCCAATTTGGCAGCAATTTTGGCGATAGGATATCCAGTGGCCTTGGAAGCAAGGGCACTGGAGCGGGAGACTCGTGGATTCATCTCGATCACGATGACCCGGCCGTTGTCGGGATTGACGGCAAACTGGACATTGGAACCGCCAGTTTCGACACCGATTTCGATCATGACTGTTCGAGCCATGTCTCGCAGTCGTTGATATTCACGGTCTGTGAGAGTCATGGAGGGAGCGACCGTGATGGAGTCCCCGGTGTGGACTCCCATGGGATCGACGTTTTCGATCGAGCAAATGACAATGAAGTTGTCGTTTTTGTCGCGAATGACCTCGAGCTCGTACTCCTTCCATCCCAAAAGGCTCTCCTCGACGAGAACCTCGTGAGTGGGGGATTGGCTCAACGCCCAGAGCACCTTTTCCTCGAATTGTGATGGGTCGTTGACAACGCCCCCACCTTGACCTCCGAGGGTATAACTGGGTCTGAGAATGAGCGGGAATCCCGTTTCTTCGGCGATGGCGTGAGCCTCCTTCAGGCTCCGTGCATAGCCGCTCATGGCGCTCTCCAAGCCAACCTTGGTCATGGCGTCCTTGAACAGCAAACGGTCCTCCGCCTTGCGG
>CAYTRQ010000009.1:0-31795 GCA_964440025.1 uncultured Polyangiaceae bacterium | reverse complement strand
TCTCCTTGATGACCTGAGGTTGGCGGGCATAGTGCTTGGAGCCCCCGACGCAGGCATGGAGGATTTCGACGAGCCCTCGAACATCGTCTTCTAGCTGAGCTGGCTTCGCCGCATCCCATTGGAAGAAGTCGATGACCTTGATGTCGAAGGAGAGGCCGCGACGTCGGACCATGACGTTGCCGGCATGAAGATCTCCATGCGACTCGCGTTCTGCGTGAACCAGAGCCATTCCATGAGCGAGAGCGTGAACGAGATGGAGAGCTTCGAATGGCGTGAGGCGTTTTCCCGGTTGGGTGGCAAGAAAGTCGGTGAGGACTTGGCCTTCGGCAAATTCCGAGACCAAAAAAGAGACGCGATGACCTTTGACGTCCACGTGTTCCTGCGTGGCGTACTGAATCACAATCGGGCAGTCGCGGAGTTTGTGGAGTTTTTTGGCGTAGAACTTGAGAGCCCTATCGCGGGGGTTGCGATGAGGAAAGAAGAACTTGGCAGCTCGTTCGACCCCTGTGAGCTTCTCCCGGATTCGGTAGACCTCTCCTTCCCAACCCCCGCCCAATCGCTCGATGACTTTGTACTTTCCCAGAAGAGCATCGCCAGGCTGGAAGCCGAAGGACGTCAGTCGACTGCGACTCATGCGGCGGGGACTTACCAGCTCGCGGACGTCAAAGCACTTCGAATTCCCAGTCGGTTCTCAGGTCGACCGGTCCGTCGAGCGGAGGACGTTGCATTTGTCCCGGCGCCACGTAGCGCTTGGTACCGATTTCTTGCCGGCATCTTCCTTCGAGAGATCCCCCATGAAAAATCCCGACCGTCGTCAATTGGGGGCCGAGCTCTCGCAATCGGGCGAGAGGGTCGAGGGTGCGGGTGACGTGGAGGAATCGGCCGACGGGCGGGATCACAAGACGTTCGGGCTCTGGGTCCAGCGCGACGAGCCCAGCTCCCGTATCGAATGTTTTTCCCGTATAGGTCATCGTCATCGTGTAGCGATAAGCGTCGGCTTGCTCGTCGTCGTCGAGGCGACCTCGAGGAACGATCTTTTGCCATTCACTCAGGGACGTTCCGAGCATTCCGCCGAGCATCTCGGTGAAGTCGTCGTCTCCTTCGACGAGAACGAGTCGTGGGCTCAAGCATCCGCGTTGATCGAAGGCAACGACGTCGTGACAGAAAGCGTCGACGGCTTGCTCGAGCGTGGGGAGGCAGGGACCCGTGGGTTGACGAAAGACGGCGACCCCAAGGCCAGCACCATGGCCGTGGAAGCGGACGCCCGGAGGGAGGTGATCCTTGACCTCCTGGAGAGTCTCGTCTGCACCATAGGCCCAATAGTGGTCGCCGGCCGCTGGGGCCAGGGTGTCGACGATTTCGAAGGCCCTCCCGGACGCTTCGCAAAGCAGTCGAGCCATGGCGGGCTGTCGACGAGAAGGGCGAACGAAGACGCGCGACGACTGAGCCAAGGCGAGAGCGATGGCTCGGTAGGCTGCGGTGAAGACCTGAGCGGAGAGGAGGACGTGCACCTGGCGTGCCGCGGGCGCTTGGCGGATCAGCTGCGAGAATGTCGACCGGGTTGTCTTGGTCTCCAAGCATTCAGACAGTGCGAATTCGATCCCTTCCGGAGACAGTCCCGTCTGTTGGAGGAATGCAGATCGAGCCTCTCGTCCGACGGCGCTCGTTGGCGAAGCAATCTGCTCGGCGGCGCTGGCGAGTGCATGAAGACATCTGGCGCGTTCTTCCGTCATCTTCGGCTCCATCTTTTGGGATCGACCAGACCTTCGAAGGGAAGCGAGCAGCCGCGCGCCGGCGCCCCCGCTCTTCGCCCCTGGAGCTCGACTCCCCCGTCGACCTCTCGCACGATGTCTTGAGTGACGATGGCGATGGCACTGTCGACATTTCCCAGATCGACGAAGCGAGCCACCCCCGCGTCACCTTTCGCGACGCGTTGACCCGATCGGGGATCCACTGCCGTGACCCGAAGCCATGGTGGTGCGAAGAAGAGCCCGGGACGCCCTTGTTCGGGCCACCACTCGGGCTGGAGAGCTTGCTGGAGGGGAGTGGCCGGTTGCGCCGCAGAGGTCTCGTGGCTCCACGCCTCGTAGAGCTGACTCGTCAGTTCGGTCATCCCGTACTCGCCCAGGACGTGATCGGGCGTTGTGCGGAAGGTGGCAGCTGCCTGCTGTCGGAGGTGACCAGCTTCGATCGACGAGGCGCGTCCTTTGAAGCCTCCCGTGACCATGATCCACGTCCCCTGGGGAGTGTTGATGCGCTGTCCGTCGAGGGCTTCAATCGCTGCCGCCAGGGAGAACGACGTTGTGAGCAGAAAGAGAGCGTGTCCGCGCTCCCGGGCGATCGAGCAAGCTCTGCGAAGTCTGCTGAGATCGATCAGACCTTGCTCCACGATCCAGCGTGCTGGGTCGTGGATGTCGAAGGGGGCCCCTCGCGGATCCCGATTGAGAGCGCGCCCATCGAAGTGCTCCATGAAAAGCTGCATCATCAGGCCCAAGGACGAATGAGGCGTTGGGCCAGGATCGGGCGCCAGAGCGACGACGACACCCCGATCGGACCGAGAAAAAAGCGACTTTTGCGCTAGCTGAATGGCTAGCGTGCGATAGGTGGAGATGTCACGGACCGGATGGTGGCCAGTGATCGATTTGGTGGTCCCGCTGGTTTGAAAAACGAAGGTGTCGAGCTCTGGCGGGTGCGCTGCGACCCGGGCCATTCGGAAGGCGTCTGTCGGTACAGCGGGGATCGAGTCGACATTGTCGAGCTGCGACCTGGTCTTTGCTACGAGCCGGGCAAACCCTGGGCATTGCTCGTTTTGGAAACGAGCAATGTCTAATGCCAGTTGTTCGAAGGAGTCGGCCCCTTCTGGGAGGGTGAGGGGAGGAGACGCGGCGAGCTCGGCAAAGCGGCGGACGCGTTCGTGGAGCCTTTCGCTTTGCCTCAGAGGACTGATCAGCGAGGAGGCGGAAAGGGTGATAGCTGGATCTGGATCGGTGTCCACGGCAGGTGTCTTCTTGGCTGCCAGAACGGGGGCACGCAAGGGTGAAGCGCAACGGCAAAGTTTCTGCGCTGCCGGAGGCTCACTGCTGAGCAGGGGTACAAGGACTTTCGAGTCGTTCTGGTGCCCACCAGTTGCCGGAGAGGACGATCATGGACAGCATTCGAAGCGTATCTTCATAGTAGCTCTCCGTGGGTCGCTCGATTGTATGCTGCCAGAGCGCGTCGAGCCAGTCCTGGCCGTCGGGATCGACCATTGCGCCGACGGCGAAGGGAGCGGTGAACGCCATGGTTTCATAGTCGACCATTTCGGTGCCGTCGAGCTGATAGCCTCCTCTGAGCTTTTGGGGATCTCCACCGCTCTTTTTCTTGGTGAACTCGTTGATGCGGGAAGCGATTCGCCGGGCTCGTCGATCGCCATTGAGGAGAAAGTCGGTGCCCATGCGTAGCGGAATGCGGCACGCGTTATAAGCATAGCTGCCATCCCGGGCTCCCTCCAGGAAACCCATTTTCGCCGGGACTGGTTTGCCGTGCTGGAGGTGCTCTGCGAAGTCGGGAAGCAGCCCCGTCTCGGGGGCTGCGGTGACCTGGAGAGTCTCCGCGATCCAATAAGTGGTATCGATCATGCCCGTCCAGACCGGATCGGAGGAGACGCTCGAAAAGGCGCGGAAGTGGCTTCCCATGAAATCGGAGACGCGAGCTCCTCGATAGTGCTTCTTGTCCATGGAGGTGACCCAATCGCCAAGGAGCGGGTAGATGCCTTTCCTGTGGAGTCCGCGGGCGCTGATGGCATCAATGACCCATTTTGCATGTGCCCGGTAGTTGACCTCCTCACAGCTTCCCCATTGTTTGTCTGCTAGGAGGTAGCCATAGGCGATATCCAAGTCTCCGTCCGTGGCGCTATTGTCCCCGCCCACGTCGGCGCAAGACCGATTTTGAGACCACGCCATGAGGCCGTTCGTGATCCCAGATTGGTGATCGTGATGGTAGCGGACCATCGCGTCGAATTGCTGTTTGGCGTCGGGATCGTGACCCGCCATGTAGGCAAGGATGATCATCCCGTAGCCATGAGCTTCGCTCACCGTGAGGTTACCGGGCTTGGTTGGGGCGTGAACGACGAGCTGCCCCGGCTCGCAGGCGGGCCTGAGGTACTTGTCCTTCCAGTACTCGTAGAACTTCTTGACAGCGGCGTCGCGTTGCGACTGCCCCATCGTGGGAAGCAAGCTTCCGTCGACGTAGTCATGGGGGCGCGATCCGAACGGCACATGCGGTTCGGCATTGCTCGTGGCCTTCGGAGGTGCAGAGGGCTCGCTGGAGAGGCGTTTGACGCAAGCCGAAGTCCCACCACAAGCAAAAAGAGCAACGACAAGTAAATGGAAGCTCCTCACTCTCTCATGGTGGCATTGGCAGCGATGACTTTCAAGATATTGCGATATTGGTGCGGGTGAAGAGAAGCATCTTTGCCCGCAGTCGAGAACCCGGGCGCTCGGGTAACACGTTCCATGCGCTTTGGGGGTGAGATCGGTTCAACCGGGTACTGGTGAACCACAAGGGCGTCGTCCTGCAAGCTCAGAGGTTAGAAAAACCTGAGAGTGGAAAGTGAAAAAAGGAGGGCGTCGTCGAAAACCTCCAAAAGCTCCTCAGAGATCATCAGCGGTGGCGTCAGCACGATCACATCCCGCTCTCCTCCGCCCGTAGAAACGACAAACCCCTGCCGGAGGAGTGCCTGCTGGAGTTGCGGTCCGCGCCCTTGAGGGACCTCGATGCCGATCATCAACCCTTCCCCTCGTACACCGAGCACTCCTTTTCCGACGAGCAGCTTCTCCAGCCGAGTCAGCCATCGAGCGCCGATTTCGGCCGATCTCTCGATGAGCCCGCCTCGTCCCAAGGCGTCGAGAGTGGCGAGGGCCGCCGTGCATGCCAGCGGTGCTCCCGCGAAAGTCGAGGTGTGCACCACCTCGTCCTCGCGGCGCCACGCTTCCATCACTTCTTTGCGTCCCAGGCAGGCGCTGATGGGAATTCCACCACCGAGGCCCTTGCCGAGACAGAGCAGGTCGGGGGAAAAGTCGGCTTCTCGTTGTCCCGCCAGAAAGCGACCGCTGCGTCCGAGGCCCGTCCAGATTTCGTCGGCGATGACGAGCGCGCCGTGCTCGTGGGCCGCTTCCTGAAGACTCTTGAGGAAGCCGAGGGGAGGTACCAGGACTCCGCCTCGTCCCAGGATAGGCTCGACAACGATGGCGGCAACATGATCTCGTGAGAGGACCTCGCGAAGCTGGCTCAACACGGGCGCTAACTCGGACTCTGCGGTGGGATAGGGAAGAAAACTCACATCGCGGGCGAGGTGTTCCGCAAAGGGGGCTCGATAGCCCTGGCGAAGGCTGCTGACGGCCAGCCCGCCGTAGGACAGACCGTGATAGCTGTTGCGGAAGGCAACGAGGCCGGTCTTGCCGGTCTTGAGTACAGCCGATTTGACGGCCGCGGTGATCGCGTCCGAACCGCTTTGCCCGACAATGACCTGAGCGTCTGGGTCGGGATGAAACTGTGCCAGTCGCTCGAGCAGCCCAATCTTGGCGTCGCTCGGGTAGACATCTCCGAGCGCCTGATGAAGTCGAGCTCCTTGCAGCTCGAGCGCCCGCTCGATCGCCCGGGGGCAATGTCCCAAAAGAAGCGAGCCAAAACCGGCGGCGAGGTCGACGTACCGGTTGGAATCGACGTCGATCACGTTGGCCCCCTTGCCACGAGACAACACGATCGTGCCCGCCGGGGCGCTCGAGCGCACGGCGCTGGCTGATGCCTCCCCCTTTTCCTGCGGCGCGGGCCCCATCGGGGGCAGCCTCCTGACCCCGCGGGAAAGCCAGGTTCGCGACTGGGGCCCCGGCGGTCTGATCCGCAGTTCGGGGAGATCGTTGCCGGGATTTTGTTCCGGTGGTGGAGGTAGCTCGCTCAGTCCCACACTTCGGCCCTAGACTGCATCTCCGCGGTACTCAAGGGCTCTCGAGGGAGACGCCGGCCTGTTGGCGATCGCTGCGCCTTGAGGGAGACGCCGACGCGTTGTCGACCGTCGCGCCTCGAGGGAGCTCAGACGCACACGCGGTTTCGACCACCGCGCTTGGCCTCGTAGAGTTTTTCGTCTGCGGCCTTGAGGAGCTCGGGACCACTCAGATCACCTGTGAGCTGGGCGCCGCCAATGGAGATGGTGACGGGGATCGTCTCTCCCTGAAACATGAATTGGTGCGATGCGACGCGTTCCCGCAGGGACTCGGCGAGCTTTTGTGCTCCCTCGAGCGCTGTTTCTGGAAGGATGAGGGCGAACTCCTCGCCCCCATAGCGGGCGAAGACTTCGTCTTTGCGAATGCGGTCAGCCACGATGCGCGCCAACTCTCGCAAGACGTGGTCGCCCGCCAGGTGTCCGTAGCGGTCGTTGATGGTCTTGAAATGATCGATGTCGAACATGAGCGCGCAAAGATCCCGTTCATGGCGGCGGGCTCGCATGACGTCTCTTTCGAGTGCTTCCTGGAGATAACGCTTATTGTGGATCTGTGTGAGACCATCAATGATGGTCATTCGGTAGATCTCTTCGTGGTATTTTGCCTCGGCGTCGGCACCCGAGAGGAACTTGAGGATTGTCGGTCCAATCTTGATCCGGTCGCCGTTGCTCAGCTCTTGTTCTCCTGGGATTTGCTCTTCGTTGACGTAGGTTCCATTGGTGCTTCGGTCGTCGACCACGAACCAACGTCCACTCTGTCGCAGATCGAGGTGCGAGTGACGTCTGCTGACGCTGTCCCCTTCGAGAATAATATGGTTATCAGGCCCTCGGCCGATGCGGACCGGCGAGCTGTCGAGAACGAAGCGTTTGCCGAGGAGGGCTCGCTCGGTTGTGTAAATCACGACAAGACAATCCGTTCCACCGCTGTCGCGCGGCTGATTCGGTTGCACCACTTCGGTGACGCGTGTCTTTTCGTCCTGATCGTTCAATGAGATTCCCGTCTCAGCCTCGGTCCGTTCGGCTGTCCTTCCTCATGCGGAAAGAATCAGTCCGTTCGAACTGTCGCCCGGACTTTGCCAGACTCGGCACATCTTAAAAACCATGGAACCTGTCCGTCCTGTCGTCAAGATCACCTTGCTAGAAACTCCCTGGAAAGTCAGGTACTTAAGGAAGAAATTGCCCAGGCGTCCCTCGGTCGACGGGGGTCAAGGTCCCTCGAGCGGCACATCGAGTCCCACTCGTCGCATCAAGCGCAAGGCGTTGCCCGAACGGACGGGCCCGTCGTGGAGCGTGTAGTCAAAAGTCATGCTGCCAGCGAGGCCGTGGGCTCTCGCCGTCTCGCTGACGCTCTCGCGGAAGTGGTGTTGCCGCACGCGGTCCATGAGATGGTCGGGCAAGCGGCAAAGCTCCATGTCATGGGTCGTCACGACGCCCAATGCCTGTTGCTCGAGGAGCTCCGCGAGGACCCACCGGGCGCCGATCTGTCTTTCTCGGGAGTTGGTGCCATGGAGGATTTCGTCCAGCAAAAAGAGGACGGGCATGCCGCTGCGTTCGTTCTGCTGTTTCGCTGCGCGAACGATTGCAGCGAGTCGTTGCACTTCAGCATAGAAATGGCTGACGCCGCTTGCGAGCGAGTCTGCGATGCGAATGCTCGTCCCGAGGTGACAGAAGGGCAGAGAGAGCTCTCGGGCACAGACCGGACCTCCAGCAAAGGCGAGCACGGTATTGACTCCGATCGAGCGGAGGAAGGTGCTCTTTCCGGACATGTTGGAGCCGGTCACGAGGAGGGCCTGTCCCGGCGCGAAGGGGGCCACGTCGTTTTCGACTCGTTTTTGAGGAGAGAGGAGCGGGTGTCCGAGGCCTCGAGCCGAAAATGCCGAGGGTTCACCGTCTGTGGGCATGGTGATCGTTGCCACGGACATCCCAGGATCGTCGTGGTACAGGCCGGCGAGTGAGGAGAGGGCTTCCATTTCGCCGATGGTTTGGAACCACGTGTCGATCAACCCCCTGACTTCGAGGCGCCAGGCAAGCAAGGCTCTCGTACAATGGAGATCCCAGAGCAAGAGCGCGTTGATGAATGGATAGACCATTCCGTTGTGGCGAAGATCGTACCAGCCCACGAGGCGACGGAAGCGACCCATGATGCTGCTTGGTTTCTTTCCTTGCGAGGTGGCGAGTCGCTGCACGCGCTCCTGGATCCAGGGGCTTTTTGCGCTCAGGTTTTCCAGCAGGTTCAGCAGCGCCCCGTAACGAAGAAATGCCCCTTCGGTGGTCGAAACCGCCGCAAACGTCTCCCCGGTTGCTTTGCGGCTGACACTCAGGAGCGCGACGCCGGTCAAGAGGGGGGCTGCCCACGCGATCGGATGCGTGCCGTGGACAATCTGGAGAATGATTCCTGTGAGCGTCGCGACCGGGAGCAAGAAGGACAAGATGCTCAGGAGCATCGGGAAGGGCAATGGTGTGCCAGCGCGAACCCAGTTCAGAAGGGGCTGGGGATCCGGGCCATCGGTGATGATCTTTTCGGTTCCGCGACGCTTTTCGACGAGGGCCATTCCTTCCGCTTCGAACTCCTGCCTGAGTTCCAGCTTCGAAGAGAGCTCCAGCATGGCTTCGGCTCGCGCGGAGATCTCCTCCTGCGTCTTGGAAGGGGTCAGAAGCCATTCGGCGAGGAGCTTTTGGCCATAGCGAGTGTGGGCCACGCTGATGCGTTGATAGAGGGAGCCCACGCCAAATAGGTCGAGATCGCTAGCATAGGGATGCTCCTTGGGGGCGAAGAGCATGCCCGTTCGGGGGAGTTCGTGCCACTCCCCTGTGACCCGTGAATGAGCGTGCTCATTTTGCAGGGCGCGGCGGCGCGCCTTTTGCTCTCTGGCAAGCACCCGGTCATGCCAGGGAATGAGCAGCAGAAAGCAGATGAGCCCGACCACCGAGAGCCCCCCCGCGGGGACGCTTCCCGAGGAGAAGGAGATGCCGCCGGCAATGACGAACGTAGCGAAACTAACGCCGCGGAGATTGCCGATGCGATGTCCTCGACGTGCGAGGGCCTCGGCCTCTCTTGCGGCTTTGGTCGAGCGCTCTCTGTAGAGAGCCGCGAGGTCGTCTTTTTGTTGCACGCGAGTTGCTTTCGAAAGTGAGGGGCTCTTCGGCTCGTTCCCGGCTCGAAAAATGGCGCTTGGTCTTCTCCGTGGTCCACGAGCGAGTTTCGTTGTCGCTTAGCGCGTCATTGCTCGTTGGTTGGCATCTTTTGGGGACGCTGGCTCAGCTTGAAGGTGAGCCGAGCTCCTGTCAGGGGGACTTCCGGAGTCCCCACCCGCCGGCGATCCACGATGTCGGCGATGCATCGGGCGAGCTCCGGGCTCACGCCTTGATAAGAATCGACTTCGGTCCCCTCGGCCCTGCGTCGTTCGACCCGGACGAGGAAACGCACAACCACTTGTCCGGTTGGATCGTCGAGTCCCCCGTGTTGGTCGACGCATTCTTTGTATCGATCCATCGGCCTGTCCAGAGCGCCAATGGTGATGTTGCCCTTGTCTGCTTGAATCGGGCCAATGGAAATCTCGACTTCCTTCTGCTCCGATTTCTGATCGTCTTGGGTTTCCTCTTCCTCCGGGAGAGCCTCTTTGGGTTGGTCTTCGCTGTCCCGAGGCACCTTGCGCGACTTGAGCTCGCTAGGATTGCGCCCGAGGAGGGAGCGTGCCTCGTCTTCCTTGAGGCAGCGATGGAGCATGCCCTGGCCGTTTGCGATGCGCCCCCAAGGGCAGGCGGGATCATAGGGGTATCTGGCCTCCGTCTTGGCATCCGCCCCGGCGGAAAAGGGGATGGCCGTAGCCATCAAGAGTCCGGACAACCAGAGCGGAAGCGAACGAAGGCGTGGACCTGTCATGTCTTGCTGCATCGTGGACTTCGGCATGGCCCTTTGCTTTTGCCACAGCTTTGGCAAAGGACCCAAGAACTCGACTTTCCGGCACAACCTCATGCAGATAGGTTCCGGGCATGACGGAGCTCTTGACCCTCGAGGCCGGTGATCTGGCGCTTTCCATCGATCCCCAAAGAGGAGGTCGAGTCTGTCAGCTGAGGTTTGCGGAGCGGGACCTGTTGACGGGACCGGACATCCATCCCTCCAACTGGGGGGCAACTTTCTGGACCAGTCCGCAGGCGGATTGGGGGTGGCCCCCCGTCGCCGCCGTGGATTCGGAGCCTTACGAAGTCCTTCGCGCCGCCCCCGATGAAGTGCAGCTTCAGAGCTCCGAGGCGGCGATTGGTTCGCGCAGCGTGATCGTGCAAAAGAGGTTCACTGTCCGACGCAGCGGGTGCTTCGACGCGGAGTACCGCATAGAAAATCGCGGCTCGGCGCCGTTTCCCATGGCATGTTGGGAGATCAGTCGTGTCATTCCTGGGGGACTGACTTTCTACCCCACTGGCACGAGTGAACTGACGCCCATCGCTCCTCACGGCGCTCTGTCCGTCAAGAAGGCCGACGGCATGAGTTACTACGATCACGGAGAGTTCCAGCCAGGGCGCAGCTTGAAGCTCCATGCGGACGGCCAAGAGGGGTTCGTCGGGCAGCTCTGGGATGATTTACTGATGCTCAAGCTTTTCGAGGATAGTCCCGCGGAGATGCAAGCACCTGGGGAGGGTGAGGTGGAGATCTTCGCGAACGAAGATGGTCGCTACGTAGAAGTCGAAGTGCAGGGGCCTTACGTTTCCATTCCTCCGGGCCAATCGAAGCCCTTTGTCATTCGCACCCATGTTGCTCCCGCCCCGGAGGCAGTCAGAGGAGACCGACGAGAGCTCGTCGCTTGTGCGCGGGAGCGGCGACGCATTTTCGGAGAGATCGAGCGTGAATAGTCGGGAACGGAGCCCGTCGCAGTCATCGGTGGGTCAAATGGTCCTCGCGTTCTTGCAGAGCACGGGTCGCCCTGCCGAAGCGGAGATCTATTTGCGGCTCTTTCGCTCCTTGCCCCGCGGGAGCTTTGCGCTGGTTGCTCCATCGCGCGCGGTGGTGGATGAGGCCAGCGCTTCGTTGGCGGAGCAACTGGTCTTTTTGCGTCAGTTGGGGCTTTATCCGTCGGTCATTTCCGGAGTCGACGGGGCCCTTCCGGAGTCCGATCTCGAAGCCCTCGCGGCGGTCTTCGAGGAAGCCGGAGCCCCCTCAGCTATTGTGAGGCTCAACTCGGGTGAAAGCGCGGCGCGCCTCGTGACCCGCGCCCTGGCCGATGGGCGCTTGCCGGTGATCGCGGGGGAGGCTGGCGGGGAGAGTTCTCTGTTGGCTCGAGTGGCGGCCGCTCTCGGCCCGCGCAAGGTTGTCATATTGCGTGGAGAAGGCGGGATGGGCCCCCATGGGGGGGCTCCTATCGAGCTCGAGCCTGGGCATTTCCTGCCCACTCATCATGCGGGCATTGGTGTGATCAATGTGGTTCGTGATCTCGATCTCTTGCTCGAGCGTGGGATCTTCAGCGATGCGGAGCAAATCTGGCTCGAGCGCGGGGTCGAAGTGCTGCGAGTCCTGCGGCAGCAAGGGATCCGCAATTCGACAGTCTCGTTCGCTTCGCCGCTTTCACTTCTTCGTGAGCTTTTTACGGTGAAGGGAGAAGGTACACTGCTCAAATGGGGTTCGATGGTGCGGATGTACTCCAGCTACGAGCCTGGTTTCCGCCCACGTCTGGAGAAGCTCCTCAGAGAGAGCTTCCAGCGCAACGTTGTCTCGGAGTTCTGGGAAAGGGCTCCCGAGGCTCTTTTCGTGGAACAGAATTTCCGCGGGCTCGCCCTGTTGGAAAAGGGCGTTTGTGGAGATTTCCTCTCCAAGTTTGCCGTGTTGCCGGTGGCTCGAGGAGAGGGGCTGGGTCAGGATCTTTGGTGGGAGATGCGTAAACGGACGCCGAAGTTCTACTGGCGGAGTCGTCCGACCAATCCCATCAACGGGTGGTATCAGACCATTTGCGACGGCATGCATCGCGATGAGCGATGGCAGGTCTTTTGGTGCGGTATTCGCCCGGAAGAAGTCCCTTGGGTCGTTTCCGATGCGGTCCAGCGTCCTGAGGATTTCGAGGCCCAAGCGGCCTGCTGATTGGGCCCGGTGGCCTCGTGTCGCGGCCGGGAAGGGGCCCGCTCATGAAGTTCTCTCATCAGAGGTCCCGTTGAACGGTGGCATGGAGATGCTCTTCGAGCGACTCCTCCGCCCAGGCGTCCGCGAGGTTGCCGGCAAAGGCGATCAGCACCGTGGCTGGCCCCGTAGGTAAGTCCAGGGGGGCACGATTCTCTTCGAGCAACAGCGGGGCTCGAGGATCCAGGCCCGCTTTCACGTGCTCAGGGCTGGGGAAGTCCTCGACGAGGATCTTCACATTGGCCAATGGTTCTTGTCGCTCGAGGGGCAGCCGAGTGAGCGCTGCGCGAAGATGCTGGACGATGGCTTCGTGCAGGTCCGTTCGCTCAGGTGAGGAGAGTCTATACTGGGTGCGGTCGAGCCGAAGCGTTTCGAGAAAGTGCATCTGCGCTTGCTCTTTTTCTCCTCGATCTTCGAGCACGTCTCCCAGCAGGTAGTGAGCATCAGAATCCTCCGGCTCGAGGGCGAGTAGTTGGCTGAGGACCTCGCACGCTGGATCGAGTTGAGAGGTCTTTCGCAAGAGAACGGCGAGCTCGAACTGGAACTCCGGTTGGGCCTTCACTTCCGCAGGAAGGGAGTCGAGCATTTCCAGGGCGGCGTGAGGAGCTTGCTCGGCGAGATCCGCCAGCGCGAAAAGGGCTTGCTCGAGGATCTCCTCGGGGGATCCATCAGCTTGGCTCAAGTCGCGGTGCTGGGCGCTCACTTCCAGGCCATCTCACCAGTCGGAGGGGGCTCCGGCAAGCACGGAGATGCGGGGGTCGGGCGAGGAGCGCTCACCGGTCCTGGGAGCATCCGTTTTCGGAGGGAAGGATCAAGTGATGGACGCGAACCGGAACGCTTCCGAGACGCTCTGGCGGGCACCTTGCCACTTTTCTCGGGGGCTTGCTCCCTCGCGAGGTGTTTTTATGCTCGCGCCGCCCGTGAATTTCGTCATATTCATGCTCGCTGTGGCGGCGCTGGGAACCGTCGCCTATCTTGCCCTATTCATGTCTCATGTTCCCGGGGCGAAGGAGGAGCGTTTCGGGAAGTTGGAGCCGCTTCCCGAGCATTTGGGGACTTGGGTGCGTAGCGATACGCCCGACGCGGATGGCCTTCTTCGTGAGGAGCGGATTTTTCTTTCCGAGTCCAGCGAGGACAAGCTCGTGGTGCAGGTTCGCTATCGCAATTCGGAAAGTGGGCGGATCGAACGAATTTTGCCGGAACGCATCGTCAAAAGAAGGCGAATCCAGGACAAGCCTTCGTAAACGGCAGAGTGAACTCAAAACTCGTAAGCTCTGGGTTGAGGAGGACGGGTGATAGCCGCGATGAAGCTACTCGCTGATGACAGGGGCGCAGCCCCTCGACTGTTCAGAGAGTGAGCTTCTGCGGGCGAATGGGAACCTCGATCCATTTCGACGATGGTCTCGCAGCCCAGTTCGACCAGCGCGAGAACCAGGGGCGCGGGAGAATCGTGAGTGATGCGCCCGGTCCACAGGTATCCGCGGTCGTCGAGACAGAGCGCTCCGTGCTTGCGCAGGCCGGTGAGCCTTCGCGCCGACTCGGTGAGTTCTCCGGCTCGAGCCAAAAGGGGGAGCTGGACGATGCTGGTTCGTGCCGACGGTTCGACAATCGAGCCCGGTAAGCGCAGTTGCACCGGCCCGTCTTTTTGGAGCACGAGGGTCGCATATTTGCGGTTCATGGGGCGCAACCGATGGCGCCCGATGCTCAGGCCGGGCCGGCTCCCTCGTGTTGCGTGACCCAAGGTCCAGACAGCGTCCACAGCCTTTGGGGGCGGCACCTGTTCCACCTTGGGGCTTTCTTCGGTACCGGCGCCGAGGAGAAATCGCGCCTGATCGAGATCGATCCGCTCGACCTCGATTTCGATCCCGGCCAAGGTGCGCGTTCCTCTGACAATGGCGGGAAAGTGGGATGTCTGCTCGGCCCCGAAGGCTGGGGCCCATTCGTACTGATCGGCTGCTTTTCCGCTAGGAAACGGCTTGCGTACGGCGAGGTAGAAGAAGTCTTTGGGCGACCAGCGAACGAAGCGGATCGCGTTGACTTGCATGTGAGGGGTGAGCACCTGGCCTCGCGCTTTGAGAGGTTGAAAGCTCTCGATGTCGTTGAAGGTGAATGCGCAATGTCCGGGATTCATGTCCAAGTGCATCCCATACGTGCACCCTGCCATTTGCATCCCGCGTGAGAGGCTCTTGCCGGTTGCCTCTTTCGACCAAGCGTAGATCAGGTGACCGTCGCTGGTTACACAAAGGCCACTTCTTTCTGCGGCCACGCTGCTTCCGTAAAGATGGTCTCCCCAATTCGTTCTGCCTGTGGGCAGGAGCTCTCCTCGGGCGACTAGGGGATCGAGATTCTGACGGTAGGCCACGGCGTTTTCGAGCGAGCCTTCTTCCTGCGACGCGCCGCGGTACGTGCCCATGCCGACCTGGCCGCTCGGGTCGATGCGGACCGTGGCGGCTCCTTGCACAGGAGGGATCAAGACTCGCCCCTCGGCCTTCATCCCATAAGTTCCGTGCGTTGCTTTGAAGGCGCCGTTGAAGGTGGCCACGATCCGGTTGTACACGCTTGGATCGCGAGGTACGTGCCCGCTGCCGGGCGGCCCAGTGCGGGGTCTCGGGTCTTCGTAGCCGGCACGCAGACCTAAATCGAGGCGACTGGTGTCCATGATCACCAACCGGTGCTTGGCATAGGGGCGCTCGGGATCGGGTCTCACGAACGTTTCATAAAATAGAGGCTCTTTCCCCCAGCGAGGAGCTCCGAGCAATTCCTCACCACTGGGGACCCACTGGCCTTCCCCTTCTTGGGGATGAGGCCATGGGGAGGGCACTGCCTGAGGGGGAAATGGAGGTGGCTCTTCAGGCCAGCTCTCTTTGGCTGTCTGGGGCCGAGGAAGCTGAGGGACGTTTTGGGGCGGCTTGGCTTTTTCGGGCTCGTGCGTTGCCGCATAGCGGGCCCGAACGAACCGATCTTTCCAAGAAAAAACCTGCCCTTCGAGCCAGGCAATGGCTCTTGCTCCGACCAGGTGACGCCCGACATCCGCCGCCCAATGAAGAAGGGGAGCTGGCGTTGCCTCTCGAGGGATGGCCTCGAGACCCTCCTGCAAATCGACGACGGTTTGCGGATCGAAGAGCGCATCGAGATGAACGGCTTTTTGTCGATCATCGATGCTCACCTGCAAAATGTTCCCCTGCCGTTCGACATTGGCGGATCGCGCGGTAGCGGGGAGGAGTAGATCCGTACGTCCTAGTCCTGCGGTGTCGCCGAATTCGAGCACTCTCGTGATGAGCAGTTGTGCCGTTTCGAGCCAATCGAGCTGTTGAGGAGTTCTTTGGCCCGAAAGATCGAACACGCTGAGCGTCTGTGCTCCTCCGGCGTCGCGGGAACGGATGACTGCGATACGCTGGTCGGTGACCAGGCGGTCCTCGCTGGCCAAATCCGTTTGACTGAGATTTCGGAGTCGCGTCACACTCAGCGGCTGGCCTTCTGGGGAAAGGCGGATGAAGGCACGCATGAGCTCACTCGGTTCGTCGTTGCGACTCGCAAGAAAGAGAAGAGGGCGGCCGAACACGAGCTCGATGGCTGCCGGTCGGCTGGGCTCCCAGGAGAACTGGTGCACCGTCATGTTCGACTCCTCTTCGAGGGCTTTTCGTAAGCCAGAGATTCCGGGCGCGAAGGTCCTCCCACCGGCGATGCTGGTGAGCAGGGCCGCGAGGAACGAGAGAGCGAGCAAAGGGGCTCTGGAGCGGAGAAATTGGCGCAAAAAGTCCACGGCTCCCCGCCCCCATAGCAACGAAAGGGAGGCTGAGGCACGCTCCGGCGCTTGTGGCTCCCAGAGCCAGCTGATACCTCCAGCTTCACCGTGGGAGGCTCTGAATCTGCTTCCGGGCCCAATCAGAGCCCGCCCGAGCCCAAGGGGGCCATGAGCAATCTGGCGATCCGTTTTTTGACCGCCGGGACGCTGGGGCCCCTTGTCCTTGTGCTCCTCTTTTGGGGACCCGCGTGGGGGTGGGCGCTCTTGGCCTGTCTTTCCGCCGGGCAAGTTGCCTGGGAGCTTCTGTCCATGACGCACGCGCGGGACCGTGTCTCGCGTTTCGTCGGCGCAGCAGTGACCATAGGCCTCGCCGTGGCCACCTACGTGGGCGCTCGAGATCCTCGCGTTCTGCTGACCGCTCTCATCGGAGCCACTCTCTCGATGGCGTTTTTGACTCTCGCCCGGTTGGGAGAGATGGGCACGGCGGCGCTCCGGCTGCTGGGAGGGGTGGCGACTCCCATTTACGTGGGCTTGACCTTTGCTTGCCTTGCCCTGATGCGTCGGGACTTTGCTGCGGAAGGCCACCTGTACGTGTTCCTGACGTTGACCGTGGCCTGGATGGGGGACACAGGGGGGTACACATTCGGTCGGCTATTCGGGAAAACGAAGCTCTATGTCGCGGTGAGTCCGAAAAAGACCCGTGAGGGACTGCTCGGCTCGGTGATCTTCTCCACTCTGGTGGCCGTGATCGCCGCATTGACCTATCTGCCGAGTTTGCCCGTTCTGCATGCAGCGCTTCTAGGAGGCGTTGGGGGGCTGTTCGGCCAAGCAGGCGATCTGGTCGAGTCCCTCCTCAAGCGTTCCATGGGAGTCAAGGACTCTGGTTCTGTTCTCCCCGGCCACGGTGGAATGTTCGACCGGGTCGATGCGCTCTTGATCGTGGGTGCGGTGGTTTACCTCTACGGGCTTTGGTTTCGCTGACGGCCGGCGATTTCACCCGGCGGCGGGTCTATGCGAGACTCGGGGTGTGGATTCTGGAAACTCGTCTTCTACTCCGCCTCAGTCATCGCCTTCACCTTCCTCTTCGGCGCCGCCCCATTCGGTGATCCCCGGCACCGAGGATGGCGAGGTCAGTGAAGAAGGTGGTGAGTATCACTTTTTCGAGGTCGTGCAGACCTACCTGCACGCAGCGGCCGAACGTGTCGGAATGCCCGACTATCTCATTTCAATCCTCAGCCAGCCGAAGAACGAGCTGATTGTACACTTTCCGGTGCGGATGGATGACGGGAATTACCGTCACTTCAAGGGCTACCGCATTCAGCACAACAATATTCTGGGGCCTTTCAAGGGGGGACTCCGCTTTCACCATGCAGCCAGCCTCGATGACTTCAAGGCCCTGGCGGCGATGATGACCTGGAAGTGTTCGCTGATTGATGTGCCTTTTGGCGGAGGAAAGGGAGGGATCAAGTACAATCCCCATGACCATTCCTTGAGCGAAAATCAGCGCATCGCTCGGCGATTCATCCATGCTCTTGGTTCGAACATTGGGCCCGACTACGATATCCCGGCTCCGGATGTGGGGACCAACGAGCAAACCATGGCCTGGGCGATGGATACCTATGTCAATACGGTTGGCGTCGTGAACCGCCAGGCCAATCGAGGAGTGGTCACGGGAAAACCCATTGCTTCGGGGGGGACCCTCGGCCGATCGCAGGCCACGGGACAGGGTGTTGTGCATTGCATAGTGGACTGGGCGGAGCGGGCCGGGTTCGATCTTCAAGGAAAGAAGCTCATCGTTCAGGGGTTCGGCAACGTGGGAAGCCACACGGCGCTGCTTCTCAGTCGCCTGGGTGTTTCTTTGATTGGCGTGGGCGATCATACCGGTTACCTGTACAACCCCGAGGGCTTCAACCCTCACCGCCTTCAGGCTTACGTGGGGGAGCACGGTTCGATCGCGGGTTATGCCAATGGGCAGGCGATCACTCGGGAGGATTTCTTTTCCCTCCCGGCGGACATTTTCGTGCCGGCGGCGTTGGAAAATCAGGTGGGACCGAGCGAGGCGGAGCGGCTCTCCGTTCGACTGGTTGCAGAAGGGGCCAATGGTCCGTGCAATCCCGGTGGAGAGCGTATCTTGCGAAAGAAGGGGATCGAGGTCCTTCCCGATGTGCTGGCCAATGCGGGGGGCGTTACCGTGAGCTACTACGAATGGGTGCAGAATCGCCGGAGTGAAAGTTGGCCCCAGAGCGAGGTCGATATGCGGCTTCAATCGGCCATGAAGGCCGGCTCTCGGCGCATGTATGACATGTCCCGTCGACTGGACTGTTCCTATCGGGTTGCCTGCTATGCGGTAGCACTGCGGCGTCTGATCACCGTCTACGAACAGCGTGGGATTTTCCCCTAAACAAGCATTGCGCTCCCAGGCCTTGGCGGTGAGGGGGGCTGCGTGACAAGTCGATGTCATCATCAACCGGCGTGTCCTGGTTGCCCGCATTTTGGCAGTGAAAGTATCGCGCCGGCAGCGCGTCATCGGCTTGAGGTATTGGCGCGGGAGGCCCCAGGAGCTCGGTTGCGTTTCGGCTCGGGCCCGGGACTGGGCACTCGTCATCGGGTGCGTTTGTCCGTTCGGCAGGGCTCCGAGGGCCCTCGCGTCGGCATCTTCGAGCGAGGAACGCATCGGTTGGTGCATATTCCCGACTGTCCCCTTCATCATCCCTCCATTGTCGAAGTGACGGCTGAGCTGCTTTCGTTGTGCCGCGAGCTAGGTCTTTCGGCCTATCGGGAGGACACACACAGTGGCCTTCTCCGAACGGTGCAACTGGCCGTCGAGAGGCCCAGCGCTCAGGTCCAGGTCGTGCTGGTCCTTTGCGCCGATCGGCAACGACAAGTCGCTGGATGGGGCTCATCGTTGGCAGTGGCCGAGCGCCTCAGCGCTCATCCCCGGGTTCATAGTGTGTTTCTCAACTTCCAACCCCGCCGCACGAATACCTTGCTCGGCCCGCATTTTCTCCATCTTCATGGCCCAGAACACATGAGAGATCGCAGCGGGAACGCCGAGATCTTCTTTCCACCGGGGGCGTTCGGCCAAGCCAACCCCGTAGCTCACGATCGCGCGGTGAGGCGGATCCATTCCTGGGTCTCTTCTGGACCAGTCATCGAGTATTACGCGGGCGTGGGAACCATCGGTCTTGGGCTAGCCCGACGAGGGCAAGAGGTGGTGTTCAATGAGATGGGGGAGCACTCCCTCGCCGGGCTCAAGAAGGGGATTGAGCGGTTGCCGTCTTCGGTGCGCTGTCAGGTGCTCCAAGGACCTGCAAAGGACCACACGGATGCCCTCCGAGACGCGGAGGGGAGAACCACCGTGATCGTGGATCCACCACGCAAGGGGCTGGATCCCGAGTTGCTGGCTGGCCTACAGCGCTCTGCGCCGGCGCAGCTGATCTACTTGAGTTGTGGGCTCGATTCATTCGAACGTGATGCGCGGGCCCTTCTGGCCGCTGGCTACAAGCTGATTGAAATGGAAGGACTTCCGTACTTTCCCTTTACGGATCACGTCGAAACTCTTTCTCGATGGGAACCCCCTGTGCCTCAGAAGGACCGCGAGGCTTCGGAAGAAACCACCTCGATGAGCGGAAATGGGGGCCGGGCGTCATCTACCGGCCCCTGCTAGGATTTCCCGACTCCTAGCTTGGGTTTTGGAGTTTTCTTGGCTGGCTTTGCGTCGAAGTGCGAGGATCGGGCTCACCAGTTTCAGAACGTTCGCAACCAGCATTCGCCTTGCGGACCACCCCTCTGAAGTGACGCGCGCATGGGAGAAGGCAAAAATCTCGTCGGAGTCGACATCGGGACCACATCCATCAAGGTCTGCGAGCTCAAGCAGAGCCGTCGAGGGCTCAGTCTGGTGCGCTTTGGCTTTACGCATTTGGCGCCTCAAGTCATCGTCGACGGCCAGGTGATGGATGCCTCGGCAGTGACGGAGGCGCTCCAGCAAGTCTTCCGTGACGCGAAGATCCGGTCCAAAGATGTGGCCATTAGCGTTTCAGGCCAGGCGGCCATTATTCGCAAGATCACGGTGCCGTTGATGACGAATGATGAGCTGGATGAGCAGATCCAGTGGGAGGCGGAGCAGCACATTCCCTTCGATATCAAGGACGTGCAAATCGATCATCAGGTGCTTCGCAGAGCGCCCGATGAAGGCCAGATGGAGGTCTTGCTTGTCGCCGCGAAGAAGGACCAGATTGAGGATTACGCTCAACTCGTGCGTTCAGCGAAATTGAAGCCCGTCGTTTGTGACATCGACGCCTTCTGCACCCAGAATCTCTTCGAGTTCACACGGGGCCTCGACCCCACAAGTACGGTTGCCCTCTTGAACGTGGGGGCGAGTGTTTCAAGCCTCAATGTCATTTCAGGCGGCGTGAGCGCCTTTTCCCGAGAGATTGCAAACGGTGGCAATTCGGTGACCGACGAGATCCAGCGGAGCCTTGGTGTCCCCTTCGAACAAGCCGAGGCTTACAAGTGTGGAGGCGATGCTGAAGGGATTGTGCCTGAACAGGTGGGGCAGATCATCGATGGATCCTGTGATTCACTCGCGGCGGAGATCCAACGGAGCCTCGACTTTTTCATGGCTACCGGAGGGGACGCCAACATCAGTCGGATCTTCGTGACCGGAGGGAGCGCTGGACTTGCGCCTCTGGCTCAAGCCATCGAACAGCGCTCGCGGATCCCCGTGGAAACGTGGATGCCCACCGAGGGACTCATCTCTACGGACAAGAGGGTCGATCCCAATGTTCTTGCTCAGCGTGCCTTGCAGCTCTCCGTGGCTTTGGGGCTGTCGCTTCGTCGACAGAAGGAGGTGCGTCAATGATTCGCATCAATCTTCTTCCTCAGAAAAAGCGTCGGATCGAAGCGGGCGCGGGTGGGGAGCTGTGGGTTGTTGCCGCGATGGGCGCGTTGCTCGTGGAACTCGTGCTTCTCTTCGTGTTCCACGGCATGCAGGAGACTCGTCTTGCTGAAGAGCAAAAGAAAAACCGCGAAATCCAGGCGAAGATCGATGCTTCGAAGGCTGCCGTTTCGAATCATGAGAACGTCACCAAAGAGCTCGAGCGAATGCGAGCCAGGGAGGACGCGATCGCCAAGTTACAAAGCGCACGGACGGGCCCCACGGCCGTTTTGCTTGAACTGGCGCGTCTGCTGACTCCGGGCATGGGACCCAGCATCGATCCGGAAAAGCTTGCCCAAATCCGAAAAGACAATCCGTTAGCGTTATATAATCCTTCGTGGGATCCGCGCCGTCTGTGGCTGACGAAGTACTCGGAAGAGTCCAGGCTTCTGCGGATCCGCGGGACCGCCCGTGATGCAGAGGACGTTTCGGAGCTGGCCAAGCGGATGAATCTTTCGGACTACTTCGACAAAATTCGGCTGTTGCCGGCCAAGCAGTCCACCGATCGCGAGACCGGCATCGAGGTCGTCGATTTTGCGCTCGAGGCGGAGGTGAAATACTGATGGCTGAAAGTGCACTAGCGCGCATGCCCTTGCCGGCCAGGATCGGCGTTTCCCTCGGCCTGCTCGTCCTCGGTGGGCTGGCCTACTACGTGGTCTTCTATAGTGACGTGGCTGGTCAAATCGAGGCGGCCCAAACCAAGCGTGGTCAGCTCAAGAATGAACTGAAGAAGGCAAAAGAAGCGGAAAAGGAGTACCAGAAAGATCTCGAAGAACTGGCCCGTCGACGAGAACGACAGCGCGAATTGAACAAGATCTTACCGCCGACGACCGAGTATCCGGCGTTTCTTTCTGCCGTCCAATCGGTTGCGAATTCCTCTGGCGTGGAGCTCGTCGCCTGGTCGCCGCAGCCCGAAGTCAAGGAGAAGTACTACGCCCGGGTCCCGATGAATATCGAATTGACGGGCAGATTCCACCAAATTGCCAAATTCTTCTATGGAATCGGGCAAAGCGATCGGATTATGAATATCGAAAACATCACCTTGGAGAATCCCAAGGTGGTCGATCGGGACGTTTATGTGGACGTGACGGGCCTGGCTACGGCTTTTCGTGCTTTGGAAGGTGAAAGCTCTTCGAAAGCGGGACAGGAGCGCCGCTCGGCCGCTGGAGGAAAGAAATGAGGGGGCGAGTCTTGAGCAAGCGCCTCTGGCCCATCGTCCTCCTGGCTGTTTCTGTCAGTGCTTGTGGGGAAGACAAGATCGTTACGGGTACGGGAGCGCCGAGCCAGCCCAGAGAGCGAAAGGACGAGGCTGCGGAGGTTCAAGAGGAATCCGAGATCCCACCGGCCGTGGATTTTCAGGAGGCGGCGTTCGTCGAGTCGGAGCGCAGCCGAGATCCATTTCGCAACTATGCACGGGCGTTTGTTGACGATGCCCGCGGAGCGGTCCGCTCCCAACGGGACGTGATTCTCGAGGACTATGCCATCGAAGAATTGAAGCTCATTGGTATCGTGACCGGTGCCAATCCCAATCGCGCCATGTTGCTCGACCCTGCCGGCGTGGGTCATGTCGTCACCCGAGGTCAGTTCGTAGGGCGTGCCACCGTCGTTCAGCCAAGTGGTGGTGTCGGTGCCGCCTACGAAGTCAATTGGAGAGTCGATCGCATCCGGGACGGAGATCTCGTTCTGGTCCGAGACGATCCCTCGAACCCGGACGTGCCGAGCGCGACGCGGGTCATTCCGCTGCGAACCGACGAGCTGACCGCCGAGGGGGCGCCTCAACAAGGCGAAGAGGAGCTCAAGTCCCAATTGGACGAGCTCAAGGAACGACTGGCGCAAATGGAAGCCGCCGAGGCGACGAGAAGACGCAAACGTTCGAACAAAGAGACGGAAAGTCGCTAGGAATTTGTTCCTTCCTCCACGGGCCGGGTAGGGTTCCATCGTGCCGTGAACAGCTCGCGGCTTGCTTCCGGAGACGCCGCATGCGCCCCAAATCCATGAACATGTCCCGTCCGCTCTCGTGCTTGATCCTGGCTTCTACCCTGCTTTGCGGCTCTGCTGCTTTCGGAGCCGACTACCAGGGAGTGACCGACGTCCGCGTCACCCAGGGAAAGAACCACTGGGGAGCCGTCGCTATCGAACTGGAGGGGCGGCCCACCTACGGAGCCCGGTTAGAACGTGCGAGCAAGCGGCTTGTCATCGATATCAAAGACGCCGCGCTCAAGGGAGCCCCAACCGCCATTACCGAAGGACAAGGTGTCGTCGGCGGAGTGATGGCGCAGACCTTCCGGGGAAAGGGAGGGCGATTGGTGCGTGTGTCCATTACGCTCACCAAGGATGCCAGCTATTCTCTCGACGCTCAGGATGGCCTGTTGTTGGTGCGCTTCGAGGAAGGACCACTCGGTCCTCTGCAGGACATTTCCGTTCGGGAGAAAAGAGCCAAGAATCTCACCCCATCGAGCGCGCCAGCTCAGGTGAGCGTGGCCGACATCGATTTCGAGCGAGACGCGTTTCGTGACAAGGTCGAGATCGAGCTTGACGGACGCGCTCGCTTTCGCAGCGAAGACAAGAGTCAGGGGCGTTCCACGCTGATGATCAGGAATGCGATTTTGCCCGAGGCTCTGGCGCGGCGTCTCGACGTGGGGGCTTACGGAGGTGATGTATACAGTGTGACGAGTACGGGTCGGGGTCGTGATGTTCTGATCGAGGTGCGGCGGGATACGGACGTCACCAGTTCGGTGCAGCGCCTGGGCAATAAGCTCGTTTGGGCCTTTTACGAGCCAGGTTCTCTCCCTTCGACCGTCACCGGGGTGGGCAAGGACGGGCAGGCGGCACGCAAGTCTCGTACGATTACGACCGAAGAGTCCGGACCAGAATTGCCTCCGATCAGCTCTGGCGGCGAGCTTCTGCTCGACGTTGAGAAGAGCGACGAAGAACAGGCCAGTGCTTTTGGTCCCAAGCCCCTCGGCCAGGCGGGAGGTTATAGCGGTCGCCGTATCGATCTCGATTTGAAGGACGCAGACATCCACAATGTCCTGCGCCTGATTGGAGACGTCTCACGGCGCAACATCGTCGTGGCCGACGACGTCAGCGGAACGGTGACCATCCGCCTCCGTAATGTTCCTTGGGATCAGGCTCTTGCGGTCATCTTGCAGTCCAAAAAGCTCGGCATGGTCGAGCAGGGCAATATGATTCGGGTCGCTCCTCTCGATCAGCTGCAGCGGGAGAGGGAGATGGAAATGGAGCGCCGCAAGATGGAGGTGAAGCTTGCTCCTATTGAGACCCGTCTGATCCCCGTGAGCTATGCTGGAGCCAACGAATTGGCGAACCGGGTTCAGGTGCTTCTCTCGCCGCGGGGTTCTATCGCTATCGACGAGCGGACCAACACGCTCATCGCGCGTGACGTGAGTGGGGCTCTCGATCAAGTCGAGGAGCTTGCCCGGGCGCTGGATACGCAGACGCCTCAGGTGCTCGTCGAGGCGCGTATCGTCGAAGCGACCAGCCGCTACACTCATGACGTGGGGATCCAATGGGGAGGCTCGGGAACCGTCTCACCGACGACCGGGAATCCGACGGGCCTTGCTTTTCCGAACTCGATCGGCGTTGCCGGTGGCGCTTCGGATGGGCAAACGCCGACAGCAGGCCTGAGCCCCTTCGCGAGTGAGGTGCCCACACCGAATTTCGCCGTGAACATGCCGGCGGCGGTGGGGACCGGGCAAGGTGGCGCCCTGGGGCTGACTTTTGGCTCGATCGACAACAACGTCAATCTAGCCGTGCGCCTCTCCGCTGCGGAATCGAGCGGGATGCTGCGCATTCTGTCCAGCCCGCGGATTTTGACGCTCGACAATCTCGAGGCGCGGATCTCCCAGGGAACCCTCATTCCATTTTCCCAGGTCTCGGCACAAGGAGTCCAGACGACCTTCCAGGAGGCCAAGCTGCAGCTTTTGGTGCGGCCTCACGTGACCGCCGATGGCAGCGTGCAGATGCACGTCAAAATCAACCGGGATGAGCCCGACTTCAACCAAACCTCGGCTCGAGGTGAACCGACCATTCTCAAAAGAGAGGCCGAAACGGAGCTGCTGGTCATGGATGGCCATACCGCGGTGATCGGCGGGATCTTTACGAGAAATACGGGGCGCAACCTCGACCAGGTTCCTTTCTTTGGAGACATTCCCATCTTGGGTCTGTTGTTTCAGCGGCGCCGAAAGAGCGATTCGCGGGGTGAACTGATCATTTTCATTACTCCGCGGATCGTGAACCGGGCCGAGGCGTTGGGGCGATAGCTCGCCACTCCGCGTACCCGCCAGCCGGGCGGGACCGCCCCGCGTACCTGTTGAACCGGGGCCGAGGCGCTGGCGGTCGATAGCTCGCCGTCGTGCTGCCACGGTGGAGCTTGGAGGCCGCCCGCTGCCGCTCCTGGTGCGTGCTCGACGAACGACGTTGCCCGAGTTGACAGCTAGTTCTTTTCCCTTTTAAATTCCTGGGTGAAGCGCCTCGAGGAAGCGCCAACTCTGTTGGCAGATCCGTGGCTGAGTCCTTCGGAGGTGGCAGCCCTCATCCCGGGACGACTGCTGGGAACCGGAGAGAGCGCGGAGGTGCGCCAGACCGAAGCGGTCGATCCCGAGACGGGAGCGGTGCGGCGTTTGGCGCTCAAGGTTGCTTTGCCGGGACGACAGGACGCGTTGGGACGAGAAGCCCAGACGCTGTTGCTCGCGGGGGGGGGCGGAGTCCCTCGCCTCTTTGGGGTTGGGTCCACGGGGGGACGACTGGCCCTGGTCCTCGAGTTGTTGGAGGGCTCGTCCCCCCTTGCGCTCGAACCGTCCGCGGCCCCAGCCACGGAGCTAGCGGGGCGAGTTCTTCGCCAGGCGGGATCGGCACTTCGTCAGCTTCATTTGTTAGGAATCAGTCACGGGGATGTCAAACCGGACAACCTCCTCGTTTGTGATGACGGCCGGGTGATGTTGCTCGATCTGGGGCTCTCCACAGAGAACGGAGACGAGCTGCGAGGAGCAACTCCAGCTTACCTTGACGCGGCTTGTGCCGTGGTCGGCCGCAGGGATCGAGCTTGCGCTCGGGATCTGTTTGCCTTGGCGCTCACCTGCGCCGAGATCCTCGATCCTTCTTTGCGAGGTGGGTCGGATCCGCGCCGGGGACAACAGGCTCGCTTGCCTCCTCCCTTCGCGCGCCTCCTCGGCCCCATTCTGACCCAGCCGCCCGAACGTCGCCCTGGCCTCTCCTGGCTGCTCGGAGAACTGGATCGGTTCACGCCCGAGCATGGCCCGGAGGGTTTCGAACGCGAGCGCACACGGCAACTCGAGCGCCGGGTCCGTTCCACCTACTTGGCGGTACGTCGGGAGGAGGTTTTTCTCAAGACGCGCAAGGGTGGGCGGGAGGTGCACGTCGAGGTCGCCGGCAGGTGTGGCAGCTGGCTGCGTCAGTTGTCCCAAACCTATTCGGTATTGTTTCAGGAGGGCGCGTCCCAAAAGCCCCTGGATGAGAGGCCGCTGGGCTCCATCGACGCGGAGAGCGATGAGAGCGGGTTGAGTGCTCCGATCCATGGAGAGATCATTCGGAACTTGGCGCTGCACGAACGCTGTCGCTTCGTGAGTCTCGTTGCGGGACCTCATTGGGCAGGGATGATCAGCCGAGCCCAGCCTGACGACCAGCTCGCCGAGTGGCTGCTTCGAGGCGCCTACCGCTTCGGACTCGGCTGCGTTCCATCGCATCTGCTGCTGGAGATGGACTCGACGTCTGCCTTGGAGGAAGGTGCAGACCACCCTGGCGGTTCGGATCCGGTCCGCCTGGCTTTGGCTCTAGCGGAAACTCCCGTCCGTCCACAGGTTCTTGCGGCCATCGAGAGGCTCGAGCCCATCCCCAGTGAGCTTGCGCTGAAGGCCGCGCGAATTCTCGCTCGGAGGGGGGAGAGCTTCCGAGCCTTTCTTCTGCTCGACCAGTGGGACGACCTGCCCCAGGCGCAGCTGCTGAAGGCTGATTGGCTGCGTCGCCGGGGCGATCGGGATCAGGCCGATGGGATCATCGAGAACCTGCTGGCCGGTGACCTTTCCGAGGAGCTTCGGGCGCGAGTGTTGGCGCTCAAGGGGCGGCGTGCCGTCGACGAGCAGCGGGCAGAGGTAGCGTTGAAGCTGCTTCACGATCAGCCTCCGCTCCCACCCGTTTGTGAGACGCGGGCCTTGGCTCTCCTGGCGGAAGGTCGCGCCCAAGAAGGCTGGCAGGAGGCACAAAATGGCCTTTTCCTTTCATCGGACGACGAGCAGTCCGCCCGCCTCCATGGCGTGAGTGGCATGATCGAGCATTCTTTGGGGCGTGCCGAACGTGCGATGAAGGCGTTTGCTCGAGCGCGGGATCTCGGCGCGGCCGCAGGGGCTCTCGTCGAGGAAGCCACCTATGCCACGGGGCTGGCGGCGGCGGCCAGTGATGCGGGACAGTTGGCAGAAGCCCTCGAAGCCGCCGAACGTGCCGAGCGGATCTTCGAGAGCCTGGAAGACGAAGGAGCTGCGGCGCGAGCCGTGCTTGGCCAGGTTTCCGTTTTATCCCTGCTCGGAGCGGTCGAGGAACTCGAGCAGCGTGCGGAGCGCGGGGTCGGTCTTGCGCGTCTCTCTTCGGACTCCCGCTGTGCTGGGTTCATCGAACTGTGCCTGGCCGACGGCTTGACCGGTCGGCGCGGGCATCAGGCGGCCCGGCGTGGTGGGGAGCTCCTCGCTCGGGGAAGCGCCGAGGATCGACTGCGTGCGGCGGCCCGCCGGTTGAACCATGGGTGGCCCCTTGAGCTTGATGGTGACGATCTCGCCTCGCAGGTGGCTTCGATCGAAGCGCGCATCGATTGGTGGGGTGCGCGGGCTCGGCGTTTGGCACGTGAGAGCGAAGACGGACGACTCGAGGCAGGTGAGGCCGTTCCCGTTTTATCCCAGTTGACGGCTGTGGCTGCCGAGGAGAGCCCGCCGATCGTTGCTGGCCCGGCTCTGATCCAGGGGCGGAAACTGGCGCTCGCGGTTGGTCAGGTCGAGGTGGCTCGTGCGTTGCACTGTCGGGCTCGTGACGTCGCGTCGTGTTTGCTTGCGGGAGCAGGACCGGAGTTGAAAAGCCGGGTCTCCGAACTCTCGTGGGTGCAAGAAGCTCTCGCCTCCTCCGGTGAAGGGTTTCAGCCGGCCCAGCTCTCGGACGTTGAATCCTTGTTGCGCACATTCAGCCAACGTCGAGGATTGCGCGATCTGCTTCGCCATGCGCTGGACCTGCTTTTGCTTTGGACCGGCGTGGAGCGAGGTCTCATGCTTCTCGCGGCGCCGGGAGATCGGCTCGTCGTTCGCGCGGCGCGCAATCTCAGCCGGGAGGACTTGAGTGAAGAGCAGTTGCAGCTCAGTCGAACCATGGCAGCGCGAGCAATGGCCGAAGGCCGTCCGGTGGTGACCGTGGACGCTCAACGAGAGGGAACCGACTGGCAACGCAGCGCCCATGCCTTGAAGTTGCGTAGTATTCTCTCTGTACCGCTTACGGCTCATGGCACGACCCTTGGTGTTGCTTACCTGGATGATAGAATGCGGCCGGGGGCTTTTGGGCCGAAGGAGCTGTCGTGGACTCAGCTGATCGGCACGGTGACGGCCCTAGCGGTTTCCGAGGAGCGTGATCGATTGCATCTGCGGCGCGTAGCGCGGAGGGCGCGCCGTGCGGAGCGACGTTTGGAGGATGAGTTGGCACGCACCCAGGGCCAGCTCGAAGTCACTGCGCGAGAGCTTTCCGAAGCGCGCAGCGAGGTCTACTTGCGGGGGGAATACTCCGACATCGTGGGGCGCAGCCCGGCGATGACTCGAGTGCTTCAGTTGCTCGACCGCGTTTCTGCCGCAAATGTCCCGGTGCTCCTCGTCGGCGAGTCGGGAACCGGCAAGGAGCTCGTCGCCCGGGCCATCAAGCGCAATAGCGACCGCGCCGATCGACCGTTCATTGCCGAGAACTGCTCGGCGATTCCCGAAGCGCTTCTCGAGTCCACGTTGTTTGGCTACCGACGCGGGGCTTTCACCGGCGCCTCCCGTGATCAAGCTGGACTCTTCGAGCTAGCCGACGGAGGCACCCTCTTTCTCGATGAGATTGGTGAGATGAGCTTGGCCATGCAGGCGAAGCTGCTGCGCGTTCTGCAAGATGGCCAGGTGCGCGCCTTGGGGGCTCAGCGATCGCGAGGAGTCGACGTGCGCATCATCGCGGCGACCCACAGGGATCTCAGCAGCATGGTCGCCGAGGGGACATTTCGAGAAGATCTTTTTTATCGGCTCAATGTCGTTCCTGTGAGGCTCCCAGCTTTGCGAGAACGACCAGAGGACATTGACGTGTTGGTGGATCATTTCATCTCTCGCTATGATCCGCAGGGGGGGCGAACGGTTTCGCGGAATGTGCGTCAGCGCTTGCGGAATTTTTCGTGGCCGGGGAACGTGCGCCAACTGGAAAACGAGGTCCGCCGGGTGCTGTTGCTTGGTGACCAAGAGATTGGCCTTTCGGATCTCAGTCCCGAGCTGTTGGCGACGGCGGAAACTGGACAGTCCCAGACCTTGAAAGACAAGCTCAACGAGCTGGAGCGAACGCTGGTCATCGAGGCCCTCGAGGCGAATCGAGGCAATCGGACCCGAGCGGCACAAGCCCTGGGCGTCAGCCGTTTCGGTCTGCAGAAGATGATGCAGCGTCTGTCCATCGACGGCTTCTGAAAACGCGCCTCGCAGTCGATTGAGCTCGCTGCCATGGGGATGCCTGGGCCCTCGAGGACGTCGTCGAGCTGCTGGACGGGTCCGACAAAGGCGGGTAGATAACTGGCCCCATGTCGGAAGGGCCCTCCTCAAAGGCTGCTCCACTGCTCAAATGGGCCGGAGGCAAGCGTCAGCTCACCCGCAGGATTTTGGCTTGCCTGCCGGATCGGATCGACACCTACTTCGAGCCCTTCGTCGGGGGCGGGGCGATCTTTTTTGCGTTGGCCCAAGAGGGACGCTTCCGTCATGCGGTGCTCTCGGATCAGAACCGAGAGCTGATCGAGACCTATCAGGCGGTCCGTGACAATGTCGAGGGGGTCATCGCTGCGCTTCGCCAGATGCGGCATTCCGAGGAGGACTACTATCGGATCCGCAGCCTGTCTCCGAGAAAAGCCGTACGTCGCGCGGCGCGGATGATCTATCTCAATCGGACGGGATACAATGGGTTGTATCGCGTCAACCGAGCGGGCCAATTCAACGTGCCTTTTGGTCGCTACGTGAGGCCGAAGATCTGTGATGAGCCTCGGCTGAAAGCCGCAGCTGCCGCGCTCCAGGGGGTCGAGCTCAAGGTGACCGATTTTCAAGAAGCCGTGACGGAGGCTCGCCCCGGGGACGCCGTCTATTTTGATCCCCCGTATGTGCCGGTTTCTCAGACGGCGCGCTTTGCCGAGTATCATCATCTTCCCTTTGACCAGGATGAGCATGAGCGGCTTTGTCGCGTGTATGCAGAGCTCGTGGGTCGTCGCGTCGCGGCGGTCCTTTCTAACTCCGACGTCCGGATGACTCGCCAGCTTTATCGCGAGTTTCAGGTCGAGAGCGTGGGAGCTCGTCGCAACATCAATTCTCGCGTCACCAGCCGTGGTCCGGTCTCGGAGCTCCTCGTGATCGGACCTTCGGCTCACCGATCGAAAGCGACTTCCTCGAGGAAACGCTCCAAGCTCGCTGACAACCCAGGAGGAGTGGTTTGAAAAACCGGCGCTCCAATTCGGGCGCCGCGGGGACACCAGCAAGCCCGCGGGTTCTTCGAGAGGAGTCTGCTCAGCCTCTGAGTCGCGTGGGCATCATTGCTCTGGTGGGATTCGCCGTGGGGATCGTCTGGCCGCGCCTGGCGGGAGTCAGTTTGGTTCCGGAGGCTCCCAGGGAACAATCTTCGACTGCCGTCGAGGAAAAGGGGAAGGATGAACCGAAACAGGAGCCGCAGCAGTCTTCGGAGACCAAAGAGATCAAGCCCACCGATCGTCTGGAGATCGGTCCACCGATCATCACGAGCTGCATCGACGAGGATGGGGATAAGCATACATCCTGCGATGAACTGGACTCTGATTCTCTCGTCCATTCGGTGCTTCGTTCTCTGGCCAGTTGCCCTGCTGCCAATGGTGCCTTTGGTACTTTGTCGCTCGGGATGGATCTCGACTTCGAAGAAAAGAAAGTGACCAAGGTCACGAGCGGTCAATCCACAGATTTGCCGGGCTCGGTGACGAAGGCAATCCTGCGCTGTGCGGAGGAGGGCCTGGCGTCCGTGAAGGTGCAGGGGGTTCCCGCGGAGTACTCCGGCTATCGAGTCTACTACGTGTTGCAGTTCAAGACGCCCGAGCAGGTGATCTCTTCGGAAGACGAGATCACACCGGCAACGGGAAAAGCGACCGTCCGTTGGCGGACGGCGCTCATTCGCTCCGCTCCGGATCGCGAGTCCAAGGTGGTTGAACGGATTTTGTCAGGAGCGCGGGTTGTCGTGACGGGGCGCAAGGGTGAGTGGTACCGAGTCAAATTCGATGCTCGGGGCCGTGAGGGCTGGGTTCACGGGGCTGCCTTGGGGCTGGAGTAGGTCAGGGGAGAAGGCGCCTTTTACAGCAAATCGAGGAGTGCGACGACAGCGCTTCGCTCCACATAGTAGTCGGGTTTCGTGCCTTCGATGGAGAGCCTTTGCACGGCTCGCTCGTGATAAGTGGTCAGTCGGCCGAGATGCATTGTGACTGTTTGGGGATTACTTTGCTCCTTGGATTTCGTGATGCGGATCGTCAGTTCCGGCTTGGAAATTGGTTTTCCGGGGTTCTGACTTCGCACCGCGGCCAGGGGAGTCACCCGGGGCAGTACTTCCTGGACGGAGAGGCCAAGTGAAGGGGGAGCACCATCGGTGGGGACCAGATCGCCCTGAACGATGCGAAAGTGGTAGGAGTGTCCATGGGCGTGGAGCTGGAGCCGTGCGAGCTCTCGGAGATTGAATTGGGCCGGGGCCCGATTGACGAGAGAGGTCTCCAGCGTCCTCACGGTGGAGGGGGAGAGAACGAAT